>JANNRF010000214.1:0-47683 GCA_031401135.1 Deltaproteobacteria bacterium | reverse complement strand
GGAAGTGCTTCGCGTCGTAGCCGGCCGCGCCGAACAGTACGAGCACTTTGCTGTTCGCCGGGATCGTGACGCCGTGCAGTGTCACGTCGCGCGTTGCGTGGCGGAACAGGCCTTGGTTCGGGCCGTCGTGGCGCAGCGATTCTTCGATCGCGCTCGGCACCAGCGAAGGGTCGGCGCGCAGGCGCTGCCAGTCATCAGGGCGCTTCGCGAGCTCGAAGAACAAGTTCCCGATCAAGCCCGTGGTCGTCTCGTTGCCCGCCACGAGCAGCGACAGCGCGAACGAGAGCACCTCGGGCACCGTGAGCGTTTCGCCGGAGCGGTTCGGCTCGAACAGCTTGCTGATCACGTCGTCGCGTGGCTCGCGCCGCCGCTCTTCGATCACGCGCGTGAAGTACGTGCCGAAGTCGATCGGCGCGCCGCTCGCGCCGCGCCGGCCGCCGATCGAGGCGACCACTTCGTCGGACCAGGCGCGGAACAGGCGCCGGTCTTCGCGCGGAACCCCCAACAACTCGGCGATCACCACCACCGGGAGCGGGATCGCGTACTCCTCGACGAGGTCGGCTTGCCCCTGCGCGAGGATGCGATCCATGCACTCGTGGCGCGTAGGCCTCGACCAGCGGCTCGCACGCTTTCACCGCGCGCGGCGTGAAGGCTTTCGAGATGATCGTGCGCAGGCGCGTGTGATCGGGCGGATCGGATTGCAGGATTGCGGGCACCGGCGACGTCGTGAACGCCGGGCCCGGGCCGGAGCTGGTCGTGAAATCCTGCCAGTTCTGGAGCACCGCTTCTACGTCGTCGTAGCGGCTGATCACGTAGAAGCCGCGCTTCGGCACGCGATAGACGGGCGCATCGCGTTGAAGCAGCGGGTAGTACGGAAACGGGTTCTTGATGATCGCGGGATCGAGCGGGTCGTAATCGGCGAGGCGAACTTCGGCCATCGAGTGCGCTCCCGTACTCAGAGAGCCAGTAACAGCTTCCCGGTGTGGCTGCCGTCGAAGAGCATCGCGAGCGTGGCGCCGAAGTTCTCGAGCCCGTGCTCGACGTGTTCGTGCAGCTTGATGCGCCCGCTCGAGAGCCACTCAGCGAGGGCGGCCTCCGCCTCTGGGAACGCCTCCGCGAAGTGGAACACCGCGAAACCCTCCATGCGCGCGTGGCGCTCGGCGAGGCGCAGGTAGAGCGCCGGGCCGCGCACGCCCTTCGACATGTCGCCGGAGTACTGCGAGATCGCGCCGCAGATCACGATGCGCGCGCCCGGACGAATCTGGTCGAGGACCACGTCGAGGTTCTCGCCGCCGACGTTGTCGAAGAACACATCGACGCCTTCGGGAGCAAGCGCGCGCAGGCGCTCCGCGACGTTCTCGCGCTTGTAGTCGATCGCGGCGTCGAAGCCGAGCTCTTCTGTTAGGTGGCGGAGCTTGCTCGCGCCGCCCGCAATTCCGATCACGCGCGCGCCGTCGATCTTCGCGATCTGGCCCGCGACGCTGCCCACTGCGCCTGCCGCCGCCGACACCACAAAGGTCTCGCCTTTGCGCACCGCGCCGACCTTGCGCACGCCCATGTACGCCGTGAGCCCAGTCGTTAGGCCGAGCACGCCGAGGTGCGCGGTCGCGGGCGCGAGCTTCTCGTCGATACGCTTCGCCATCGCGCCCGGCAGCGTCGCCACCGTTTGCGCGCCGAGCGGGGCGAACACCGCGTCACCGGCTGCGAGCCCGGCGAAGCGGCTCTCGCGCACGCGGCCAACCCCGAGCGCGCTGATCGTGCCGCCAATCGGCACCGAGGTGTGGAAGCTGCTCGCCTCGAGCGCGGTGCGAATGAACGCGTCGATCGAGAGATGCGAGATGTCGATGCGCACCTGCCCGTCCGCAAGCGGCGCGAGCGCCTCGCTCTCGATGCGGAAGTCGCCGGCGGAGGGCACGCCACGCGGGCGTGAGGCGAGCACCACTTTTCGATTCGTTGCGGAAATCATTGCAGTCCTCGACCGGAGCACTCTCCTGCGGAGAACTCCAGAGGTGTTAGGAGGATGTCGAAGCAGGACCGGCGAGCGGATTCGACCGACTGGCAAGGCGCGCGAGCGAAGCCGTACTTCCCGTACGGCGAGCGCAGCGCAACGCCGCCAGACGGGCGAAGACGCCGCCGGTCAGTCGGCGATCCAGCTGCCGTGGAAGCCGTACGGGACGCGGCGGGGCAGGTGCACGCGGGCCACCGGGCCCTTCTCGAAGTTCTGTGCGTCGATTACGGCGAGGTCGCTGGCGCCGCGCTTCGCGTCGTACACGAACGTCAGCACGTAGCCCTCGTCCTCAGCCTTGCCTGCGCGCGCGAACACCGGCTCGCCGGCGCCGTCGCCCTTGGGCAGCCGCCACGCACGGCTCGCGCCAGTCGTTAGGTCGTACTTGAGGAGTTGGCCGCCGAACTCACCCATGTCGGCGGGCAGGCCGGTCATGTAGCCGAAGCGGTTCTTCAGCCCGACGCGCTCATCGGCGACGCGCGGAAAATCCGCGGGCTGATCGTCGAGCGGCTGCTCGCGCACCTTGCCCGCCTTGCGGTCGATCACCCAGCGGTGCAGCACCGAGGGCGTGCCTTCGCCGTCTTGCGGGCTGAAGGCGAGCTTCTTGAAGCGCGCGACGTCGAGCACGATGTTGTCGCCGTCTTCGTAGGCGTTCATCGGATGGAACACGTAGCTCGGCTCGATCTCGTACCAGACCACGTCTTTGTTCGAGCCGTTGCGCGGCATCACGCCGAGCCGCGCACCGTAATCATCGCTCCAGCGAATCGGGATGCCGCCCTTCGCGAGCATCGAGAGGTCGAACACCATCGGCAGATCCATGAACACGACGTAATTCCGGGTCACGTTCCAGTCGTGCATCATGGTCGGGCCCTTGACCGTGATCTCCTCGCTCTGCACCAGCGTGCCGTCGCGCGCGACGCGGTGATACGTGAGATACGGCGGCAGCGCGCTGTAGCCGAAGAACAGCAACTCGCCGGTCTCAGGGCAGATGCGCGGGTGCGCGGTCATCGAGCTCTTCAGCTTGCCGCCGAAGTCGTGCACGCCAACGGTGTCGAGATCCTTCGACACGATCCAAGGGAAGTGGCCTTCTTCCAGCGCCATGATTTTTCCGGCGTGGGCGACGATGTGCGTGTTCGCGAGCGAAGCAGTCATGTCGGTGCTGCCGTCGGGCCGGATCGCAGCGGCCTCGGCGTTCTCGAGCAGCGGCGTTCGCACATAACGATTGCGGTACCAGACGGCGCGCCCGCCCTCGAGCCGTACGCCGTGCAACATGCCGTTGCCCATGAACCAGTGGGCCGAGGTGCCGCTCTTCGGGTTCGAGCCGTTGCGGAAGAAGCGTCCGTTCAGCTCCTTCGGGATTGCACCTGTTACGGGCAGATCGGTGAGCGTTACCTCGTCGACGACCGGGGCAAAGTTGCCTTGCAGGTGGAAGGGAGTCGAGAACATCGAGGGAGCAGTCATTGGGTTCTCCGTGGATTTCGTCTGGCGCCGTCTAGCGGCGCAGGTTTAGAAACATCGAGGTCCCGAACTCAAACGCTGCCGGCCACCTTCAGAACCTGGCCAGTCACCCAGCTCGAGGCGGGCGAACTGAAGTAGAGCACCGCAGCGCCCAGATCCTCCGGCGTCCCGAGCCGACGCATGGGCAAGCGCAGGTTCTTCTCGAGCGCGGGCAGGTCTTCACGCTTCAGCTTGAGCGCGGTCATCATGATCTCGGTCGGCACCGCGCCCGGCGAGATCGTGTTCACGCGCACCTTCGGCCCGACTTCGGCCGCGAGCGTCAATGTCAGGTTGTTCACGGCGGCTTTGGCCGCGGCGTAGTGGCCGCTGCCCGGGAACGGCCCGTGGGCCGCAATCGACGAAATGTTCACGATGCGCCCGCCGTCGCGCATGTGCTTCACGGCGGCCACGCAGCACACCCAAACCGCGGTCAGATTCAGCGCGAGCGTGGCGTCCCACTCTGCGCGCGGCAGCTCGATGAGCGGCGCGGCGATCGGCGAGCCGCCGGCGTTGTTCACCCAGATGTCGAGTGCGCCGAACTCGGCCTTCGCGCGCAGCGCGAGCGCCTCGACGGCGTCGGTGTCCGTGACGTCTGTGGGCGCCGCGACGGCGCGTCGGCCGAGTGCGCGCAGTTCCTTCGCCACGCGCTCCACCTCGTCCGCGCGCCTCGCCGCGAGCACCACGGCTGCGCCCGCCTCGGAGAGCACGTTCGCGATGCCCTCGCCGATGCCGCGGCCGGCGCCGGTGACGACCGCAACCTGGCCCGAGAGATCGAAGAGCCGAGCAATCGTCATGCGATTCTCCTGATTCGCACTCGCGAATAACCTACTAGTAGTAGATAATGCCACCAATGCCGACTGCCGGGAAGAAAAAACCGCGAAGAATTCGCGCACCTCGCGCCAAGGCAGGCGGCGCGCCGAGCACCGCCCGCCGCGGTCGGCCCGCGCGCGTCGACCGCGATCTTTTGCTCGACGCCGCGGAGCAGGCGATTCGTGACAGCGGTGCTGAGGTATCCCTGGAGCGCATCGCCGCGACAGCTGGCGTGACGAAGCCGGTCCTGTTCGCGCACATCGGCGACCGGCGCGCGCTGGTGTTCGCGCTCTCCGAGCGTCTGCTCGCGCGCATGGAAGCGGCGTCCCAGGCAGCGGGCGCGCAGGCGCCGCCAGGACGAGCAGCGCTCGTCGCTTCGTTTCAGGCGACCTTAGAGGCGATCGTTGGCGAAAGGCACCTGTACGCATTCGTGAACGGCGCCGGCGCAGGCGACACGACGCTCGCGACGACCCTCGAGTTCGCTCGCCGCGCGGCCGCGCCAATCATCGCGGGGACCGCAGCCGCGCGCGCGGCGGCCGGCGACGACCCCGCCCCAGCGGAGGCGTGGGCCTACGCGATCGTCGGCATGCTGCACATGGTGGGGATCTGGTGGCTGAACGATTCCGCCGAGCGGCTCGACGCCGCGCGGCTCGCCGAGCAGCTCACCGAGTTGTTGTGGAATGGCGTCGCGCCGCGCTCGAATCCTTGAGCGCGCACCGTCGCGCTCGCTAGCTCCGTTTGTTCACCCTGACAACTACGAGGGCAGCATGGCCGCACACGACCACGAAATCGTGTCGATCTACGGGTTCAGCAAGGACCAGATCAACCGGCTGCTCGAGGACGCGAGCGAGTGCGTGTTGATGTGGGCCACCAAGGACGGCTGGCCGGTCGGCGTCGTCCACGCGTTCGTCTGGCAGCACGAGCGCATCTGGCTCACGTTCGCCGCGCACCGCCACCGGGCGGCTGCGATAAAGCGCGATCCGCGCGTCTCGGTCACGGTGAGCGGTACCGCCGGCGTCTCGAAGGATTGCCCGCGCGGCGCACTGACGGTCAAGGGCCGCGCGATCTTCCACGAAGATCAAGCGACCAAGGATTGGTTCTATCGGGCGCTCTCGAAGAAGGTCAGCCCCAACAACAAGGCGGGCGAGGACGACTTCTTTTCGATTCTCGATTCGCCGCTGCGCACGATCCTCGAGATCGTGCCTGAGAAGTGGATCGCGTTCGACGCCGACAAGTCCGGCCGCGACAGGGCGGGCCAGCTGCCCGAGAGCGAGAAGACGCCGCAGCTGAGCGCGGACGCGGAGCGCATGAACGTGGAGCGGAAGCGCCGCGGTCTCGCACCGCGCAGCGGATCGCTGTGTGCCCAACAACTGGAGACAACATGATTTCTCTGGCAGGCAAAGTCGCAGTCGTCACCGGCGCGAGCCGCGGCATCGGCAAGGGCATCGCGCTCGCGCTCGGCGACGCGGGCGCGACGGTCTACGTCACGGGCCGCACCGTTGCAGTGGGCACCGCGAAACTGCCGGGCACGATCGGCGAGACGGCCGAGGCCGTGACGAAACGAGGCGGCCGCGGCATCGCGGTCGCCTGCGATCACGGCGACGACGCGCAGATCAAGCGGCTGTTCGAGCGCGTCGCCGACGAGCAGCAGGGCCAGCTCGAGCTGCTGGTGAACAACGTCTACAAAATCCCGGATCCACCGGCCTGGGGCGGCGGCTTCTGGGAGCACCCGATCTCGATTTGGGACGACCAGGTCGGCATCGGCCTGCGCGCTCATTATGTCGCCTCGGTCTACGGCGCTCCGTCGATGGTGCGCGCGAAGCGCGGGCTGATCGTGAACATCTCCTCGCCTGCGGGCGGCATGTACATCTTCAGCGCGTCTTACGGCGTCGGGAAGGCGGGCGTGGACCGGCTCGCGAAGGACATGGCGCACGAGCTGAAGCCGCACGGAGTTGCGGCCGTGTCATTATGGCCCGGCGCAGTGAAGACCGAGTTCGTGATCGAGGCGGCGAAGACCGGGAACATGGATCTCACGAACGCGGAATCGCCGATCTTCACCGGGCGCGCGGTGACTGCGCTCGCGAGCGATCCGAAGCGGATGGAGAAGAGCGGCCGCGTGCTGATCGTCGCCGAGCTCGCGAAGGAGTACGGCTTCAAGGACGAGGCGTAACAAGCGCTGGTCGCTGATTTCGCCTCGCCGTGTCAGATCGCGACCGCCGCCCGTCGCACGTTCACCGGGATCGCGCTCTGGTGCGCCATGCCGGTGATCGCGTCGAAGTCGATTTCGTTCGAAATCAGCGCGTTCGTCGAGGCGCCGATCTCGCGCACATCCTTCGGGTCCGCGCCGGGGTCGCCCCAGGCGTGCGCCATCGAGATCACGCCAGTCGGGACATCCTCGGCAGCCGCGGTGACGCCGTAGATCCTGCCGTGCGCGGATTCGATCTCGACCACGTCGCCGGAGCGCAGGCCGAGTTCGTCGATGTCGCCGGGGTGCATGAACGCGGGGTTGGTGGTGCCGCCCTTCTTGCGGCTTTCCGAGAGCTCGCGGCCCGAGGAGTTATAGACCTGGCGCAGGCGCCGGCTGATTAGGCGGTGCGTGAACAGATCGACCAGCGATTCGCCGCGGATCTCGGCGAGCTCGTCGACCACGCCCTCCGGCGTCATCTCGAAGCGCTTCTCGCAGTTCGCGTCGGCGGGCCGCACGATCTGCTCCACCTGCGTGTACACGGTTCCGCCGCGATGCTTCTTCACTTCGCTGAACGGAATGCGCCCGCCCGCGAGCATGAGTTCGAGCACCTCGTCCTTGCTCGGTTTGCGATCGAGCGGCAGCTCGCCGCCCGCAAGCCGGATCGGCGTGCCGAGGCGCGCCGCCATCTCCCAGTACAGCTCCCACTCTTCGATCAAGTCCGAACCTTCGGGGCCGTCGACGATCGCAGGTGTGTAATGCGTGTAGGGCTGCTCGTACCAGGTGTCGCAGAGGATCGGCACGTCGGCGCGCTCGAGGCACATCTTGCCCGGCAGCACATAATCAGCCTGCTTCGCGGTCGCAGCGCGCTTGATGTCGATGCAGACGAGCAGGTCGAGCGAATCGATCGCTCTCACCGCCTTGGCCTGATCGGGCCAGGCGACCAGCGGGTTGCCCCCGAGCACGAACAGCGCCTTCACCTGCCCGGCGCCTTCGAGCAGGATCTCGTCGCTGAGCGCAGCGCACGGCATCTCTCCGATGATCTCACCGAGGCCCCGCACGCGGCTGCGCGGGCCGTGGCCGAACATCGGGAACGGGCCGGTCGGCTGCGCCTTCTTGGACGTAACAGGCGTCAGGATGCCGGGGTTCGGGACTTTTTCACCGGCGCGGTTCACGCGGCCGCAGATCAGGTTCAGGCAGATCACGAGATGCTCGGTGAGCGTCGGATGCTTCGCCATGTCGGGGCCGGTGCCTGTTACGGCGATGCCGCGCTTCGCCCTCGCGAACATGCGCGCGGCATCGACGATCTGCTGCTTCGGCAGCCGCGTGCGCTGCGCGACGTAGTCGAGGTCGAACTCGCGGACGGCGCGCTGCAGCGCGTCGAGGCCGTTCATCCACTGCGCGCAGAAGGCTTGATCGTGCAGCTGCTCGTCGAGGATCACGCGGATCATGCCCGCCAGGAACGTGGGGTCCTCGCCGGGGCGGATCTGGAGATAGAGATCGGCGCGGCGCGCCATGTCGGTCTTGCGCGGATCGACGCAGATGACCTTCATGCCGCGCGCCTTGGCGTCGCGCAGTTCCTTGACTGGATTCCACGGCGGTGTGCCGCCGAAGGGCGTGTACTGCGAGACGATCGGGTTGTTGCCGATGTGCATCACCACGTCGCTCTCGTGGAAGCCGTGCATGCCGGCGCCCCACACGCCCGCTCGCGACATCGCGACCGCCTTGCTGGGCTGGTCGATCGTGACGCTCGTGTAATACGACTCGGAGCCGAAGCCCTTGTGCCAGGCCTTCGAGACCGCGAGCGCCGCTGAGTTCTGGAAGGCGTAGGTGCCGCAGTAGCTCGCGATCGCACGCTTGCCGTGCTGGTCGGTGATCGCCTTCAGCTTGGCCGCGATCTCGTCGAGCGCCTGCGTGAGCGGGATCTCTTCGTAAGTGCCGTCGGGCATGCGCTTCAGCGGGCGCGTCACACGTTCCGGGTGCGCGTGCGCCTCGGGCAGCTGGCGCCCCTTGATGCAGGTGTAACCGCCGTAGATCGGGTCGCCGGCGTCGCCGCGCACGGCGACCGCGCGGCCGTTCTCGACATCCACATCGAAGGCGCAGTAGTTATGGCAGAAGCGGCAGTAGGTCTTGTGCGTTTCGAGCGACATGGGGCTGGGCTCCTCGCGATTCCAGCAGGTCCGGAATCAATGGACCCCGAGTCTAGGCCGGCCGCGGGCACTTTCTCGCTGCCGGCAATCGCGAACGAGGGGAGCGCCGCGATAGAGTCCAGCGACACGAAACACGAGAGGACCCCATGCCCCGAGCCGCTAAGCCGCTAGATCCCAAGACGATGCCTCGATCTCCGGGACTCACTTATCAGGACCTGCTCGACCAGGACACGCACCCGGTGCCGCCGGTCCTGCGGTTGCAGTCGCCGAAAGACTTCGGCGACGCGGATATTTCCACCGCGCGTTACACGTCCAAGGAGTGGCACGAGCGCGAGGTGGAGCGGCTCTGGAAGCGCGTCTGGCAGTTCGCGTGCCGCGAGGAAGACATCCCCGCGGCAGGGGATCACTACCGGTACGACATCGCCGGTCTGTCGTTCCTGGTGGTGCGCACCGAGAGCGGCGCGATCAAGGCCTACCCGAACGCCTGCTTGCACCGCGGCCGCATGCTGAAGGAGTTCGACGGGCACGCCTCGGAATTGCGCTGCGCGTTTCACGGTTTCTGCTGGCACCTCGACGGCAGGCTCAAGGACGTGCCTGCGAAGTGGGACTTTCCGCACATCGACGACGCCAAGTTCTCGTTGCCGGAGCTGCCGGTCGCGCGCTGGGCCGGTTTCGTGTTCATCAACCCCGATCGGGGTTGCGCTCCGTTCGCCGAGCACATCAAGGATCTCGCTGAGCAATTCCAGCGCTGGGATCTGAGCAAGCTCTACAAGCAAGCGCACGTGGCGAAGATCATGCCGGCGAACTGGAAGGTGGCGCAGGAAGCGTTCTGCGAGGCCTACCACGTGAACGGCACGCACCCGCAGATCTCGCGCGGAATCGGCGACGTGAACAGCCAGGTGGACATCTGGGAGAACTGCGCGCGCGTAATCACACCCGGCGCGACGCCCAGCCCGCTTCTGGATTACGAAGTGAGCGCGACGGACATCTTGCGCTCGTCGATGGACATCCCGGAAGGCGACCCGGTGCCGGCGCCGCCGAACGGCGTTTCGCCGCGGGCGTTCATGGCCGCGCTCGGCCGCGAATCCCTGCGCGCAGACGCCGGCGCGCTGGTGGACGAGTACTGCGACGCCGAGTTCGCGGACAGCCTCGACTACACGCTGTTCCCGAACTTCCATCCCTGGGGCGCCTTCAATCGCATCGTCTACCGCTTCCGCCCGAACGGGAACGACCACCGCTCAGCCATTATGGAATGCATCATGCTTGCGCCATTCAGTGGCGAGCGGCCGCCTGCGGCGCAAGTGCATTGGTTGAAGCCGGAGGAACCCTGGGGCTCCGCGCTCGGATTCCTGGGCCGCGTGTTCGACCAGGACGCGTTCAACATGCCGAAGGTGCAGCTGGGCCTCGAGTCGACCTACAAGCCGGGCATCACGCTGGCGAATTATCAGGAATCGAAGGTGCGCTGGCTGCACCACAAACTCGGCGAGTGGGTGGAGGGCGGGCGATGAACCCGCGCAGCACGCGGCACCCGTTCACGAACGCGCTCTACGTTCGTCAGGACGACGGCAATGTCTTGATCAGCGCGGGCGGCACGCAAGGCTTGTTCCGCCCCGACGGGCGCTGGATCTCGGGCGCGCTGCGCGAGGCGGACCCGCAGCTGTGCGTGTGGGTCTCGGCGCAGGTCGCAGCGACCTCGCTCTCGGACTCGCGCATGGCCATCGCGAAGAAGGCGCTGCCGTCGGGCTGATGGCGAGGGTGCACCCATGAGCAGCGCGTTCGACCTGAGCGGCCGCGTGGCGGTTGTTACGGGCGCAGGCAAGGGCATCGGGCGCGGCATCGTGCTCAGCCTCGCGCGGGCGGGCGCAGATGTCGCGCTCGCAGCGCGCACGGCGGCGGACATCGAGGCGGTCGCAGCGGAAGTGCGCGCGCTCGGCCGCCGCGCGATCGCGGTGGCGACCGACGTGACCGACAGCGCGCAGCTCGAGTGCCTCGCGGAGCGAGCGCTGCGCGAACTCGGCCGCCTCGACATCTGGGTGAGCAACGCGGGCGGGCTGCCCGACGCGACGCCGCGTTATCTGACGCGCACTCCTGAAGATCGCTGGGACGCGCAGCTCGATCTCAACCTCAAATCCGTCTGGGCATCTGCGGTCGTCGCGGCTCGCCACTTCGGCGCCGAAGGCGGCGCGATCATCAACATCTCGTCGCGCGCTGCAATCGGCCCGTCCCTGAAGAACGGCCCCTATGCCGCCTCGAAGGCGGCGGTGAACAGCCTGACGGCGACACTGGCGCTCGAGCTGGCGCCCAAGATTCGCGTCAACGCGATCGCGCCAGGGCCGATTCCGACCGAGAACTTCAACGCATCGACGAAGTTTCCGGAAGGCAAGCCGCTCGAGAAGCTGCTGAGCATTCCGCTCGGTCGTCTCGGAACCCCGGAGGACATTGGCAACGCCGTCGTGTTCATGGCTTCCGACGCCGCGAGCTGGATCACCGGGCAGTGCCTGTACGTGACGGGCGGGCTGTAGCGGCGAATCGGCCGACCCCGAGGCGTGCTGTTCAGCTGGCGCGCCTTTCGCTTGATTCCGCTCGCCAAATCGCACCAAGCTGTCCCCCACCAAGGAGTGCTTCACATGATCAGCAGCGGACCCGTGGAAGATCGCTTCGCAATTCGCGAACTCGTCGAGTCGTACAACGACGCCGTGATGCGCTTCGACGGCGACGCGTGGAAAGAGAACTGGCTCGAGGACGCGATCTGGTCGCTGCCCGGCATGGGCGACGTGGTCGGCCGCGAGAAGTTCTTCCCGATGTGGAAGGGGATGATGTCGGGCTTCTCGTTCGTCGGGTTCTACGCGTCGGCCGGGCCGATCGTCGTGAACGGCGACAAGGCGCACGCCACCTGGTGGCAGCAGGAGTTCCTGCACGGCAAGGACGGCGTGAAGCGCGCCGTGAACGGGCGCTACGAGGACGACTACGTGAAGCGCGGCGGGCGCTGGTACTTCGCGAAGCGCGTGTACGCGATCGTGAATCAGGCGGAGCTCAAGGGCTGAGATCCGCTCGGGCGTCGTTGCCCGCCAGACAGTCGTTCACGAAGCGAACGAACGCTCGCTCGAGCAGCTGGACTTCGGGCGCTTCCTCCCAGACGGCGAGATCACCGGCAGCTTGTGCCCGAGGGTGCGCCCGATTGTGGGGCGCCACGTTCGAGAAGGGATCTTCGGCATCGCGACGGCGGAGAAGGCCTTGCGCTAGCTGGAGCAGTTCGACTGCGACTTCGCGCTCGGAATTGCACACGCCTTGGCGCTGCTGATTACGCCCGAGCCTCAGCACCCCGCACGAGCCATCTACCGCAGCGCTTGCCGCAGCTCGACGCCGACATAGGCGAAGCCGAGCTTCTCGTAGAACGCGCGCGTTTCTTCTCGGGGGTAGAGGCCTATCTCCTCGCAGCCGCGGCGGCGTGCCTCGTCGAGGGCGGCACGCACGAGGATTGCGCCGGCCTGCCGGCCGCGCGCCGCCGAATCGACCACGAGTTCCTCGATCTGTGCGTACGCGAAATCGAAGCGGATCGCGAGGTTCAGCGAGATCGAGATCACGCCCAGGATCGCGCGGTCCTCCTCGGCGACGATCACGAAGCCGCGCTCGCTCGCGAGCATGCGCCGGAAGGCTGTGCCGCGTGCCGGCTCGCCTAACAGGTCGCGCTCGAAGAGCTGGCCGAGCAGCGCGAGCACGCGGCGTTCGTCTTCGACAACGGCGCTTCGAGTGCTGATCATGGCGGCAGGTCTCCGCGGCTCTCGGTTTCGAACGGGCTGTGCGAGGGGCGGCTATCGCGCCGTCTCGAACTCAGGGCTCGCGTACGTCCGCCGAAAGCGGCGGCTCCGTATTCGCTGCCGCGGCGGTCTCGCGGCTCTCAACGCGGATCCAAGCGCACGAAAACCCTCGGCGGGAAACCGGTGAGAATCCGGAATCCCAGGCCATGCCGGTTCGCAGCCTCGACTCGATCGTGCTCCTCGCCCGTAACAGGGACGGCCTGATAACTGCCCGTGACGCCGTCCAGCGTGGCCTGCACCTCGGGGTTCTTCAGCGCGCGGCGATACCAGGCGCGGGGCCAGTGGTTGGCTGCCACGTAGAGCTGGCCCGCGTCATCGAGGCGCGACACGACGCGGTCATGCGCCGCGCCGTCCGGCTCGAAGGTGGTAAGCACGAGCGTCGAGCCGCCGGCGGGCTGCGTGTATCCGATCATCGATTCGAAGGCGGCGACGATTCCGACGTAAACCACGACGACGACTGCGGCGACCTTCAACGGTGTCACGGGTGGCTCCTTGGTGTGCGGAGAGCTGAGAGACGGCGCGGCATGCACATTATCACCGACTGGCGAGCGGAGGCGCTGCGCTAACCGCGCGGCTCACTTCTGCATCCAGTGCGCGACCGGCTGCCGAAGAAACTCCGCGATCGGCACGCCATCCCCGCCCACCAATAACATCCGCGTCGGCCGAAACGCAGCGGCGAACGCCTCGAACCCCGGTCGCGCCTCTCGCGGCTTGCCGCTCTTCACCTCGATCGCCACAACTTTTCGCCCGCTGCGCACGACGAAATCGACCTCGCGGTTGCGGTCACGCCAGTAGAACAGCTCGCACTCGCCGGCCGCGGTTGCGTTCGCGAGGTGGGCGCCGACGGCCGATTCGGTGAGGCGCCCCCAATATTCGCGGTCCGCGAAGGCTTCCTCGAAGCCGAGCCCGGATTGTGCAGTCATCAGGGCGGTGTTGAGCACCTGGAGCTTCGGGCTCGAGCCGCGGCTGCGGGCTTCGCTGCCGGCGAACTTCTGCAAGCCCGCGACCATGCCTGCGCTCGCGAGCAGTTCGAGATAATGCGCGAGCGTCGTGGCATTCCCAGCGTCATGGAGCTGCCCGAGCATTTTCGTGTACGAGAGGATCTGGCCCGAGTAGCGGCAGCCGAGTTCGAACACGCGGCGCAGCAGAGCCGGCTTGTCGACGCGCGTGAGCAGCAGCACGTCGCGCGAGATCGTGGTCTCGATCAGCGCGTCGAGCACGTAGCGCGCCCAGCGCGGCGGGTCGGTGATTAGGGGCGCGGCGCCGGGATAGCCGCCGTAGAAGAGGAACTGGTCGAGCGTCCAGCCGAATGCCGCCTCCATCTCGGCAAAGGACCAGTGCCCGAGCCGGATCGTCTCGAAGCGCCCGGCGAGGCTCTCCGTGAGCCCACGCTGCATGAGCAGCGGCGCGGAGCCGAGCACAACGACGCGGAGCTTCACGCGTTTGCGTGTGTCTTCGTCCCAGAGTCGCTTCACGGTCTCCGACCAGCCGGGGATTTTCTGCACTTCGTCGAGCACGAGCACTGCGCCTTCTTGCGCGACGCTGAGCCGAGCGGCGTCCCACTGCGCGGCGATCCACTCGGGGCCGCGCAGAGTGGGTTCGTCTGCGCTCGCGAAGTGCACTGGGCAGCGGAGTGCGTCGGTCACCTGCCGTACGAGCGTGGTCTTGCCGACTTGGCGTGGCCCCGCGACGACCTGCAGGAAGCGGCGCGGCTCCACCAGGCGCGCCGCCAGCGCGCCGGCTGGGCTTCTAAGGTAGGGAGACGGTTTACTCAAGACGGTGAGTATTTTTACTCAATGCCCTGAGGAAGCAATGGGCGTTGCCCGGCGCTGACGCTGCTGCCGTGTTGTTGGGGGCGCGAGGCGAGCGTGAGGCGGCGGGCGGGTCCACGCGCGCCGCGCCCCTCGGCTCCGCCCGCAGCAAACCTTGCGCGACGCCCACTGTGGCAAGCTCGCGCTGCCGAATGTTTTTGAGGCGCGATTCACGCGCCGGACGCGGGCAAAAAACAGGAGCGCGAATTGGCGACGCACAAGCGAGTTTTGATCGCCAACCGAGGGGAGATCGCGATCCGCATCGCGAAGGCCGCTTCCGCGCTCGGCATGGAATCCGTGGGCGTGTTCGCGGCGGCCGACGCGCTCTCGCTGCACACGCGCTTCACGTCCACCGCGGTCGAGCTGCCGACGCCCGGCAGCGACCCGGTTGGCGCTTATCTCGACATCGACGCACTCGTGCGCGCGGCGCGTGAGAGCGGCTGCGACTGCGTCCACCCCGGCTACGGCTTCCTGGCCGAGAACGCGCGCTTCGCGGAGGCGTGCGCTGACGCCGGCCTCACGTTCGTCGGGCCGCCGCCCGCGGCGCTGGCGCTGTTCGGCGACAAGCTGCGCGCGCGCGCGCTCGCGAAGTCGCTCGGCATCCCGATCGTGCCCGGCAGCGCCGCGTCCCTAACATCTGTGGCAGAAGCGGCCGGCGTCGCGCGCGAGCTCGGCTATCCGGTGCTGCTGAAGGCCTCCGCAGGCGGGGGAGGGCGCGGGCTGCGAATCGTGCGCGGCGAGAGAGCGCTGGCAGAAGCCTTCGAGCGCAGCAGCAGCGAAGCGCGCGCGGCATTCGGCGACGGCACGCTGTTCGTCGAGAAGCTCGTCGCACGCCCGCGCCACATCGAGGTGCAGGTGCTCGGCGACGCGCACGGCGGCCTCGTGCATCTGCACGAGCGCGATTGCTCGGTGCAGCTGCGCCACCAGAAGGTGGTCGAGATCGCGCCGGCGCCCGGGCTCGATGAGGCGCTGCGCCAGCGCCTGTTCCGCGATGCGCTCTCGCTCGCGCGCGCCGCCAACTACGTGAACGCGGGCACGGTCGAGTTCCTAGTCTCCCCCGAGAGCGGCGAGCACTTCTTCATCGAGTGCAACCCGCGCATCCAGGTGGAGCACACGGTCAGCGAGCTTGTTACGGGCGTCGATCTGGTGGAGGCGCAGCTCGCGATCGCGGGCGGCGCGACGCTCGCGTCGCTCGGGCTCGCGGACCAGCACGCGGTTGGTGCGCCGCGCGGCTTCGCGTTGCAGGCGCGCGTGGTCGCGCAGGGGGTGGGCACGATCAGCGCGTACAAGGAGCCCTCGGGCCCGCACGTGCGCGTCGATGGTTGCGGCTACGCGGGCTACACGCCGCCGCCGCAGTTCGATCCGCTGCTCGCGAAGCTTGTTACGGGATCCGGTTCGCTCGGGACGTTCGCCGCGGCGGTGGATCGAGCGCTGCGCGCGCTGGACGAGTTTCATATCGAAGGGTTGCCCACGAACCTGGCGGCGCTGCGCGCGATTCTTTCGCATGAGAAGTTCCGCGCTGGCGACGCGCGCATCACGCTGCTCGACGAAGCGCCTCACCTGTTGGGCGCGGGCGCTGCGGAAGCGCCCGCGCGCGGTGCGCTCGCGCTGCTCGCGCGCCAGGCGAAAGCCGCTGCGGGCGGGCGGGCGCCGCTCGCCGCCTCGCCGGTACGCACGCACTCGGGGCCAGCGCTCGAACTCGCTGCCGGCGAAGAGGCGGTCGTGTGCCCGATTGCGGGATCGGTCGTCGAGGTGCGCGCGCGCGTGGGCGAGTTGGTTGCAGCAGGGAATGCGCTGCTCGTCGTCTCGGCGATGAAGATGGAGACCATAATTACCGCGCCGTGTGCGGGCACGATCGCGCGTGTGCTCGAGCTGAGTGCCGGGGATGCGCTCGCGCGGGGACAAATCGTGATGTCGATTGCGCCCGCGGATTCCGCGGCGCAGAGCCCGCAAGCCGAGCGGCGCAGCGAGGGCGGCTGGCAGGAAGTGCTCGACCAAGTCGATTCGCTGCGCGGCCTCGCGCACGCGCGCCTCGCAGCCGGCTCTCGCGATCCCGGCGTCGTGCGCCAGCGCTCGCGCGGCAAGCTCACCTGCCGCGAGCGCATCGCGCTTCTGCTCGACGCGGGATCCTTCCACGAAATCGGCAGCGTTGCGGGCTTCGCCAGTTATGGCGACGACGGGCGCGCGCTCGAGTTCACACCGGCAAACCACGTCGGCGGCTGGGGCAAGATTGCGGGCCGCACCGCGGTCGTGTGCGCCGATGATTTCACCTCGCGCGGCGGCCACGCAGACGGCTCGATCGCCGCGAAGAGCACACACCTCGACCGCCTCTCGATCGAGCTGCGGGCGCCCTCGCTGCGCCTGCTCGACGGCTCGTCGGGCGGCGGCAGCGTGGCGGCGATGGTCCCGCAACAAAAACGCGACGGAGAGAGCGGCGCGCAAGAGAGCACCGGCGCGATCTCGGCCGGGCGCCCGCGCGTGACCGGCGGCGGCGGCTCGTTCCTGCCGGGGCACCTCGGCAGCGATCTCTACGCACAGCAACTCAGCAGCGTCCCCGTCGTAAACTTGTTACTGGGCAGCGTGGTCGGAATTGGCGCGGCGAAGGCCGTGCTCGGCCACTTCTCGGTAATGGTGCGCGAGATCTCGCAGCTGTTCGTGGCGGGCCCGCCCGTGGTGAGCCATGCGATGGGTTACGAGATCACGAAGGAAGAACTCGGCGGCTGGCAGATCCACTGCACCAACGGCGCCGTGGACAATCTCGCGGAGAGCGAGGAGGAAGCCGCGGCGCTCGCGCAGCGTTTCCTCTCGTACCTGCCGAGCAGCGTGTACGAAGCGCCGCCGCTGCTCGCGCCGCAAGCGAGCGACCCGATCGACCGCCGCGAGCAGGAACTGCTCACGCTGGTGCCGCGCAAGCGCACGACCACCTTCGACATGCGGCGCGCAATTGCATTGATGGCCGATCGCGGCTCGTTCTTCGAGATCGGCTCGCTCTGGGCCACCGACCAGATCACCGGCTTCGTGCGCTTTGGCGGCCGGCCGCTGGGCGTGATCGCCTCGGACAGCCGCCACGAGAACGGCGGCGCGCTCACAGCGGCCGGCTGCGAGAAGCTCACGCGCCACCTCGACCTCTGCGATCTCTTCCACATTCCGGTGCTGAACCTGGTCGACAACCCGGGCTTCGCCGTCGGCCGCGAGCACGAGATCGCAGCAACCATTAGGCGCGGCGGCAGCTGGATGATCGCGTTCGCGCAGCTGAGCGTGCCGATCTTCACGGTGCTGATGCGGCGCAGCTTCGGCGTCGCGGGCAACAACCTCGCGACGCCCGTCTCGCGCGCGTGCCTGCGCGTCGCGTGGCCCGCGGCGGACGTCGGCGGCATTCCGCCCGAAGGCGGCATCGAGGCGGCCTACAAGCGCCAGCTCGCGGAGGCCGCGGACCCGGCCGCTCTGCGCGCGGAGATCGAAGCGCGCATCGAGAGCGTGCGCGGCCCCCTCGGGCCGCTCTCGCGCTTCCAGCTCGAAGAGATGATCGACCCGCGCGATACGAGGAAGCTCGTGTGCGAGTGGGCGGAGATTGCGCACCGCGTCGCGTCGGAGCCGGAGCGCCTGCGCCCGCGTGCGCTCGGATTTCGGCCGTGAGAATCCCCCTAATGACGACGAAAGGTCCACCATGACAACGCATCCCAGCACGGGTCTTCAGCTCCTCTCGAACCTCAAGACGAACGGCCAGCTCGAGCTCTCGCTCGCAGAGGTGCCCATCGCGGCGCCGAAGCCCGACGAGGTGGTGGTCCGCGTCGAGGCGTCACCCATCAATCCGTCGGACCTCGGCCTCCTGGTCGCGGGTGCGGACATGAGCGCCGCGAAGGCGTCGGGCACGGCCGCGCGGCCGGTTGTCACCGCTCAGGTTGGGCCCGAGATGTTACGGGCGATGGCGGGGCGGCTCGATCAAGCGCTGCCCGTCGGCAACGAAGGCGCAGGCGTGGTAGTGAACGCGGGCTCGTCGCCGGAGGCGCAGGCGCTGCTAGGCAAAACCGTCGCGATCATCGGTGGCGCGATGTACGCGCAGTACCGCGTGATGAAGACCGCGCTGTGCTTGTTATTGCCGCCGGGCACCACGCCCGCGGACGGGGCCTCGTGCTTCGTGAACCCGCTCACCGCACTCGGCATGGTGGAGACGATGCGCCTCGAAGGACACAAGGCGCTCGTGCACACCGCCGCCGCATCGAACCTCGGCCAGATGCTCGTGAAGCTCACTAACAAGGACGGCGTCGGGCTCGTGAACATCGTGCGCAAGCCCGAGCAGGCGGCGCTGCTGCGCGGGATCGGCGCGAAGTTTGTGTGCAACATGAGCGCGCCGACGTTCCGCGAGGATCTCACCAACGCGCTCGTCGAAACCGGCGCCACGCTTGCGTTCGACGCGATCGGCGGCGGCAAGCAGGCCGGGCAGATCCTCGCGTGCATGGAGATCGCCGCGAACAAGACCGCGAAGGAGTTCAGCCGTTATGGCTCGACCACGCACAAGCAGCTCTACATCTACGGCGGCCTCGACCGCGCGCCCACGGAGTTCAATCGCGCGTTCGGCATGGCGTGGGGCATCGGCGGCTGGTTGCTGACCCCGTTCCTCCAGAAGATCGGCGCCGAGGCGGGGCAGAAGCTGCGCGAGCGCGTCGCGCGCGAGATCAAGACGACGTTCGCGAGCAGTTACACGAAGGAGGTGTCGCTCGCGGAAGCGCTCGCGCTGAGCGAGATCGCGGTCTACGGGAAGCAGGCGACGGGGGAGAAGTACCTAATCAATCCGAGCAAGGGACTGCGCTGAGGTGGAGGCCCTCCGGCGCGCGGCGGCGGCCGGCGCCGCAATCACCGAGAACCCCGCGTACCTCTCGCGCCAGCTCGTCACCTACCTCGGTAACAAGCGCGCGCTGCTCGGCCCGATCAGCGCTGCGGTCGAGCGCGTGAAGCGCCGGCTCGGGAAGCGCCAGCTGCGCGTGTTCGACGCCTTCAGCGGCTCGGGGGTCGTCTCGCGCTTCCTGAAGGCGCACGCGTCTCGGCTCGTCAGCAACGATCTCGAGGATTACGCCGCGGTGATCGCGCGCTGCTACCTGCGCAACCGGAGTACGGTGGATCTCCCAGCGCTCACGAGGCTCGCCCTCGAACTCAACCGCCGGGTCGACAGTGAGCCGTTTCCGCGCGGCTTCTTCGAAGAGCTCTACGCACCCGCAGACGAGCGCCAGATCGCGCCGGACGACCGCGTGTTCTACACGCGCGAGAACGCGCGCCGGCTGGACAACCATCGGCGGCAACTCGACTCGGTCCCCGCCGATATCCGCGAGCTGCTGCTCGCGCCCCTAATCAGCCGCGCTTCGATTCACACTAACACGGCTGGCGTCTTCAAAGGCTTCTACAAAGACCGCGCGACGAAGCTCGGCCGCTTCGGCGGCAGCGGCGGCGACGCTCTCGTGCGCATCCGTGGCCGCATCGAGCTGGAGGCGCCGCTGCTCAGTGGCTTCGAGTGCGAGAGCGAAGTGCTGCAGGGCGACGCGAACCTCGTGGCGCGAAGCCTGCGCGGCCTCGACCTCGCGTACATCGACCCGCCCTACAACCAGCATCCGTACGGGTCGAACTACTTCATGCTCAACTTGTTGGTGCGCTACGAGCGGCCCGCGAGCCTGAGCCGCGTCTCTGGCATCCCCACGAACTGGCGGCGCTCCGGTTACAACGTGCGGGAGCAGGCGCTGCCTCTTCTCAGGGATTTGCTCCGCGCGATCGACGCGCCATTCCTGCTGGTGTCGTTCAACGACGAAGGCTTCATCGCGCCCGCGCAGATGCACGCGCTGCTTCGCGAGTTCGGCTCGGTCGACGTGTTCGAGACGCCCTACAACGCATTCCGCGGCAGCCGCAGCTTCGCCAACCGGCCGCTCCACGTGACCGAGCAGTTGTTTTTGGTGGAGCGCAGCGGTTAGCCGGCGGCGACCAGCCGATTCTCGCCCTGTGCAGCGCGCCTCACCCCGTCGTCCAGCGCAGCCAATTAGGGCGCTTCGGGCGCTCGACTGGCGTGCTAGGCGGCTCGAGCGGATAACCGTGCGCTGCGAGATCCAGCGGCGCGAGCGCCGCGAGCCGGCGGTTCGACTCCCAATAGCGCTGGCGAATCCAGGCGATGGTCTGCGCGCCCAGCAAATCTTCCGGCGCGGCTCGGCGACCGAACAGGCCGCTGCGGTTCAGCCCCTCGAGGAGCGCGCGGCGCAGCGTGTACCAGTACGGGACGTGAAGCCAATAGCGCTTGTCGTTCACGGTGCGCGCGGTGAAGCGATTAAGCCCGCGCGCGAGCGCGTTGATGGCGCGGCTGTAGGACGCGTTCTGCTTGTTCATCGGCACCGCCGCGAGATCGAGTTCGAGGCCGAGCGTGATCGCGAAGCGCGCGAGGAAGCCGGCGGCGCCCTGCTGAAGTTCTTCGTACGCGAAGACGTGCACGCGCTCGCGGCCGAACAGCTCGATGTAGTGCGCCACGAGCCGGTCGTAATCGAAGTGGTCGAAGCTGAAGCGCGGAATCTTGTAGGGCTGCGCCGCCGCCGCGCGCAGGTGATCGACAGGCCAGAGGTAGCGGCGCACCGAGTACGTCCCGCCCCCGCGCACGTACTGCTGATAACAAGCGGCGATCATCTCGGGCTGCGAGCGCACGAAGATCACGATGCGCGCGTCCGGGAGAACGAGCCGGATGCGCTGCGCCATCTCCTTGGACAGGAAACCTAGGAGGCCCCCGTTGTGCAGGTAGCCGCTCAGTTCCTCTTCACACAGAATGGGCGGCGCTGAAGGCGTGAGCATCAACTGCTCGCGGGCCCAGGCGGGGTCGAAGTGGAGGGCGCTGGCGGTGAGCAGCGCGCGCTTCACCCGCTCGCGTGGCACGTAGGCCGAGTTGGTCACGCGCGGATAAACGGACTTCTGGAACCACGTGGTGGCGGTCTTGTGATATCCGATGTGAACGATGGGCGTGGGCATGGGAGCAGCCGTGATGCGAGCCGAGGAAGTCGACGCGCGCGCGTCTGATAGCAGACGGGAGCTGCACCTCGGCGGGCCCGGCGAGCGCGACGGCGCGCTGCGCGATTTGCTCGCGCAGCGCATTCGCGCCGTGCCGAGCGGCGGGCGCATCGCGTGGATCACCTATTACTTCCGCGACCGCGGCCTCGCGCAAGACCTGATCGCGGCGCACGCGCGCGGCGTCGACGTGCGCCTGCTGCTCGAGCAGCGCACACGCACGCGCGGCGCCAACCACGCGGTCATCGCGCTGCTCGGCGCGGCGCTGGGCGAGCGGCTGCAGCTCGTCGACCGCAGCCTCGCGCTGCGCATCCACGCGAAGCTCTACTTGTTCTCGGGCGAGCAGCCGTGCGCTTTGGTCGGCTCGTTCAATCCATCAGGCGACCCGGAAGAACTCGAGCCGCGCGTAATCGACGAGATCGGCGATCAGGATCGCGCCTTCAACGCGCTCGTTTCGCTCTCGGACGCCGGCCTCGTTGCGTGGTTGTTCGGCGAAGCCGCACGCCTGCGGCCCAGCCAGTTTGCGCGGCTCGGGCGGCTGCCTCGGCTCCGAGTCGGAAGCTGGAGCGGCGGCGGCGATTCGTTCTGGTTCTTGCCGCGCGCCGGAGAATCGCCTCTGCTCGAGCGGATCGCGGCGCTGCGCGCTGGCGCACGCGTGCGCCTCACCGCGTCTCACTTATCAGGGCGTATCGCCGTGCGAAGCCTGACCGCGCTGGCAGCGCGGGGCGTGCGCGTCGAGGCGCTCGCGGAGAGCACCGAGCGGCGCGTGCCGCGCGCGCTCGAAACCAAGCTGCGCGCCGCCGGCGTGACTTTCACCCGCGTAGAGCCCTCGGAACGCGTGCCGATGCACGCGAAGTTCACGCTGATCGAGGAGCGCGGCGAGCGGGAAGTCTTCTTCGGCAGCGCGAACTGGTCGGATCGCTCGTTTCGCAGGAACTTCGAGGTGCTGGTGCGCTCCCGAGACGCCGCGCTCTTCGACGGCTTCGCGAATTATTGGGATCGCATCCAGCGTTTTGCGCTCGACTCGGCGGCGCGGCCTTCGTGAAGAAGCGCACGGTCGCGATCTTGCTCGCAGCACACGTGGGTGTGACATGGCTCGCAGTGCCCCTGCGCATCGATGAGTTCCCGCTCACCTGGGCGCCGATGTATGCGGTGCAAAAGGCAAACGAAGCCGAGCTGTG
This sequence comes from Deltaproteobacteria bacterium, assembly GCA_031401135.1. Taxonomy (GTDB): domain Bacteria; phylum Myxococcota_A; class UBA9160; order UBA9160; family UBA6930; genus VGRF01. The sequence continues at coordinate 25,200 of JANNRF010000214.1, read as the reverse complement.
GAGCGTGGTGCTGAAGGATCGCGAGCGCCTCGAAACCGAAGGCTGGCGGGCGCTGCGCGCGGACGGCGGCGAGGAGCGGGTGCGCCGCGCAGACCTGAATGTGCCGACGCGCAGCATGTGGCGGCTCTACTTCGAGCGAACCTGGAAGAAGGCGCCGCCGCGTCACAAACACAAGAACGCCGGCGGCGCGACGCTCGATCGCTGGCTGCTCGGGCTCGCGCCCGGCGCGCCGATCTACAGCGCGGACTGGGAGCAGCGGCTCCTCATGAGCGTGAACCACACGCTGGGCCGCGCGCCGGGCGAGCCGGGCTTCATCGTGAGCTTGTCTGCCGAGCGCGTGCGCATGCACTTCGACGCGGAGTCGATGCGGAAAATCGACGAGACGCACGAGAGCGCGGTCGCGAGCTGGCGGCCCGCTTGGGACGCGGAGTTCGAGTGATGCTCGCCACCCTCGATCGCTTCTTCTTCTCCGGCAGCACGCCCGAACGATTAGGCGCGACGCGCCTGCTGTTGGGTCTCGGCCTGGTGCCGTTCTTCGGGCTCCAGTTCGGCGCTTTCTTCGACGTCGCCCCGTTCGGGCCGAGCTTCTACTACCTCGACCCGATCTGGTACTTCGGCGCGCTCGGTATCACGCGCCTCGACCCGGCGCTGATGCAGCTCGGCACGCTGCTGCTGTGCGCGACGCTGTTGGGTTTCGCGCTCGGGTGGCGCACGCGCTGGTGCGCGGTCCTGTCGCTCGCCCTAATCGTCGTGTTGAAGGGTGCGCGCGACAGCGTCGCGGGCGACGTACACCACCGCGAGCTGATTCCGTTTCACCTGCTGCTCTTCTTCGCCTGTTCGCGCAGCGGCGAGGCATTCTCGCTCGATGCTTTGCGAGCGGGCGCGCGCGCGAAACTGGCAGAGTGGGAAGCCTCCTGGCCGATCATGGCCTCGCAGCTCTACATCGCTGCGTTCTATTTGTGGAGCGGCATCGCAAAACTTCGCAGCACCGGCTTCGATTGGTTCGGCACCGAGATCGCGCGCGAGTTGATGCTCGAGCGCGCAGTGCGCTTCGGCATCGACGCGAACGGGCCGGTCGCCGGCAGCGGGCTCGGCTTCTGGCTCGCCGCGCACCCGCTGGCGCTGCTGGTGCCCGCGCTCGGCGTCGCCGCCATCGAACTCGGCTTCCCGGTGGTCTTCCTGCTGCGCAAGCTGTGGCTGCGCGTCGTTTTCCTCGCCGGCGTCACGCTCTTCCACATCGCGAACTTCGTGCTGCTGAACGTGATGTTCCTGTTCATGCCCGTCGTTTTCGTGATGTTCTTCGATCCGTCGCGTCTCGCCGCGCGGCTCGCGCCGCGACTCGCATCGGTCCCTAATGCTTAGTCGAGCCGCTTGCGGAAACGCCGGATCGAGATGCTCAGGGCGACGGCGAAGAACGCAGCCAGCGGCCAGAGTTCGCCGCTCAGCTCGGCCAGGCTCGCGTCGCGCAGGATCAACCCGCGCACGAGCCGGATGAAGTGCGTGAGCGGGAGAATCTCCGCGAACCACTGCGCCGGACGCGGCATGCCGTCGAACGGGAACATGAAGCCGCCCATCAGGATCTGCGGCATGAAGGACATGAAGGTGAGCTGGAAGGCCTGCATCTGCGTGGAGACGAGCGTCGAGAAGAGCAAGCCGAGCGAGAGCGAAGCCGCCACGAATACGAGTGAGGCCGCGTAGAGCTCGACCAGGCTGCCGAGGATTGGCACGCGAAAAAGCCAGCGGCCGAGCAGCAAAATGAGCGTCGTCTGCACCATCCCGATTGCGACGTACGGCAGGATCTTCCCGAGCATCAGCTCGGTGGTGCGTACTGGCGTGTTGATCAACAACTCTAGATTCCCGCGTTCGCGTTCGCGCACGATCGCGATGGCGGTGAACAGCACCATCGTCATGGTGAGGATCACGCCGATCAGTGCGGGCACGATCTGCACGGCGGAGCGGCGCTCGGGGTTGTAGAAGGCGCGCACTTCGAAGGTGTCGCGCCGCGCCGCGCGCGGGCCGGCGCGAATCGCAACCGGCGCGGCAGCGAGGCTGCGTGCGGCGAGCAGCACGGTCGGGTCGGAGCCATCGATCAACAACTGCGCTGGCGCGCGCTCGCGCATTGCGAGGCGGCGCTCGAAATCGCGCGGGATGGCGAGCCCGACCGCGATCTCGCCCTTACGCAACAACTCCTCGAGCTGCTCGGGGCGCTCGACGCGCGCGACGATATCGATCACCTGGCTCGCTTCCGCATCCGCAGCGAGCCGCCGCGAGAGCTGCGTGTTCGCCTGATCGGCGACGCCCGCGCGCAGGTGACGCACGTCGGTGTTGATCGCGTAGCCGAACAGCATCAACTGAATCGTCGGCAGGCCGATGATCATGCCCGCCGTGAAACGATCGCGGCGCAGCTGGCGCACTTCCTTGCGCGCGACGGCTGTCGTGCGGCGCCAGAAGTTCACGCGGCAATCCCTCGCCCATGCGTCGCGGAGACGAACACATCCTCGAGGCTCGGCGGCGCGAGCCGCGCCGCGGCGCGCACGCCCGCCGCCGCCAGCGCGTTCTGCACAGCGCGGGCGGGTTCTGCGCAATCCGTGAGCACCCGCAGCCGCGTTCCGAGCTGCGCGACGCTCACCACGAACGGCTGCGTTTCGAGCGCCGCGCGGGCGGCGCGCAGCGCCACGCTCTCGACCTCGACGACCGCGCCAGCGAGCGCGTCCATCAATTCGCGCGGAGCGCCGCTCGCGACGAGCACTCCACGATCGAGGATCGCGAGCGCGTGGCAACGCTCGGCCTCGTCCATGTAATGCGTCGAGACCAGGATCGTGGTGCCGCCATCGACCAGCCGGAACAGAGATTCCCAGAAGTCGCGGCGGCTCTCGGGATCGACCGCGCTGGTGGGCTCGTCGAGAAATAACAAGTCCGGAGCGTGCAGAGTGGCGCCGGCCAAGGCGAGGCGCTGCTTCTGGCCGCCCGAGAGCGTGCCCGCGTGGCGCTCGCGCAGCGCGCTGAGCCGATACTCGGCGCACTGCGCGTCGATGCGCTGGCGGCTCGCAGCGCGCGGCAGCGCGTAGATCTCCGCCAGGAACTCGAGGTTCTCGGCGACCGTCAGGTCTTCGTAGAGCGAGAACTTCTGGGTCATGTAGCCGATGCGCTCGCGCAGCCTCGGGGCTTCGCGCGGCACGGAGATGCCGAGCACGGAAGCCTCGCCCGCGCTGGGCTCGAGCAGGCCGCACAACATGCGAATCACGGTCGTCTTGCCTGAGCCATTAGGCCCGAGGAAGCCGTAGATCTGAGCGCGCGGAATCGTGAGTGTCAGGCGATCCACGGCGAGCAGCGCGCCGAACTTGCGCGTCAGGCCGCGCGCCTCGATCGCGGCGGCCGTGTTCATTTCGCGCCTGCGGCGAGGGGCGTGAAGTCGGCTTCGACGGGTAGGCCGCTCGGCAGGCGCTCCGCGGCTGCGCCCGTGAGATCGAGCTCGGCGATGTAGCTGAGGCGGCCGCGGTCGTGCTCGGTGAGCGCGTAATAAGGAGTGAAGGCGGCGTCCTGCGAAACGCTGCGCACCCGCGCGGCGAACGGCGCGTCGATGCCGTCCACGCGCACGCTCGCCGCGCTTCCCGGCGCGACGTTCGCGCGCAGCGCGGCCGGCACGAACACGCGCGCGTAGGGTGCGCCTCCGGCGAGCATTACGGCGACGACGCCGCCTGCAGGCGGCCGCTCGCCGAGTTCGTAAGGCAACGTGTCCACCACGCCCGCGCGCGGCGCGCGCACTTCGAGGCGCGCCTCGTGCAGCGCGGCATCGCGCGCCGCCGCGCTCGCTTCGCCTAGCTGCGCGCTGGCCTGCGCAATTTGCTCGGCGCGCGTGCCTGCGAGCAGTTCATCGAGCGCGGCGCGCGCGCCATCGCGTTCGGCGCGCGCGAGCGAAAGCGCGCGTTCGCGTTGATCCGCGAGTTCGGCGGACGCCACGCCCGCCGCGCGCAATTCCTGCGCGCGCGCGGCTTCACGCTGCGCGGTAGCAAGGGCGTCGCTCGCACCGGCAAAGTGCGCGCGAGCCTGAGCGATCTGCTCCGTGCGAGGCCCGCGCTCGAGTTCAGCGAGTCGCGCGCGCGCGGTCTCCACGCGCTGTTCCGCGCCTTCGCGTAGCGTGCGCAGGCGTTCCGGCGCGAGGCGCACGAGCAGCGCGCCCGCTTCCACCGCGTCGCCCTCGCGCACGAGAATCTCCGCGATCGGCTCGTTCGCCTCGGCCACCAGCTCGATGCGGTCGCGCTCGAGCGCGCCGACTGCGATCTGGGCATCGTCTCCGCAGGCGATGGCCCCCAACAAGACAACGGCGAACGTGAACGCGCGCATCACGAGCGGGCTCCTTCCAGGAACAGGCGCTTGGTGTGAGCGGCGAGTTGAGCGCGGAACGCGCCGTCGTAGCGAACGCCGAGCGCGCGCTCGAAGACGGGCTGCGCGAGGAACGGGAACACGCCCATGCCGAGCAGCGACATGAACGCGTACTCGACGTCGAGATCGGCGCGCAGCCGACCCGCCGCGATCTCTGCGCGCAGCGCCGCCCGTAACAGCTGCGACATCGGGACGGCGTAGCAGTCGATGAAGCGCGCGCGGAAGGGCGCTCCATCGGAGAGCACTTCGCGCAGGATCAACTGCGGCAACCACGGCTCCGCGCCAATCGCTTCGAGCGCGGCGTCGAAGAACACGTCGATCGAGCCGGGAGGGGCGCTGCTGGCGGCGCGCGCGGCCAGGTTCTGGCGCACGCGCGCGAGCACGTCGGCGAGCGCGCGTTCGAGCAGTGCGAGCGTGAGGCCCTCTTTGTCGCCGAAGTAGTAATGGACCATCGCCGCGGTCGTTCCGGCGGCTTTCGCGACATCGCGCAGCGAAACGGGCGAGTAGCCGCGCGCCGCGAAGGAGGCGCTTGCTGCGGCGAGCAGATTCGCGCGCACATCGGCGGCGCCCGAGCGGGCGCGCGGGCGGCCGGGCCTGCGCGAGCGCGAGCGTCGCTTCGGCGGAATGGGGGAGCCAGGCATGCAGGCTATTTAAACGCGTGTTCAATTAAAGGGCAAGCCGCGCCGGGCCGGCACCGGTCAACGCAGAGGCGCGGCGCGAAGCCCGCGGGTCAGGCGCTCGCGTCTCGGTACGGGCGCGTCTCGAGCCCGCAGTCGGTGCAGACCCAATCGCTCGCGACGAACTCGTCGAAGCAGCGCGGGCAATAACTACTCGCGCTAGCGTTGCTGCGCGCCGGCGGCGCCGAGACTTGCGCCGCGATGCCGGCGCTCTCGCAGAAGGCGACGAGTTCTTCGCGACGATCGCTGCGTGCTCGGTTGCGCGCGTCGCTCTCGGCCGGGGCCGCGCGGCCCTGCGCTGCGAGCCGGGGGTGGTCGCACTCTGCGATCGCGCCGCGCAGCCAGCGCAGAAAAAACGAGGCGTCGCCGAACTCGCGCTGCAGCGCAAGCGGATGAACCCCGCCGAGCGCAGCGGATGCGAGTTCGAAGGAGCCGCGCCACTGCGTGGGCGGATAAACCGCCGCGCGGAACAGGCGCGCCCCGCGGCCCGGCGCGCGCAGCCGCAGCTCAGCCCCTAACAGCGCCACGAATCCCAGCGCGTGCAGTGCGATCCAGAGCGGCCAGCTGTTCTCCCACACCGAGTCCCAGGCGATCTTGGAGCTGAGCGCGAGCGCGGGGATGCCCACTGCGATGCCGAGCAGCGCGAGGCTCGATAACAAGCGGTGAGCGAGGGTTGCGCGCCGCACGCCTGCAACGCGCGCTTCGAGATCGGCGCCGGCGAGCGCGGCACGCAGGCTCTCCCGCGCGCGCTGGGCTCGCTCCGCTGCTGGCGCAGCGGCAATTAGACGCAACTCGCCGGCAATCCGCTCCGCCGCGGCGTCGGAACTCGCGCGCAGCAGCGGTGCGCCGCCGAGGCTCACGATCGCTCCGCTGGTTTCGACGGGCGTCGCCCACGCGACAACGCGCTCTTCGCGAAGCGCGCCGGTTGCTGCGAGAAAACTCAGGGGACCGGAGCCGATCGCTTGCAGTGCGGTGGCTTCGAACGGAAGGCCGTCGAGCGCGAAGCCGAGCTGAAGCGGCCACAGGTTTGCGAGGCCGAGGCCAGCGCGTCGCCCTACGCGCGCGCGGCCTCGCGCCAGCGAGAAATACGCGCCGCCCGGCGGCAGGAACGCGAGGCACTCCCAGATCCAGAGTGCGATCAGCAGCAGCCACAGTTCCACGCGCTTGGCTCAGGCGTTCGGCGTGCTGGCTTTCTTGCGCCCAAGCAACCGCTGGATGCCGGCGAAGGCCGCCACTGCGGCCGCCGCGATCGGCTTCCACAACTTCGCGAGCAGGCCGGTCTTCGCGAGCACGCCGCCGACCACCAGCGCTCCGAGGCCATAGCCCGCGGCCTTGTCGGTGCCGGGGAGGTACTCGGCATAACTGTTGCCAGACACGAAGCTGTACTCGGCGAGCAGCCGATCCACCTCGGTCTTCGCCGCGGGCAACTCATCAGGGCTCGCGACCAGCGTCGCCGACATCACACCACGCCGGCCGAGCAGCTTCACGAGCCGGTTCAGAATCACGCCGTGTTCAGTCTTGGCTTCGGTCGCCCAGGTGAGGTTGTTCGTGGCTGCGTCGTAATGCGGCGGCTCGTGCCAGCCCACGAGTTCGAGCTTGGGCAGCCCGAGGCGCTTGCGCTCCTCGTTCGCGGCGCGGTCGCCTTCCATGAGAGATGCGAGCAGTGCGTCCGCGTCGAGCTTGTCGTGGTCGGCGTCATCGACCCAGCCGGACGGATCCCACTCGAAGATCACGAACCAATTGGAATCGCTCGCGCTTGCGATGGTCGCGAGTTCACTCTCGCCCGTGAGGTTGCCGGTTTGGCGTAACAACTCGAGCGTACCCGGGCGATCGAGGAAGACGTAGCCTTCGGGCAGCTCGATCTCGGCGAGGGCGTCGCCGATGGGCGCCGTCAGCGGGCCGGGTTGCCAGGGCAGCTGCGGCGGTCCGTTCTGCGCGGAACCCTCTGAACTCGCTTCCTGCTCCGTGGTCCCTGCGGTCGGCTGCGGGTCGCCAGCCAACGCCGCCAGCGGCAGCAGCACGGCGCAAGCCGAAAACAAGAAGCGTCGAATCGAGCGCCGCATGAGAATCTCCTGACGAGTGGTTTCCATTCTGCGCCGAAGCCCGGCACCCTGACAACTCGAATCTCAGCTGCGCGCCGCGTCCCAGCGCACCGGCACTCGCTCGGGCCCGCGGATCACGCCGCCGGTGATGCGCGTGTTATCAGGCTCGGCGAGAGCCAAGCCGGGTAGACGTTGGAGCGCGGCTTCGAGCGCAACCTCGAGTTCGCGTCGCGCGAGATGCGAGCCCAGGCAGAAGTGGAGCCCGTGTCCGAACGTGAGGTGGCGGCGCCCTTTGCGCGCCGGGTTGAAGCGATGCGGCTCTGGGAACACCGCCGGGTCGCGGTTCGCGGCGGCGATGCCGTAGAGCAGCGGCGTGTTCGCGCGGAGCTGGACGCCGGCCCAGTGCACGTCTTTGCCGCACGCGCGCGGGAGCAGGGCGACAGGCGGCTCGAGGCGCAAACCTTCCTCCACGATCGCCGGGATCTGCCCCGCGTCAGTGCGCGCGAGTTCCGCGATCTCCGGCTGCGCGAGCACGCTCGCGAACAAGCTGCCGAGGATTTTGTACGTGGTGTCGGAGCCGGCCGGGAATAACAAGCGCACGAACGAGAAGATCTCTTCGTCCGCGAGCCGTTCGCCGCTCACCTCGGCCGTTGCGAGTTCCGAGAGCAGATCCTCGCCGGGCCGCGCGCGGCGTTCGGCCACGAGCACGCGCAGGTAGTCCGTGAACTCGCGCGAGCCCGCGAGTGCGCCTTCCGGGTCCCACGGAAACTCGATCAGCTTCTGCGCCCAGTGCAGCAGTTTGTCCTCGTCGGGAATCGGGATGCCGAGGAAGCGGCTGATCACGAGGAACGGGAAGCGGCGCGTGAAATCGGCGACGAGATCGCCCGCGCCGCGCGCGGCGAAGCGGTCGAGCAGTTCGTGCGCGAGCGGCAGCAATAATGACTCGACCGTGCGGCGCATCACCGCGGGCCGGAACGCGTGGGAGACGAGCGCGCGGTTCCTGCGATGCTCGTCGCCCGCCATGCACTGGATCGTCTTGCCCATGACGGGCATCGCGATGCGCTCGTAGATCGTCTTCGACGGGAACGTCTCGTCGTCGGCGAACGCGGCCGCCAGTTCGTCGTAGCCGAGGATCAACCAGGTGAGTTCGCCGTGGAAGCGCACCGGCACGACCGGGCCGTGCGCGCGCAAGCTGTCGAGCCGAGCGTGGAGATCCGGGAGCTCCGCGTGAGCGAAGTCGATGTCGGGGAGCAGCGGAGCCAGAGTCATCAGGGACTCCTACGCGAGGGCGGGGAGGAGATCCTTCACGCCCGCCACGATGAACTCGATCGCGATCGCAGAGAGGATCAGGCCGAACAAGCGGATCACCACGTTCATCCCGATCGGGCCGACGAGCTTGCCGATGCGTTCGGCGTTGCGCAGCGCGAGCCAGCAGAGCGCGGAGAGGAGGGCGATCACGCCGAGCACGAGGCCGCCGTGCAGCGCGCCCGCGCCCGCGTCCATCTGCAGGATCACCGCGCTGATGGCGCCGGGGCCCGCGAGCAGCGGCACGCCGAGCGGAACCACCGCGATGCCTTCCTTGGTGGTGGAGACGAGATCCTCCTCGGGCGTATGGCGCGTGCGGTCCGGCTCGGCGGTAAGCATCGAGATCGCCATCAGTAACAACACGATGCCGCCGCCGACCCGGAACGCGGGCAGGCTCGTGCCGAATGCGTCGAGGATGGTCTCGCCCGCGATGGCAGCGCCCGCGAGCACGCCGAACACTGCGAGCGCGGTGACGCGCGCGGTGCGCTTGCGCTCGCGCGTCGTGTAGCCGTCCGTCAGGCGCAGGAAGAGCGGGATCGCGGCGAGCGGATCGACGATCGCCAGCAGCGCGATCGCGAAGCGCGAATACTCGGGCCAGGAAATTTCCACGAGCCCATTCTAGACGCACGCCAGCGGCAAGTGCGCGGGTCGTTATGGTCCGCCGCCCCGCCCCGGCAGAGCCCGCACTTGCCTCGAGCCCCGTCCGCCGCCGCGCCCAACGCCGATCTCAGGCGCGACCTGCGCTCGATCGTCGGCGACGGCGTCTTCTACAGCGTGATGGTCGGCCTCGGCGAAACCTACGTGCCCGCGTTCGTGCTCGCGCTCGGCTATGGCGCGACCGCCAGCGCGCTGGTCACGACGATCCCGATGCTGCTCGGTTCGCTGCTGCAACTCGCCGCACCGTTCGGGGTGATGCGCGCGGGTTCCTATCGCAGCTGGGTCGTGGCCTGCGCGCGCCTGCAGGCCGCGATGTTCCTGCCGCTGGTGGCCACCGCGTTCGGCGCGCCGCTCGGCGTCGTGGGCTTATTCGCGGTGATGTCCGCTTATTGGGGATTCAGCCTCAGCACGGGGCCTGCCTGGAATACGTGGGTGGAGAGCCTCGTTCCGTTCGAACTGCGCGCGCGTTTCTTTGCCTCGCGCACGCGCTGGGCGAACGTCGCGCTGCTCGCTTCGCTGTTAGGCGCGAGCTTCGCGCTGCTCGGCGCGCAGGGGACGCCGCGCGCGTTGCCGCTGTTTGCAGCGCTGTTCGGCTGCGCCGCGCTTGCGCGCTTCGTCTCCGCGAATTACCTGGCGCGCCAGAGCGAGCAGCCCGGGCTCGCGCGCGCGCACGGAGCGCTCAGCCCGCGCGGTTCCTTGCGGCGGCTGCGCGGCACTCCCGAGGCGCGCCTGCTGCTCGCGATGCTCGGGCTCACGTTCGGCACCTACGTCGCCGCGCCGTTCTTCACGCCGTACATGTTAGGGCCGGTCGGCCTCGACTACAGCGAGTTCACGATCGTCAGCGCGACGGTCTTCCTCGCGCGTATCGTGGTGCTCCAAGTGCTCGGCCGGATCGCGCCGCGCGTCGGTGTCGCGCGCATCCTTGCCTGGGGCGCCTTCGGAGTGGTGCCGCTCCCGGCGCTCTGGCTGGTCTCGCACGAGTTCGCCTGGCTGATCGCGATTCAGGTGCTCTCGGGCATCGCCTGGGGCGCCTACGAGTACGCGATGCTGCTGACGTTCTTCGAGCGCATCGACGTGCGCTCGCGGGCGAGCGTGCTCTCGCTCTATAACACCGCCAACGCGGCAGCGATGGCGCTCGGCAGCTTGATCGGGGCCGCGGCGTTCGGCGGCCTCGTCCACACCGCCGGTGATTATGTGCTCGTGATGGCGTTGTCTTCGGCGCTACGGCTCTGCGCCGCGCCGTTCCTCGCCGCAGGGCGGAAGCGCACCCCGGCGCGCGCGTAGCCCGAGCCCTAATCCCAGGCCCGGCTCACTCCCAGACTTTCTCCCAGCGCTTCGTCTGCGCCGAGCGCTCCATCGCGAGCGCGATACGCAGTTCGCCTACGGCCACTTCCGGGCCCGCGTCGAGCGGCTTGCCGTCGCGGATCGCGCGCGCGAAATCGAGAAACTCGCCGGCATAGGAGGCCATGTAGCCCGCGGGCACATCGGGCAGCGCGGGCGGCTGCTCGGGCTTCACGGCTTTGCCGCGCGCCTCGCTGCCGTCGAACAGCCGCACACCCGCGCCGATCGTGATCTCGCCCTTCGTGCCGGTGATGCGGAACGTGTCCTGCGGCGCCAGCGCGCCGTCACTCATCAGCAGCGAGAAGCTCGCAACCACGCCCGAGCGGAAGCGGAACAGCGCGCGCGCGAGCGATTCGCCTTCCATGCGCGCGTAAGGCCGCTCCATCGCGGCGACCACTTCGTCGATCTCGCCGAGCCACATGCGCAGCGGGCGCATGAAGTGCGAGCCGGTGTCGAGCGCGATGCCGCCGCCCATCGCGGCGCGCGAGAGCCGCCACGCGTCGCCTGCGTAGAACTCGGGCAGCGCGGGCGAGAACAGGTGTACGTGCGCCGTAACAGCAGTGCCGATCGCGCCTTGTTCGAGGAGCTGCTTCGCGAGCAGCACGTCCGGCCAGTACTGCGCGTTCTCGCCGATCATGAAGATGCGGCCGCTCGCACGCGCCGCCGCGAGCATGCGCTCGCACGCGGCAACGGTCGTCGCCATCGGCTTCTCGAGCAGCAGGTGCTTCCCCGCCCGTAACACCTCGAGCGCGATCGGCTCGTGCAGGTGATGCGGAACCATCACGTCCGCGGCGTCGATGCCGCCCGCGGCGAATGCGTCGTCGAGGGAGGTGAACGCGGCCGCGCCGGTCTTCTTGGCCATCGCCTCTGCGCGTTCGCGCAGGGGATCGACGACAGCGCGAATCTCGAGCGCGGGCACGCTCGCGAGACCGATGCGATGCCACTCCGAGATCGCGCCGCAGCCGACGAGCGCGAGTCCGGTCTTTACCAATGGTGTGCCTCGAGCTTTGTCACGGATGTGCCTCCAACGAGGTCCCAACATTCGCGCGCTGTCTGGTTCGCTGGCAACGTGCTGCGCTACGCAGCCGCCGCAACACGCGAAGGAGCGAAGCGATGACCGCGAAGCTGGCGAAGCAAGCGCTCGATCTCGGCGTCGTCACGAGCAACATCGAGCGCTCGCTCGCGTTTTATCAGGGCCCGCTCGGCTTCGCGAAGGACAGCGAGTTCGCGTTCCCCGGCGTCGGCATCCTGCACCGGCTGCGCGTCGGCGAGAGCTTCTTCAAGCTGCTCGCGCCTGAGAAGCCGCCCGCCGCGCGCGCGCCTGCTGGCGGAATCACCGGGGGCATCGGCTTCCGCTACGTGACGTTCATGCTGTCGAACCTCGACGAGACCGTGGAAGCCTGCCGCGGCTTTGGCGCGAAGATCGCGGTGGAGCCGCGGGCGCTCCGTCCGGGCGTGCGGATGGCGATGGTCGAGGACCCGGACGGCAACACAGTCGAACTGCTCGGGCCCTGACGCGCCTTTTCGGCCTCGCGTGGCCGGGCCGGTGCCGCGTGCTGCCCGTCATCGGAGCGCCGCCCCCCGGGGCTTTATCCGCAACCGAAACCGCTTTCGCGCGGTTGACGTCACTACTTCGTTCTGGCGCACCGGCGCATGGATGCACCGCGAGGTGCATCCGGGTGTACAAGGGAATCACGGGGGGTGGTGCTCTTGTTCACGCTGGGCTGGCGCGCCGCGCCGAAAGGTATAAGGACCTTGCGGCACCAACCGAGCCGGATCCGCCCGACCGGCTAGCGGGATAAGCACATGCTGGATCGCGAACGAAACTCCGACACTGCAGCGGCGCCGGCTCCGGCGCCTTCTCCGACGGCCCAGATCTCTCGCAGCAGCGGCGGGCCGCGCGAGTCGCTCGCCGCGTACTTCGGCGACGTCGCCGAGATCACGACGCTGCCGCACTCCGAGCAGCTGCGCGTCTCGCGCGAACTTGGCGAGGCCACGCTGGCGTTTCACGAGACCCTGTACTGGGTGCCCTGGGTCGCGCGGCGCGCCGTCCGTGAGTGGCGCGCGCGCAAAGACAGCGGCCGCACCACGCGCCGCCTGTCCGAGGGCTTCGGCACTGGCGACCTGAAGGTGGGCGTGAAGCTCGACGCGGCGATGGCGGTGCTCGAGCGCACGGAGAAGAAGCGCGCGGCGCTGACCAGCGCGGCGACGGCCAAGGAGCGCACGCGGCTCGACAGCCGGGCCGCGCTCTCCCTGCGCGAGGCAGATCTCTCGTTCTCGTACCTGCGCCTGCTCCACGCGGAGGTGGTCGACCGTGAGACCCGCCTGCGCCGGGCCGAACACGCCCGCAAGCGCATGCGCGCACGTCGCAGCGCGCCGCCGAGCACGCGGCCGCGCATGTCGATGGCCGAGCTGAACCGCGCGATTGCCGAGATCGAGGCGGAGATGGGCCTCTCCGCGCACGAGTTCCACGAGCGCATGGACCGCGTGACGGCGGGCTACGAGGCCATGAGCAAGCTGAAGAACCTGTTCGTCTTCCACAATCTGAAGCTGGTGATTGCGGTCGCGAAGGAGTTCCGAGGCATGGGCCTCGCGTTCCCGGATCTCATCCAGGAAGGCAACACGGGCCTGATTCGCGCGGTCGAGAAGTTCGACTGGCGCCGCGGCTTCAAGTTCTCGACCTACGCGGTGTGGTGGATTCGGCAGGCGCTGATCCGCTCGATCCAGAACCACGCCCGCACGATCCGCATCCCGAGCCATCACCACGACGCGCTGCGCTGGCTGAGCGAGACGCGCACCAAGCTGTTCCAAGAGCTGGGACGCGACGCGACGCCGGAGGAAGTCGCGAAGGCGATGGAGATGCCGCTCGAGAAGATCGAGGAGCTCCAGTCGCTGGGGCTCGAGCCGCTCTCGCTCGACGCGGAGATCGGCGACGCGTCCTCGCGCAATCGCCGCAGCTTGCAGGAAATGGTTGACGACCCGGACGCGGTGCAAGCCGGCGAGGCGCTCGACGAGGGCCGCCTGCTCTCGCTCGCGCGCGAGAGCCTCGACGTGCTCGACGAGCGCGAGCGGCGGATTCTCGTGTGGCGCTTCGGGCTCGACGGCGGCAACGAGCACACGCTGCAGGAGATCGGCGAGAAGCTCGGGCTCTCGCGCGAACGTGCGCGCCAACTCGAGGCGCGCGCGCTCTCGAAGATTCGCGCGAGCGGCGCGGGCGGGCGCATGCGTCGCTACGCGCACGAGCGCGACATCGCGCCAGAGTCCGCAGGAGTCGCGGCCGCGCGCTAGCAAGCGGCGCCTCGCCGCGCGCAGCGAGCCAAGGGCGAGCGGAGTCAACGCGATAGCAGCGGGCGCAAAGCGACCGCCAGCGCGCGACTGGTCGGCAAGGCACGCGGCCCTCGAAGCAACGCGCTTCGAGGGCCGCAACCTTTTCGGGGACGTTCCGTAAGAAAGTTAAGTTGTTGGCGCGCAACAACTTAACTTTCTTACGGAACGTCCCCGAGGAGAGCGCATGGCATTCGTGACTGCTGCTGATGGAACGCAGCTCTACGCCGAGGCGCACGGCGCAGGCGAGCCGATCGTGTTTTCGCCGGGCTACGTGCAGACGCACGAGAACTTTCGCGCGCAGGTGGAGGCGTTCGTCGCAGCCGGGCACCGCGTCGTGCTGTGGGATTACCGCGGGCACGGGCGCTCGCAGGCGCCGGAGGCGGAGAGCGCGTACTCGATCGCGCACGTCGTCTCGGACCTCGGGCGCGTGCTCGATTGGGCCGCGCCGGGGCAGCGCGCGATTCTCGCGGGCCTCTCGTTCGGCGGGCTCGCCTCGCAGCACTTCACGCTCGCGCACCCCGAACGCGTCTCGGGGCTCGTGCTGATCGCCAGCGGCCCGGGCTTCAAGAACCCGAAGGCGCAGGCGGACTGGGAGGCATCGATCGCCCGCATCTGCGCGCGGCTCGAGAAGAACGGCTTTGCCGGCTACACGAGCGGCCCGGCGCAGACGCTGAGCGTCGGCCTCGCGCCCGAGCTGCCCGCGGCGCAGCGAGCCGGGCGCGAGATCGAGGCGCAGTCGGCACGCGGCGTCGCGAGCTTCGGTAGGGGCGTCTGCGGCCCCGCGCCCTCGACGCTCGATCGGCTCACAGAGATCGCCACGCCCGCCCTCGTACTCGTGGGCGAGCTCGACACCGGCTACTTGCGCGCAGCCGAGGTGATGACCGCGCGCATCTCGGGCGCGAAGTCCGTGACCATCCCCGACGCCGGTCACTGCGTGAACATCGAGCAAACCGACGCGTTCAACCGCGCCGTGCTTGGCTTCCTAGCCGCGCGGGCCTAGCCGCGAAACCTTCCACAGAACGGGCTGTTAGAGCCTTCGAGCGGAGGACGCACGGCAGTGCTCGATGAGGACGTGCGGGTCATGCTCGCGTTTCGCGACGGCGACGACGCGGCATTCGACGTCCTCTTCGAGCGCTGGGCAGGCAAGCTGCTCCGCTTCTTGGAGCGCATGGTGAGAGACGCCGCGGTCGCAGAAGAGCTGGTGCAGGAGACCTTCCTGCGCGTCCACCGCGCGCGCGCCCGCTACGCGCCCGACGCGAAGTTCTCGACCTGGCTTTATACGATCGCCTCGAACGTCGCGCGCAACGAACTGCGTCGGCCGTTCCGCCGAGCGCCGCATGACAGCACCGACGCCGAGCGAGAGGGTGCGCCGCTCGAGTTGGTCGCGGAGGAATCGCCCGTGGACGAAATCGTGAACGCGCGCCGTGAAGGGGCTGAGGTGGAGGCCGCGCTCGCGCACTTGCCCGAACGGCAACGCGCGGCGCTCTGGCTCGCAGCCGTGGACGGGCTCTCGTACGCGGAGGTCGCGAAGGCGCTCGAGACGAGCGAGTCGTCGGTAAAAGCGCTGGTACATCGGGCACGTGTGGCGTTGGCCGCACAGCTTGCGAACGCGCGTTCGAAAGTGGAGAGCGCACCGGCCGGCGCACTCGCGCGCGGGGGCTGCCGATGACGCAAGAACGCGACGCAGAACTCTCGGCGCTGCTCGATGGCGCGCTCTCGGCTCACGAGGTGGCGGCGTTGCGCGCGGAGATCGCGCGCGATCCGGCGCTCGCCGCGCGGCTCGCGGAGCTTGCGCGCGTAGACGAGGAGTTGCGCGCGCTCCCCGCTCGCCCGGTGCCGCTTGATTTGCGCGCGCGCCTGCAGGTGAAGCTCGACGCCGACGTGGCAGCGCGGCCGCAGTTGGGCGTCGTCCGCGGCGGCGCGTTCGCGCGCATTCGCCGGCGGCGCGCTTGGGCAGCGGGGTTTGCGGCGGCGGCGGCAGCGGCACTGGTGGCGGTGGTTGGGTTGCCTGGACGCGGGCCTCGCGAAGCGACGAATCCGGAGATTGCAGTTGCCGTGACGCCTCTGCCGAGCGACGAGCCGAGGTCAGGCTCGGAGGCGGTTCCGATCGACGATGCCGAGGCGCTTGCCGCGCTGCCCGGGGAGATGCCGGCGGATCCGAGCGAAGTCCAAGCCAGCGGGGCAAGCGAGATCGCGAGCCAAGCAATCGGACCTGACACATTCCTGGCTGGCTCCGCAGAAACGGAGGCGGTCGCGGCGTTGGCTAGCGAGCAGGCGGCTCCGGGCTTCGCCGATGCCACGGACACCGCACTCGGATCCGAGATGGCGGCGCCCCCGGAGGCCGGGCCCACTCCGAACCTTGCGGCCAGCGCTAGCGCGCCGCTGCTCGTCGAGTTGAGCGACGACGAGGCCGAGGCGCTCGACGAGCTCGAACTCGGCGACACCGGCGTGGTCGCGGTGCTCGATCTGCTGGACGAACTCGATGCGCTCGAGGCGGGAGCTTCCTGATGCGCCGGCTCGCCTATCTCGCGCGCTGCTGGGCTCTCGTCGCGCTCGCCTTGCTCCCGGTCGGCGAGCCCGCGCTCGCGCAGGAGCCGCAGCCCGACACGCGCGCGAGCGCCCCTAACGAGCCGAGAGAAGGTGTGCGCGTGCGGCCGATCGAGCGACGCGGCCCGCTTCTCAGGAAGGCGCGGCCGCTCGCTTTCGACCAGTGGGCTCGCGACCTGCACCCCGCTCACCGGCGTGCGCTGGCCCGCCAACTTCGCCGCATGCCGGCGCCGCAGCAGGAGCGGTTCTATCGCGGCTGGGAACGTATGTCGCCGAGTGAACGCCGCGAGTTTACGGACACACTGGGCCTGCGCGCCGAGCGTCGCCACCGCCGCGAACTACCGCCGCGGCTGCGCACGCCCGAGATGCGCGATCGCCTCGAGCAGATGTCGCCGCAGGAGCGTCAGCGCTTCTTCGCGCGCGCGCGCGATTGGCGCGAGATGAAGCCGGTCGAGCGCCATCGCATGCGCGCGCGGCTCGCGAAATTCGGCGCGCTGAGCGATCCGGAGCAGAGCGCGCTCGTCGAGAAGAAATTCGCGCGCAGGCCGCCCGAGGAGCGCGCAAAGATTCTTCGCGATCTGCGCGAGGCCTCGCAGCAGCTCCCTGCGTCCGGCGCGAAACGCGACGCCGCTGGGGCCGGCACGCCGTCCGCTGTCGACGAGGCGCCAACACCCGACGCGGCCCGCGCGCGCGACTGATCCGCTCGCGCCCGCACGCTTCCGCGCGCCTAAGCTCGGCCCCTCAGCGCAGGAGCCCGCGATGGCGAAGCAGTTCGAAGGCATCGACGACAAGCTCGCGGAGTGGATCCGCGCGCAGCACGTCTTCTTCGTGGCGAGCGCGCCGCTCTCCGGCGCGGGGCTCGTGAACCTCTCGCCGAAGGGCCTCGCGTCGCTGGTGATCCTCAGCCCGCGCGAAATCGCGTACCTCGATTTCGTGGGCAGCGGCGCCGAGACGATCGCCCATGCGCGCGAGAACGGGCGCATCACCCTGATGCTGTGCGCGTTCGAGGGGCCGCCGCGCATCGTCCGCCTGCAAGGCCGCGCAAGCGTCGTCGAGCCCGGCGCTGCGGAGTTCGCGGCGCTTGTTACGAAGTTCCCGCCGCGTGAGGGAGTGCGCGCCGTGCTCCGCGTCGGGCTCACGCGCATCGCCGATTCGTGCGGCTACGCCGTGCCGCTCATGAAGTACGAGGGCGATCGCAAGCAGCTGGATGCGTGGGCGCAGCGCAAGGGCGCCGAGGGGCTGCGCCAGTATCAGCTCGATAACAACCGCGTGAGCCTCGACGGCTTGCCGGCGCTCGAAGCGAAGACGCTGCGCGCCGGCCCTGCGTAACTGGCACAGTTCGGTGCGCCGCGCGGGAGCAGAGCCGCGCGCGAGTCGTCACACTGCGTGTTCCCTTCGCAACCCGAGGCGCGCGTCCGTGGATGTTTTCGATTTCGAAGTGATCGCCGCCGAGGAGACGCCGATCGGCTTGATCTGGCTGCGCCATCGCCGCTTCGCAGCCGCGCCCGGCGGCTTCGTCGCCGAGATCTCGCTCGATCACGAGTTCCTGATGAGCAGCGAGACGACCGCGTCCGAGCGCGCTCTCTCTTCGTCTGCGCTCGCGCTGCACGAAGGCGCCGCGCTGCGGGCGCTCGTGGGCGGTCTCGGCCTCGGCGCGACCGCGCACGAGTTGTTGCGCTCGCCACGCGTGGCGCAGCTGCTCGTGATCGAGCTGCTCCAGCCCGTAATAGATTGGCATGCGCGCGGCTACGTCCCGCTCGCGGCCGAGCTTCGTGCAGATACGCGTTTCAGTGTCGAGCGCGACGACGTGTACGCGCGGCTCGTCGCCCCACCGGTCGCAGCGAGCGCGCCGCACGATTTGATCCTGATCGACGTGGATCACTCGCCCGACGAGCGGCTCGGGCCTTCGAGCGTCTCGTTCTATTCGCCGGAGAGCCTCGCGCTTGCGAAGCGCCACCTGGCGCCAGGCGGCGTGTTCGGGGTGTGGTCGTACGCAGAGAGCCCGCGTCTCGAGGAGACGCTGCGCGGCGTGTATGCGGACGTGCGCGTGGAACGCATCGCGTTCGCGAACGCCGTGGATGCTGTGCCGGAGACGAACTGGCTGTACTTGGCGCGGGGATGAGCGAGCGCACGGCGACGCAGCCGAGTTCGCTCGAAGCCGTCGCCGCTGCGCTTTGCCGCGTCTTCCTCGGTTGGAAGCTGCGCGAGGACTACGACGCGCTGCTCGCCCTCGGCGAAGGCGCGCTGCGCATCGACCTAATCAGCGGCGAAGCCTGGTGCGACGCCGAGCCGCTGCCGCCACTGTTCATCGCGGGCGAGCTCGCGCGAGAACTCGCGCGCAGCGCAGCGGGCGTGCCCTGCGATCTCGCGCAACTCGACGCCGCGTTCGCGCCGGCCGCCCGCAGCGCGCTCGGCGTGCGCCGCCCCGCGCTCGACCTCAGCTGCCGCGTAACGCTGCGCGCCGGCGCCGAGACGTTCGCCGCCGAAGCAAACAACGCCGGCGGCAACTCAAACGGGGACGTTCCGTAAGAAAGTTAAGAAACTCCCCGGCGGGACAACTTAACTTTCTTACGGAACGTCCCCGCTGCGCTTCGCCCACTTCTTCAGCGCGCCGGTGCCGCCGCGGAAGTGGTAGGCGTCGAGGCCCTGCTTGCGCATCAGCTCGGCGAGGTGCGCGCTCTTGAGGCCCCACTCGCACACCGCGACGTAGCGCTGCTCTTTCGCGAAGGCGTGCATCGCTTCGAGCGCGCGCGCGATGTCGAGCTGCAGCGAGCCGGGCAGGTGCCAGCTCTTGAACTCGTCGCGGTTGCGCAGATCGATCACGACGGCGCCCGCGGGCACGGCCTCGAGCGCGAGCTCCGGCAGCGCGCTCGCCTCGAGGTCGGCCTCGCGCACGTCGATCACTTCGCGCGCGGCGACGGCACGCGCGAGCAGCGTCGCATCGAGCTTCGCCTCCTCCGCCTCCACCGCCGCGACGCTCGCTGCCGTTGCGGGCCGCCGTGAAACGAGCGCGCAGTACTCGGCCACGGTCGCCGAGATCGCGCCGGTGCCGATGTGGTGCGCGGTGTCGATGATCTCGTGCTTGTTAGAACCGACGAGCGGGCGCAGGATCGGCAAGCTGGTGGCGCCACTGATCGTCGCGAGGTTCACGAGCGTCTGCGACGAGACCTGCCCTAATGCGTCGCCCGTGACGAGCGCGGGGCAGCCCAGTTCGCGCGCGATCATCTCGGCGGCGCGAAGCATCAGGCGCTTCAGGATCACCTGCCAATAACGCGGCTCGGCGTTCGCCTGCAGATCGCGCGAGACCGCGTCGAAATCGACTGCGTGCAGGCGCGGGTGCGTGCCGTAGGCCCAGCGCGTGGTGAGCGCGTGCATCACGCGCTGCGTGCCGGCGTGGTGCGCGCGGCCGCCGAGGTTGAAGAACGCATAATCGAACGCGACGCCGCGGCGCATCAGCTGCCAGGCCGCGACCGCGGAGTCGAAGCCGCCGGAGACGAGCGCCAGCGCGCGGCCCTCGCTAGCGAGCGGCAGCCCACCCTCGCCCGACACGCTCTCGGTGAAATAATAAGCGCGGCCTTCATGCACCTCGACCGACGCGGTCACTTCCGGGTCGTCGAGATCGACGCGCAGCGCGAGCGCGCGCAGCTTCTCGCCGAGCGCGATCTGGATCTCGCGCGAGCCGAAGCCGATGCCTGTGGGCTTGCCGATCATGCGCGCGCGCACCGCAAAGCGCTTTCCGCGCACCGCTTCGCCAAATAGCTCGTCGCCGCGCCCGACGATTTCTTCGAGCGAACCGCCCGGCCCGCGCACCGCGATCGAGAGCGACTGGATGCCGAACACGCGCGCGAGCGCCGCAACGCCGCGCGCCTCCGCGAGCTCGACGAAGATGCGGTCGTGGCGGCGCTCGAGCCGGTACGGCACGCCCTCGCTGCGCAGCGCGTCGCGCACGTTGCGAAGCAGCTGCGAGACAAAGCGCCAGCGCGTCTCGCGCGCTTTCGTGGAGATCTCGCCGGAGAGGCGCAGTAGTACCAGCGTCGTGTTCGTTTCCAGCGTCATCGCGCTGCAACTTAGGAGCTTCGTCCGCGCGCGGCTTGCGGCGGCGCGCGCGAGCCCGGCTTACGTTGCGCGCCATGCCCGGAAGAATTCTCAGCAACATCGAAGGCAACCTCGGCCTGATCGTGATCGATCACCCCGAGCGGCGGAACGCTGTCTCTGCCGAGATGTGGGGCGCGCTGGCGGACGCGGCGGAGAAGCTCGATGCCGATCCGGCGGTGCGCGTGATCGTGTTGCGCGGGGCGGGCGAGGTCGCGTTCGTCTCGGGCGCGGACATCTCGGAGTTCGAGTCGCGGCGGACGGGCGGCGCGGCGGCGGCGGTCTACGAGAACGGCACACAGCGCGCGTTCGCTGCGCTCGGAGCCGTCAGCAAGCCAGTGATCGCGATGATCCACGGCTTCTGCGTCGGCGGCGGCATGGCGACCGCGCTCGCTGCAGACCTCCGTTACTGCGCCGAGGACGCGGTCTTCGCGATCCCCGCCGCGCGCCTCGGGCTCGGCTACCACGCGGGCGGAATCGACGCGCTGACGGCGCTGGTCGGCCCCTCCACGGCCAAGGAAATTTTCTTTACGGCACGCAGGTATCGCGCGGAAGATGCGCTCCGGCTCGGGATCGTGAACGCGGTCTTCCCGAAGGCTGAGCTCGAGGCCCGTGTGCGCGAGATCGCGGGGCAGATCGCGGCGAATGCGCCCCTCACCGTGCGCAGCGTGAAGCGAATCTCGCGGGAGCTCGCGCGCCAGCCGGGGCAGCAAGACTGGAAGGCGGTGAGCGACTCGATCCAGCGCTGCTTCGACAGCGAGGACTACAAGGAAGGCGTGCGCGCGTTCCTCGAGAAGCGGGCGCCTAAGTTCGAGGGGCGCTGAGGCGCGCTCGCTCTTCGACGCCCCGTGATCGACCGCATCGGGGCCGGCCCGAGACCCTGTGGCTGCCCCGCTACATGCGCCTAATTCCGTGATCCGGCTCACGGAACCCCTTGCGGGCTTTCGAGTGAGCGTCCATGATCCGCGCCCGATTCACCCCGGCACGCGGCTTCCACTAACCCAACCCAGCCGCAACAACCCCGGGCACCTAGGAGTTTCAGAGAGCCATGCGCGCAAAGAGTTTGTTGTGGACCAGCATCCTGATCGCTTCGGTTTCGTTCGCGGGCGCTTGCACCTCGAAGGTAAAGCCGACGGCGGAAGCCGCCGCCCCGACCGAGTTCACGAAGGCCGACGAGAGCACGCCTACTAACCCCGTGCCGATCGCCGGCCTCGAGGACATCTACTTCGACTACGACCAGTCGGTCATCCGCGACGACCAGCGCGCGACGCTCGGCAACAACGCGACCGCGATCAAGACGCGCGGCCTCGCGAAGCTCACCGTGCAGGGCCACTGCGATGAGCGCGGCAGCGACGAGTACAACCTCGCGCTCGGCGAGCGCCGCGCGAACGCGGTGAAGCAGTACCTCGTGGACAGCGGCGTCAGCGCCGCCCTCGACACCGTCAGCTACGGCGAAAGCCAGCCGGCGGTGCAGGGCCCCGATGAGTCGGCTTACCGCATGAACCGCCGCGCGGCGTTCGTCACCGAGTAGCCGCTCGCACACGATCCGCTCGAACTGAACGGGCGCTGGGAGCAATCCCAGCGCCCGTTTCTTTTTCCGCGCACGCCTAGTCGCCCGCGCCAGATGCTGCTCGTCGCGCCGACGCTCCGGTGTATCGTCGCCCGTCTCTCTCGGAGGAATCCTCATGCCCGTTCACGGCGGAAAACTCGCGGCGCGCGCACTCAAGGCGGCCAAAGTCGAAGTGATCTTCACGCTCTCGGGCGGCCACATCATGCCGCTCTACGACGGCTGCATCGACGAAGGCATCCGCATCATCGACGTGCGGCACGAGCAGGCCGCCGTGCACGCCGCGGATTCGTGGGCGCGCTGCAACCCGGGCCGCGTTGGCGTGGCAGCCGTTACGGCGGGCCCAGGTGTTACGGACGGCGTCACCGGCATCGCGAATGCCTGGCGCGCGAACTCGCCGATCCTGATTATTGGCGGCCAGGGTCCGTTCGAGAACCTACGCCGCGGCTCACTCCAGGAGATGGATCACCTCGGTGTGGTCCGCCCGATCACGAAGTACTGCGACGCGATCTATCAGACCAAGCGCATCCCCGAGTACATCGAGCTGGCGATTCGCCACGCGGTCTCGGGCACGCCGGGCCCCGCGTACCTCGAGATTCCGATGGACGTGTTCATGGGCCAGTGCGAGTGGGAAGACGCGCCGGTGCCGCGCATCAAGACCGAGGCGCCGCGCATCTCGCCCGACCGTAATGAGGTGCGCGCAGCGCTCGACATCCTCCGCGCGGCGCGGCGCCCGATGCTGATGGCCGGCACGTCGGTGAAGTGGTCGCGCGCGAGCGGCGAGCTGAATCGCTTCCTCAGTGAGACGCACATCCCGGCGTTCACGAACGGCATGGGCCGCGGCACGGTGCCGCCGAACTCGCCCGAGTTCGGCAATCGCTCGCGGCGCGATGCGCTCAAGCAATCTGACTGCGTGATCCTGGCCGGCACGCTGCTCGATTTCCGCATGGCGTTCGGCAAGACGATTCCCGCCGACGCCAAGATCATCCAGCTCGACATGGACGCGACCCTGATCGGCCAGAACCGCCAGAGCGATGTCGGCCTGGTCGGCAACCTCGCCAACTCCTTCGAGTTGTTAATGGAGGAGATGAAGAACCAGGGCGTGCAGCTCGACTTCTCGAGCTGGCGCGACGAGCTGCGCGCGATCGAGAACAAGGAAGAGGCGAAGGTGCAGGCCGCGCTGAACAGCGACGAGGTGCCGATCGACCCGCAGCGCATGTGCCGCGAAGTGCGCGACTGGCTCGACACGCTCGACGCGCCGATAGTCATTGGCGATGGCGGCGACATCGTGGCGACCGCCGCGAAGATCCTGCCCGTGAAGAACGAAGGCGCCTGGATGGACCCGGGCCCGCTCGGAACGCTCGGCGTTGGCGCGCCGTTCGCGCTGGCTGCGCAGCTCGCGCACCCCAATAAGCGCGTCGTGATCGTGTATGGCGATGGCTCGTTCGGGCTGAACGGTTTCGAGTTCGAGACGGCCGTGCGCCACAAGCTGCCGATCATCGGCATCATCGGAAACGACGCGGCCTGGGGCCAGATGATGCGGCCGCAGGGCAGCATCTACGGCTGGGATCGCCTCGCGGCGACGGAGCTCGCCTACACGCGTTACGACAAAGTCGTCGAAGCGTTCGGCGGCCACGGCGAGTTCGTCGAGCGGCCCGAGCAACTGCGCCCGGCGCTGGAGCGCGCCGCGGCTTCCGGCAAACCCGCACTGATCAACGTGATCATCCGGCAAGACAAAGCCTATAAGGGCGGGATCTACGTCTGACGTTCTTGCTGGATGGACTTGTTGGGGTGAGTCACGGCTGAGGTGCAGCGCTTAGCTCGGATCGAAGCGACTCCGAGCGCGCTCGGCATCGAGCCCGGCGTGCTCTCGCGTTTCGCGGCGCGGCTCGGGCCGCTGGCGATCGTCGATCTCGAGACGACCGGGCTTGCGGTCGAGGCGGGCGCCGAGTTGCTCGAGTTCGGCGCCGTGCTCGTCGACCCGGGCGAAGAGCGAGTAATTACGCTCGCGAGCTTGGTGAAGCCGCGCGGCGCGGTGCCGCGGCCGGTGAAGCGACTCACGGGCATCGACGACGCGGATCTCGTGGCCGCGCCCGCGCTCGAAGAAGTGCGTGACGAGATTCGCGCCGCGCTCGCGGGCCGGCGCGTGATAGCGCACAACGCCGACTTCGAGCGCGCGTTCCTCTCGCATTACGTCGAGCCTGCGCTAGCAGGGCAGGAGTTTCTCGACACGCTCGACTTGCTCGCGCTCACGCATCCCGACGCACCAGATCTTCGGCTCGAATCCTTCACGCGCATGCTGTTCGGCAGCGAGGAGCGCCACCGCGCGCTCGACGACGCGCTCGATACCGCGCGCGTGATCGCGGCCGCCGGCGCTGGCGCGCGCGCGGGCGTCTCGCGCTACGCGGTCGCACAGCGCGCGCTCGAAGCGTTCGCGCCGGATTCGCCGTGGCTCGCGCTGCTCGAAAAATCAGAGGTCGCGGTCGAGCTCGTCGCCGCGCCGCCGTTCGTTGCGATCGGGGAGAGCGACGAGGAGCCCGTCGCGTTCGACGAGAACGCGATCGCGGCGGCGCTCGGGGACGAGGCGCGCGGCCAGCGCCAGCTCGGGCGCTTCCGCGTGCGCGCTGGGCAAGTCGAGCTGGCGCGCCGCTTCGCGCAGAATCTCGAACGCGAGGAGTTGTTACTCGCGGAGGGCGGCACAGGCGTCGGGAAATCGCTCGCGTATCTCGCGGCGGCGATTCCGTTCGTGATGTCGAAGGCCGGGGCCCCGGCGGAGGCCGGGGCGAAGCGCGAGACGACTCCACTCGTGATCTCGACGCGCACGAAGCTGCTGCAAGACCAGCTCACCGAGAAAGACATCCCGGCCGCGGCGCGCATGCTCGGTTACCCGGGGCTGCGCGCGATCTCGATCAAGGGACGCGCGAACTACGCCTGCGCGCGGCGGCTCTCGCAGGTGCTGTCGGAGGGCGGCGACCCGCAAATGTTCCCCGAGGATCGTCTCGCGCACGCCGTGCTCGAAGCTTGCGCGCGCACGCGCGCGCACGGCGAGATCGCGAGCGTGCCGGCCGCGCTGCTCAGGCGCTATCCGGTGCTGCGCGATTTGTTACGGCGCTCGGTGGCCGCGCGCGCGGAGCAGTGCTCGCGCGAGCAGTGCGCGAAAGAGCGCGATTGCCCGCTCGGGCGCCGCCGCGCCGCGCTGGCGCAGGCGCACCTGATCGTCGCGAACCACGACTTATTGTTGCGCTGGCCGCCTGACTACCCC
>JANNRF010000213.1:0-1576 GCA_031401135.1 Deltaproteobacteria bacterium | reverse complement strand
GGTGGCGATGCTCGAGGAGGTTCCGATCTGGCGCGTGGCGCGCGCGGCGACAGCGCAGCGCATCGGCGGCGCGGCACCCGAAGCGGTGCTTCACGCGCAGACGATCGTCGGCCTGATCAACCAGCTCGTGACGGACGTGATTGAGGAGAGCGCGCGGGAGATCACCGCGTCTGGCTGCGCGAGCGTCAGCGAAGTGCGCGCTCGCAAGGAGCCGTTGATTCATCCGCGCCCCGAGACCGCGGCGCAGCAAGCCGTGCTGAAGCGCTTCCTGTACGAGCGCCTCTATCACCACCCGCACGTGCTCGCGAGCATGGAGAAGGCCGAGGGCACGCTCGGCGCGATCTATCGCGCGTATTGCCACGACGCGAAGTTGTTACCGCCGCAGGTGATGGCGCGCTTCACCGAGGAAGGCGAAGCCCGCGCGATCGCGGATTACATCGCGGGCATGACGGATCGCTTCGCACTCGCGGAGCACGCGCGCATCTCTCCGTGAAGCTGCGCTCGGCGCAATCGTCGCGCTGCCGCGCTGCGCCGCGCCGAAAACCCGCGCGCTGCCCTGGCGAATCGGCGCGGCGTGCTTCATCCCTATGGGCTTCGCACGCGCGGCTGTGTGACGCACGCGGCAAGCTGCCAGCGCGCGAAGGCGAAATGTCGAAGGAGAAATCGTGAGCCTGGCCAACGCCTTGGACGCCGCCGCGAGCGCGCTCCCGCAAGACGAAGACCTGATCCGCCCCGCGAACGGCGACGCCATGCGCGTGCTCTCCGCCGCATCGCCCGAAGCCGCTCAGCGCGTGCTCGGCTGGATGCTCTCGGAGCGCCCCGACGATGCGGACGAACTCCTGCATGAATGGCTCGGCGAGGAACGCGGGCAAACCGCGCTGCTGACGCTGCGCGAGGAGCAGCTCACCAAGACGGGCAAGAAGGCGCTGCGGCGTTGGCAGCATCGCCTGCGCTCGGGGGGGGTCGCGTTGCCCGCGAAGGCCGCGCCCGCGCCCACGGTCGTGAAGCTGCCCAAGCTCGAAGAGGAAATTGCTGGCGCGTACGTCTCTGCTATCGACCCGGCCGGTGTGCGCATGGCGTACTTCATGGAGCCGCATCCGAACGGCGGCGCGCGCGTGTTCGAGGTCGTGTTCGACGACGCGCGCGGCATCGTGGGCTTCCGAGTTCTTCAGGCCGCACGCGGGAGTGCGCGGCGTTTCCTGAGGGAGTTGGCGAGCGAGAATAAGAGCGGCGCGGAGGAACTCCCGGCCGACAGCGTGCGCGCCGCGGTCGCCTTCGCGATGCAGCGTCAACCCAAGGATCGCCCCGCGCCGCGCGGCTTCGCGGAGTGGCGCACGCGCGTTTCCGGTGCGCCGTCCGGCGCGAAGTTGCCCGGCGAGATCGCGGAAGCCGCGCTCGGCACTGCTAGCGCTGACGACGTGCGCGCCGCGGTGAGGCTCGTGGAAGAGGGACGCCTCGGCCCCTGGCCTCCCGCTCGCGAACTCCTGATGCCGCTGCTCGAGCGCGTACGCGCGGATCTCGCGAGCACGCTCGTGATCTCGGGCGCAACGAAACGCAGCCGCATGGAAGACCGCCT
>JANNRF010000212.1:0-15837 GCA_031401135.1 Deltaproteobacteria bacterium | reverse complement strand
CGGCGGTGCTCGCGGATCGCCGGTAGCTTCGCTGCAGCGCCTGCGGAGTCTGCCCATGCCGGTCCAGTACGAGCCGTTCTCTGCCGAGTGGCGCGACGATCCGTTTCCGAAGTACCGCGAGCTGCGCGACCAGGCGCCGGTTTATTATGCGCCCGCCTCGAAAGTCTGGTGCGTCTCGCGCTACGACGACGTTGCCGCAGTCCTGAGGAACGCCGAACAGTTCTCCTCGCGCGCGATGTTCACGCAGCTGATCAACGGCGGGCGGGAAGGCCCGCCACCGCTCAACTGGGACCTGCTGAGCTTCTTCGTGCGCATGGGCCTGAAGACGCGCATGGACCCGCTCGGCTTCGCAAAAGCGCGCAACCTGATTGCCGAGGACGGCGAGAGCCACACCGGCTTGCGCGCGATCGTGAACCGCGGCTTCACGCCGCGCCAAATCGCGAGCTGGGAGAAGCGCGCGCGGGAGATCGTGGATGTGAACATCGCGAAGCTCGACCGCGGCGAGCGCTTCGACCTGGTGCGCGACTTCGCGATCCCTCTGCCCGTCACGATCATTTCCGAAATGCTCGGCGTCGATGCCGCGCGACTGCCCGATTTCAAGCGCTGGTCCGATGCGGTAGTCAAGAACGCCACCGGCTCCGGCCGTTCGAATCCTTTCAGCGCCGAGTTCTTCGGGGTCGTGCTCGAGATGTTCCCGTACATCGCGGGCCTCGCGCGCGAGCGCCGCAAGCACCCGCAGGACGACCTGATCAGCACGATCGTCGCGAGCCAGGGCGGCGAGGCCACACTCTCGGACCGCGAGGTGACGCAATTCGTCGCGCTGTTATTGGTCGCGGGCAACGAGACCACCACAAACCTGATCGGCAACGCCGCGAGCGCTCTGCTCGATCACCCGGCAGAACTCGCGCGCGTTGCGGCGGACCCCGCGTTGATTCCCGCCGCGATCGAGGAGACGCTGCGCTTCGACGCGCCGATCCAGCTCGTGCTGCGCACCGCGCTCGCGGACGTGGAGATCGCCGGCGTGCGCATTCCGAAGGGCGCGACCGTGGCGCCCCTAATCGGCTCCGCGCATCGCGACGAACGCCGCTTCCCCGATCCGGATCGCTTCGACGTCACGCGCAGCTCTCAGGGCCATCTTGGTTTCGGCTTCGGCAAGCACTTCTGCCTCGGCGCCTCGCTCGCGCGCCTCGAAGCGCGCGTCGCGCTCGAAGCGCTGGTGCCGCGCCTAGTAGGCCGCGCGCGCGCCGAGCAGAACGTCGCGCGCATCGACTCGTTCCTGGTGCGCGGGCCGAGCGCGCTGGAGTTGACGCGCGCGGCGTGAGTCTGGCTCCGCGCGCTCCCTAATCGCTCGCGCTCGCGAGCGTGTGCGTGCGCAACCAGTTCTCCGCGATGCGGCGCGCGCGCGCCTCGGTTCGTGCGCTCGGCGCGGGCAGTCGCGCCTCGGGATCCGCCGCGACCTCGCGCAGCCCGGCGCGCTCCGCGAGCCTCACGTACGCGAGCCCGCGCGCCTCGTCGCGCGCGCCGCCTTCGCCGCGCATCAGCATTTCTCCGAGGCCGCGCAGGGCGTGGGGCGAGCCCTTCTCGGCGGCGCGCTCATACCAGCGGCGCGCTTCGCGATCGTCCTCGGCAACGCCGCGACCGAGCGACGAGAGATACGCGGTGGTGACCACACCGCGCGTATTCCCCGCGTCGGCAGAACGTCTCGCCCATTGATAAGCCTTCGCGTCGTCCGCCGGGACGCCCGCCCCGCGCAAGTAGGCGACGCTCAACTGCCACGCCGATTCCGCGTGCCCTTGCTCGGCCGCACGCTCGAAGTAGGAAAACGCGCGCGCAGGCTCCGGCTGGCGCACGTCCCAGCCGCGCTGGTAGGCGCGCGCGAGCAGAAACACGCTGCGCTCGTCCGCGTCACCCGCGGCATCGGCCTCTTCGAGGTAGTCGACGCCGCGCGCGACGTCCTGCATCACGCCGCGCCCCAACAAGAACGCGACGCCGAGCCCGCCGGCCGCGATCGCACGCGCCTGCTCGCGGGCCTGCGGAGCTGGTGGGTTGTTATGGACGTCCGTCAGCAACTCGACCGCGCGGCGCTGATCCTCCGCGCGCTCCGAGTTCCCGAGCCGCAGACCGATGTTCAGCTTCGCAGCGAGCGAGCCCTGGCTCGCTGCTTGCTCGAGCAGGCGCAGCGCGAGCTCCGCATCTGGCGGCGCGCCGACGCCCATTTCGACGAACGTGGCGAGCCCGTTCAGTGCTTCCGGATCGCCCGCCGCCGCCGCTTGCTGCATTAGCGCGCGCGCGCGCGTGCCGTCACGCCAGCTGAGCGCCTGGTGCGCTTCCTCGATCAGGCGCGCAGCGCCAACGCGCTCTTCGCGAGCGCTCGCAAACGCAGGCGCCCCCGCGCCTGTGAGCACCAGCACGAATCCGACCCTGAGCACGATTTCCACGCCTGCGTTCATGAGCTGCCCTCACGCATTCCGAATCGTCAGCCCGCCATCCACCGGCAGCACCGCGCCGGTGATGTACTGCGCCGCGGGCAAGCAGAAGTTGAGCGTGCCGTGCGCGACCTCCTCGGGCTCGCCGTAGCGCAGCAGCGCGGAGCGGCGCTTCGCGAAGATCGCCTTGTGCTCGTCCTTGATCGACTGCGTCATGCCGGTGTTGATCGGGCCGGGGCAGATGCAGTTCACCGTAATGCCTTCGGGGCCGAGCTCGACCGCGAGCGAGCGCGTGAGGCCGACGACGCCGGTCTTCGCCGCGGTGTACGGCGAACCGTACTTGGTGGCGCCGAGCGCTTCGGTGGAGGCGATGTTCACGATGCGCGCGGCGTCGCTCTGGCGCAGGAACGGCAGCGCGGCGCGGATCACGCGGATGTGCGCGGTCAGCAGCACGTTCAGCGAGTCGTTCCAGTTCTTGACGAAGTCGGCGTGGTCGATCGGCGCGAAGCGGCTGATGCCCGCGTTGTTGACGACGATGTCGAGCCGCCCGAACGCCGCTGCGATCTCGGGGATCACGCGCGCCACCTCGGCGTCGTCGCCCACGTTCATCACCCAGCCGCGCGCGCTGCCGCCCGCCGCACGGATCTCCTCGACCACGCGCGCGACGCCGTCCGCGCCCACGTCCGTCACCGCCACCTGCGCGCCTTCGTCCGCGAACAGGTGCGCGGTCGCGCGGCCCATGCCGCTGGCGGCGCCCGTAACAAGTGCGCCGCGGCCGGCGATCGAGCGCGAGAGTTTCGAGAGACGGGGCATCGAGGCTCCTTGGTGAGGAGCGCAGCGTACCCCGGCGGCTCGCTTCGGTTCAGCGGCGCGGGCGCCCGACGATCACGATCACGTCCGACAGCCCGGGCGCGAGGCGCGCGAAGAAATCGGCGGCGTGCAGCGCGCCGCTCGCGAGCCACGCGGGCACGCGCTCGACGAAACGCGTCCAGCTCGGCAGGCCCCACGCGAGCGAGAGGCCCGTCACGGATTCGAGCATCAGCGCGCGCTCGGCGTGGGTCCGCAACAAGTCGAGCGCGTAGCGCGTGAAGTGATCCGCCGGCACGTCGTAATGCCTGCGCCCGCGCCGCGGCTCGCGGCCGAGCGCGCCCTCGCGGAAACGATCTTTCGCGCGCGCGGCGCGGCAGGCGAACGAAGCGAAGTTCGCAACTGCGAGCACCACGCGACCATCCGGCTTGGTGACGCGCGCCATCTCCGCGATCGCGAGCTCCGGGCGGTCGAAGTGATCGAGCGCGCCTTTGCAATAGGCGGCGTCGAACGTGGCATCGGCGAAGGGCAGCGCGTCGGACCAGCCGCGCACCCAGCTCGGCGCTGGGCCTGCGGCCTTGCTCGAGACGAGCCGCGCCCATTCCGTCATGCGCGCCGACGGCTCGGCTCCGATCACCTCGGAGCCGCGCGCACGCAGCGCAACCGCGTCCTGCCCAAAGCCACTGGCAACGTCGAGGATGCGCCGGCCCGGTGCGGCGCGCGTGGCGTCGAGGGTTGCGCGCGTCATGCGCTCGAACAGGAACTGGCTGTCGCGCGTGGTTCCGGTGGGAATCACGTCCGACATGTCTCGATCGAGGTCGACGACGCGCATAGGCCGGCACGGTAGCGGCGCGCTGCGTCGAGTCCGGGATTGCACCTAGGTGGCGCGGGCTCGTCGACCGGATTGCGCGCGAGGCCGCGCAATCCGAAATCTTCCTTGTCGACTCCGCTCGGCTCCGCAGACTCCGCCTCGCTGCGCGCTTCGCTTGCGGCCTCGCGCCCTGAATCGAGGCGCTTCGGCAACGAGGTCGTTCTGGTGTTGGCGGCGGCGCGTGACACTGCGAGCGATGGCCGGTGTCTGAGTTGGGCTTTGCTAAGGAGCGGGGTCGGGTGGGAGGAGACGTGGCGGACGAGATCGTTGAGCCGGGCGCGGCGGCGCCCCAACAAGTGGCGGAGCGGCCGGCGTCTGCGCTCGAGCGCATTGCCAGCTTCCGCTTCGCGTATCTCGCAATCTTCCTGTTCCTGGTCGCCTACGTCTTCACGCTGCGCGGCCTCGAGCGCGCGCTGACGTCTCACTTTCTCGGCGCGGTCGAAGCCGCAGCCGCGGTCGATCCGAGCGCCGGGCCGGTGGCTTCTCAGGTGGACGCGAAGTTGCGCGCGCTGCTGGCGGGCTCCGCCTGGATTCGCCTCGGGCAGGTGCGCATGCGCCCGGTCGTAATCGCTGCGGACGGGCGCACGCTGCTGTTCGCCGGCGACGGCGGCCTGCCCGCTCTGCCTGCCGCGGCGGATCAAGGCTCGGGCCTCTTGCCCGCGAGCGCCGACGTGCAGGTCGCGATTCCGTACAACTCGGCGCTCGCGAACGGCGTGTTGATCCTCTACGCGGGCCTGCTCGTTGCGACGCTCGCGCTCCACACGCGCCGGCTCGCGCGCAACGAACTCGCCGCGCTGAACGCGCTCGCCGCAGCGCGCGACACGGTGGCCGCGCGAGCGCAGGGCATTGAGCGCGAACTCGCGAGCGTGCGCGCACGGCTCGCGAGCGCCCCGCCTGAGAACGAGCAGCACGCGCGCGAGATCGGCACGCTCGGGGAGGAGCGCAGCGCGCTCTACGCGCGGCTCGCGGAACTCGAGACGCGCGAGGAGGAATTACGGCGCGGCTCCGCGCGCGCGGGCGAACTCGAGAGCGAGCGCAGCGCGCTCGAGCAGCTGCTCGACGAAGCCTCGCGCGATCTCGACGCCAAAGAGAGCGAGCTCGCCGAGCTGCGCGCGCAAGTCAAGAAAGCCGGCAAGGCGGCGCTGCGCTCCGCCAAGGATGCGGAGACGCTCGGCCGGCGTTTCGAGACGCTCTACAAGCAGATTGAAGTGGACGCGCGCGCGCTCGAGGAGATTTCCGAACTCGGCGACGAGAGCCTGCGCCTGCGTGCCGAGGAAGCGCTCAAGAAACTCTCCGACGACCCTGACAACACAGGGGTGCGCCGCAAGGTGGGTGGCCTGCCGCCTCACCTCGCGATCTTCGAACTGGGCTTCGCCGGCAAAGGGCGGATCTACTACACGAAGGGCGCGGCGCGCCGCTTCCGCATCCTCGCGATCGGCGCGAAGAATTCCCAGAA
The DNA here is from genome assembly GCA_031401135.1 of Deltaproteobacteria bacterium. Lineage (GTDB taxonomy): Bacteria > Myxococcota_A > UBA9160 > UBA9160 > UBA6930 > VGRF01. The sequence goes on along the minus strand of JANNRF010000212.1, from coordinate 10,277 downwards.
CGCGGACCTGGAGTATCTGAGCAAGCTGCCGAAGGGGACCTGAAGGCCGGGTAAAGCTCGCGCGCGCTGGTTCAGCCGCCCGCCACGCAGCGCTGAAGCGTCGCCCTCAACTCCGCTTCGTCCCACGGCTTCGGGAGAATCGCGTCGAGCTGAGCGGCTTCGCGTTCGCGCGCGGGGATCTCCTCGGGCCAGCCCGTGAGCAGGATGCGCCGCGTGGCGGGGAAGCGCTGCGCCACCTCGCGCAGAAACTCGATGCCGCTGCCGCCCGGCATCTTCTGATCCGACACGACCACCGTAATCACTCGCGCAGCGAGCAGCGCCAGCGCTTCGGGCGGGCTCGTGCTGGTGAGCACTTCGTACGGCTCGCGGCGCAGCACGCGCTTCAGCGCGGAGAGAATGTGGGCCTCGTCGTCCAGCAGCAGCACGACGGGGCGAGCGCCGCTCACGCGCCGCTCTCGTCGTCGAGCGGGAGCCACACGGAGAAGGTCGTGCCGGCGCCGCGCTCGCTCTGGAAGGTGAGCTTGCCGCCGTGGCGGCGCACGATCTGATAACTGGTGGAGAGCCCGAGGCCGGTGCCGACACCGACTTCCTTGGTCGTGAAGAACGGATCGAAGATGCGGCGCTGCACTTCGGCGCTCATGCCAACGCCGTTGTCCGAGACCGCGATGCGCACCCCGCCGTCCGCGAGTTCGGTGCGCAGCCGGATCTCGCCAGGCCCTGCGCCGCGCGCCGTGCGCTCCTCGATTGCCTGATAAGCGTTCATCAGCAGGTTCATGAACACCTGCTGGAGCTGCATCGGAAAGCACGGCACCGGCGGCAGTTCGCTGTAGCTCTTGGTGAGCGCGACCGAGTGCTTGAGCATGGTCCAGACGATGTTGGCGGTGGAATCGAGCGCCTTGTTCACGTCGGCGCAGACGCGCTCCTGAGTGTCGGGGTGCGAGAACGAGCGCAGGTCCTGCACGATCGCGCGAATGCGCTGCGCGCCTTCCAGCGATTCCGCGACGGCCTTGCCGAAATCGCGCAGCAGGAACTCCGCATCCACCTCGGCGATTACGGCTTCCGCTGCTTCGGCCGCCGCGCGCAGCTCGCCACCGGCGCCGAGCGCCGCCTTGCGCAACGTCGCGAGCCGCTCCCAGACGCGCGCGAAGTCCTCTAGATATTCGCGCAGCTGCGAGAGGTTCGCGTGGATGAAGCCCATCGGGTTGTTGATCTCGTGAGCAACGCCCGCCGCGAGCTGGCCGATCGAGGCCATCTTCTCGCGCTGTAACACCTGACGTTCGAGCTGCTTGATCTCGGTGAGATCTTGGAAGATGACGATCGCGCCGTCGCGCTCTCCGTTCGCCGCGAGCAGCGGCGCTGCGGAGAGCCCGATCGGAATCATCTGGCCGTCGCCGCGCGTGATCAGCGTCTCCGCGCCGCGCAACTTCTCGCCGTGCTCGAGCGTGCGCTGCACGAGCAGCTGGCTGCGCGGCACGCCCGGAAACCAGTGAGCGAACGAGCGGCCGCTGAGCTCCTCGCTTGCCGCGCCGAGCAGCTGCGCCGCGGTGGGATTCGCGAACGTGACGTCACCCGCGCGATCGAGCACCAGCAGCGCGCTGTTCATGTGCTGCACGACGTTGCGCGCGGCGCGATCGAGCGGCTCCTGCGCGGGCGCTGCTGCGCGCGCGCGCGCCGCTCGCGCGAGCACACGCTTCGCTGCGGGCGTGAGCGCGGCTGCGAGCTGCGCCACGTCCACGCACTCCGCCGCGCCGCTGCGAAACGCGGCGACGGCCTCCGCATCGCCGCGCACGATTGCGAGCACGGGCGGCGCCGCGCTCTCGCGCAAAGTTGCGAGCCACTCGCGCGCACCGGCGACGCGCAGCTCCGCCACAACCAGCGCGCTGCCGCCTGCAGCGAAGGCGGCGCGCGCGGCTGCGACGTCGTGGCACAGCTCGATCCCAACGCCCGCACCGAGCGCGAGCAGCGCTTCTGCGGCTGGGCCGCGCGGCTCGTGCGCCGCAGGCGCCAGCGCCAGCAACAACACGCGCCCGAGTTCGTTTGCTTCTCGACTCACGCAGTCCCCTAATTCATTGGCAGCGGCGAGGGGTGCGAAAGCTGTTTAGCGGAGTGCCACGTGCGAGGGGAGCGCATTCGCGGGCCGAGCGCGGCGCGCGGCGAGACCATGCTTGGCGAGCTTGCGGTAGAACGTCGAGCGCCCAACGCCCAGCCTTTGGGCGGCCGCGATCGCATCGCCGCCGCACTCGTCGAGCGCGCGCTCGAGCACGCTGCGTTCGTAGGCGTCGAACGAGAGCGCGAGCCCGGCTTGGTGGGCCGTCGTCGTGGGAACCTCCGACGGCGCCCAGTTTGGGGCGGGTTCACGTCCCAGACGGAAGTCTTTGACTCCGAGGCGCGGGCCGCTCGCGTGCGCGAGCGCGGATTCGATCGCGTTCTCGAGTTCGCGCACGTTGCCCGGCCACAAGTAGCGGCTGAGCACGTGCAGGGCCTCGGGCTCGAAGCCCGTAACCGGCGATTCCGCGCGCCGATGCTTCGCCAGAAAGTGCTGCGCAAGCAAGGGGATGTCTTCGGCTCGGTCACGCAAAGCCGGAAGCTCGATGCGCACCACGTTCAAGCGATAGAACAGGTCGAGACGGAAGCGCCCTTCCTCGGCGAGCTGCTCGAGATCGCGGTTGGTCGCGGCCACAATGCGCAGGTTCACCGGCACCGCAGTCGCCGCGCCGACCGGGCGCACCTCGCGTTGCTGGAGCGCGCGCAGCAGCTTGGCCTGCACGGTCTGCGCGATCTCGCCGATCTCGTCGAGGAACAGGGTGCCGCCATCCGCGACGCGGAACAGCCCGATCGCGCCGGTCGCGCCCGTGAAGGCGCCGCGCTCGTTGCCGAACAGCTCGCTCTCGATGATCGATTCGGGCAGCGCGCCGCAATCGACCGGCACGAACGGCTGGTCCTTGCGCGGGCTGGCAGCGTGGATTGCCGCCGCGACGAGTTCCTTGCCGGTGCCGCTCTCGCCCTGAATCAGCACGCTCGATTCGTTGTGGCGCAGGCTCTCGATCGTGCGCAACACCGCGCGCATGCGCGGCGCGGCGCCGATCAGGGCCGCGTGGCTGCGCGACGCGAGTTCGCGCTCGAGGTTGCGATTGCGCGCGACCAGGCGCCGCCGCTCGATCGCTCGCGCAATTACCGCGCGCACGCGATGCGGGTCCTCGAACGGCTTCTCGAGATAGTCGAACGCGCCGCGGCGCATGCAGTCGACGGCGCTCTCGACCGTCCCGTGGCCGGTCATCATCACGACTTCCACGTCCGGCCGCGCGCGCTTCACGCGCTCGAGCACGTCGAGCCCGCTGGCTGTGCCAAGCCGGAGATCGAGCAACACGAGGTCGATCTCGCCATCGCTGAGCGCGCGCTCCACTTCGGGTGCGCTGCTCGCGCAGTGCAGCGCGTGGCGATCGGCGTGCAGAATGCGTTCGAGCGCGCGCAGGAATAGCGGCTCGTCGTCGACGAGCAGCACATTGCCTGCGCGCTGCGTCAGCGCAGCCCGCTCCTCGGCTTCGAACATCAGCGATTCATCGGAGCCGACGCGCGCGCCCTTGAGCCGCAAAGGCGCTCGCGTAGAGTGCGCGCACCCCGGCGAGGTTTTTTCTTGCGCAAGCCGCACGTGCTCGTGGTCGACGACAACGAGTTTTATCGCAGCGCGGTCGAGCGAATGCTCTCTCGCGCTGGCTACGTCGTGACGGGGGCGCGCGACGGCAGCGAGGCGATGGCGATCGTCGCGGCACAACCTCTCGATCTCGTGCTCAGCGACGTCAAGATGCCCGGCATCAGCGGCCACGAACTCGTGCGCCAGGTGCACGACGTGAATCCCGATCTGCCGTGCATCGTGATTACGGGCCACGGCGGCGCAGAGGCTTCCCTCGAAGCGCTGCAGGCCGGCGCGTATTGGTATCTCGACAAGGGCTCCGAGCAGGCGGCGCACGATGTGCTGCGCAAACTCGTGGGCCAGGCGATCGAGCACGGGCGCTTGAAGAGCGAGAACCGGCTGCTGCATCGCCAGCTGCAGGGGCGCTACCGCTTCGATCAGGTGATTGGCTCGAGCGAGCCGCTGCAGCGCGTGCTCGAACTGGTGGAGCGCGTCGCGGACACCGACAGCACCGTGCTGATTACGGGCGAGAGCGGCACCGGCAAGGAACTGATCGCCCGCGCCGTACACTTCAACAGCGGCCGGGCCGAGCGCATGTTCGTGACGGTGAACTGCGGCGCGATCCCCGAGGAGTTGCTGGAGAGCGAGCTGTTCGGGCACGTGCGCGGCGCCTTCACCAACGCGATCGCAGCGCGCGAGGGCCGCTTCGCGCTGGCGCACGGCGGCACGATCTTCCTCGACGAAATCGGCGACATGAGCCCGACGCTCCAGGTGAAGCTCCTGCGCGTGCTGCAAGACCGCACCTTCGAGCCGGTCGGTTCCTCACAAACGCAGCGCGTCGATGTGCGGGTGATCGCCGCCACGAATCAGAACCTCACCACCGCGATCCGCGAGAAGCGCTTCCGCGAGGATCTGTTCTATCGCCTCAACGTGATTCCCGTGGAGATGCCCCCGCTGCGCGAGCGCCGCGACGACATCCCGCTGCTGGTGAATCACTTCCTGAAGAAGGTGCAGGAGGAGCGGCGCGTCGCGGCCTGCTCGCTCGAAGCCGACGCGCTCGCGCAGCTATGCCGTAACGACTGGCCGGGCAACGTGCGCGAACTCGAGAACACGATCGAGCGGCTAGTCGTGCTGAAGGGCGGTGGCGCGATCGGCGTCTCGGATCTGCCAACAGCGCTGCGCGCGGCTGAGCCCCGAGGAGTGGACGCAGCGCCGACCCTGCCAAGCGCGGGGCTGTCGCTCACCCGCACCGTCGATCGCTTCGAGGCGGATTTGATCAGCCAAGCGCTTGCGCAGACGGGCTGGAACAAGAATCAAGCCGCCAAGCTGCTCGAGATGAACCGCACCACGCTGCTCGAGAAGATCAAGAAGCACGGCCTCTCGCCCGAAGAGTAAGAGCAACGCGCTAGCCAGCGGGCGCGACGCGCTCGCGCCTCGGGCACTGACGGTTTCGTAACTCCCGTCCGCGCCAATCGTCGGCTCTCCGACGCTTTCGCCGCCGAACTGCCGGCAGCGCCACCTCGGGTGGCGTGTCGCCGCGTGCGAAATTTGCGCAGCTCGCGACTGATTACGCCCACGAAATCAGCCGCTTACGCGCCGCCGCCGCCAGCGCACGAAGGCGCGAGTGCCGCGCCGCGCCCGCTTGGCACGAGCCCTGCTCTTCCACGCACCCGACCCGCAGCGGGCAGGCAGCCGCCGCCCGAAAGCACCGAAGCAGTGAGGGCAAACCGTGGAAACCGTGGAGGCACCGATGGAAGCGCAGATGAAGGACGCCAAGGACAAGTTCGGCTCGATCCCGCACACGCTGAAGGACCAGATCGTGCTCGAGCACGCGCCGTTGATCCGGTACATCGTGAACCGCATCGCCGTGCGTTTGCCCTCGCACATCGACCTCGACGATCTCCATAACACCGGCGTGATCGGCCTGATGGACGCGATCGAGAAGTACGACCCCGACAAGAACTGCAAGTTCAAGACCTACGCCGAGTTCCGCATCAAGGGCGCCATCCTCGACCAGCTGCGCTCGCTCGACTGGGTGCCGCGTAGCGTGCGCCAGAAGGGCCGCCGCCTCGAGCGCGCCTACGGCGACGTCGAGCAGCGCCTCGGCCGCTCCGCCGACGAAGACGAAGTCGCGGATTCGCTCGGCTTGCAGCTCGACAAGTTCCACGAGTTGATCAATCAGGTGCGCGGCATCTCGCTGGTGAACCTCGAAGAACTGCGCGGCGGCGGCCACGACGGCGATCGCAGCGGCAGCTACGCCGACGTGGTCGAGGACGTGAACGCGGAGAACCCGTTCGCGACGCTCAAGCTGCAAGAGATGAAGCAGGTCGTCGCCGACACGATCGCCACGCTGCCGGACAAGGAGCGGCTGGTGATCTCGCTCTATTATTATGAAGACCTGAACATGAAAGAGATCGGGAACATCCTCGGGATCACGGAATCTAGGGTGTGTCAGATCCACACGAAGTCGGTGCTCAGGTTGCGGTCGAAGCTCAAGTCGATCATCGAGCGCGGGTAAGAGCGGGCGCCGGCGAAGACTGGGCGCCCTCGAAGAGGCTGCTCGTTCGTGGCGCCGCTCGGGGCGGGAGGGGTGCTGTCCGCCTCCGGGCCTTTGGCCGAGTGATGTGCGCGCAGCAGGTACATCTGGCAGCTGGGCGAACACTGCATCGCAGCGAGGCGATAGCGGAGATCCGCTGTGCGTTCGCTGCGTTTTGGCGTGCGGCCGGGTTGCTTGTAGCGGCCCTCCGCGGCCACACCCCGCTCCCGCCCCTGCGCTCCTCGGCGGTTCCCGAGAAGCGATCGCCGAGGCGTATTAGGGGCGGGGAGTGCCGCCTCCGCGGCGTTGAGCCGCGTCGGCGGCACGCTGCGCGTGTGCGTTGCGTTGGTGGCGTTCGGTTGTTGGGTAGATCTCGTTACTCGCGGCCCGCATGAATTTCTTCAGTGCCGGGTCGGCGCCTCGATGGCGCCGAGCCGGCACCGCACCAATTTCTTCGCGAAGCGAAGTGCAAGCAAGAGCGAGGGGCGGGAGGGGGGCCTGGAGCGGAGGCGCGCGAGACCTCGCAACCAAGCCCCAACATCCCCGCGGCCCCAACACTCGCGTAAACCTGCGCGAAGCCTCGGTGCACTCGTGTTCTGCAAAGCGCAGCGGGACGCCCGCCTGCCGCTCAGGTGCACCGTGCAAGCGACTGGAGCGGAACGGAGCCCCCTCCCGCCCCGAGCGCTGCCCGCGACGAGGTTCTTGTTACGCCTCCACCCGCGCCAACACCACGGTGATGTTGTCCACCCCGCCCCGCCCATTGGCGATATCCACGAGGTCCTCACACGCCTCCTCCAGGTCGCTCGTCTCCGTCACAAGCTTCGCGAGCTCCGAGTCTTCGAGGTGATTCGTGAGGCCGTCCGAGCACAGCACGAACACGTCGCCGAGGGCGGGCGTGAGTTCTGCGAGATCGGGCTCGACGCTCTCGCGCACGCCGAGCGCGCGCGTCAGTACGTGGCGATGCGGATGTTCGCGCGCCGCCTCTTCGGAAATTTCTTGGCGCCGCAACAACTCGCCCACGATCGAGTGGTCGTCGGTGAGCTGGCGAATCTTCCCGCGGCGCACCAAGTACGCGCGGCTGTCGCCGACGTGCGCGAGCGCTGCGCGTTCGCCGGCTGCGAGCACGGCGACGACGGTGGTGCCCATGCCCGCGTACTCGGGCTGGCGCTGCGCCGCGAGGAAAATTGCGCGGTTCGCGGCGGCGATCACCATGCGCAGCTTCTCGCACGGTGTCGCGGAGGCGCCCTCGAGCGCGTGGATCGCGCGCGTGGCGGCTTCGGCTGCGAGTTGGCTCGCGACTTGGCCAGCGGTGTGCCCGCCCATGCCGTCGGCCACCAGATAGAAGCCGTGCTCGTGGACCAGCGCGAAGCGGTCTTCGTTGCTGCGTCTGCGCAGGCCAACATCGCTGCGCGCGGCTGCCCTGAGAATCATCGTGGCTCCAATCGCACGAGAACGGCACGAACGCTCGAAGGTCGTATCGGGCCGCATTGCGGCACACTTGACCGCCGCGCTCTGTTGTTGCTGCTAGCTTGCGCCGGAATTTCGTAGCTGACTTTTCGAGTTCGCATTCAATGCGGGCCGCGCGGCGACGATAGAGAGAGGGACACCGGGAGCTCCGCTGCGGATGAGGTCTCGCGCTTCGGCGCCCTCCTCCCGCAGCGCTAGCTCGTTCAGGGGGGAACATGCCCAAGACCCTGCTTCTCGCCGACGACAGCGTCACGATCCAAAAGGTCGTCGGCATCAGCTTCGCGAGCGAGGACATCCGGCTCGTCACCGTCGACAACGGCACCTCTGCCGTCGCGAAGGCCAAGGAAGTCAAGCCGGACATCGTGCTGGCGGATGTCGTAATGCCCGGCCTCAGCGGTTACGAGGTCTGCCGACAGATCAAGGCCGATCCGAACCTAAGGCACGTCCCGGTGCTGTTGCTGACCGGCACCTTCGAGGCGTTCGATGAGGCCAAAGCCCGTGAGGTTGGGTCGGACGGACACATCACGAAGCCGTTCGAAGCGCAGGCGCTCGTCGATCTCGTGAATGCGCGCCTCGCGGCAGTGGTGAGCCCGGCGGCCGCTGCGCAAGCCGCGAGCGCGCCCGCCGCGCCGATGGCGGCGCTGTTCGCCGACGACGAACCGTTCGATTTCATGGCAGACGAGATCACCGAGCCGAATCCAGCTCACCGCGCGCCGAACGCAGACGCGCTCTCGTTCGGTTCGAGCCACGAGCTCGACCTCGGCGCGGAAGACGATCTCGATGCAGCCCCGCTCGAGGCCGAAGCGATGACGAGGATCGACCTCGGAGATGCGGACTCCGGAGTCTCGCTGTTCGAGGACGATCCCGACGAGAACGCCGAGACCTTGCCGCCGGTGGACGCCGCCGAGCCCCTGGCTGACGGCCCCGCAGCGACGCAGGTCCTGTTCGGCGAGCCCAAGAGCGAGGCGCGCCCGGCGGATTTGCAAGCCGCGACGAGCGTGATGTTCGGGGAGCCGGAGGCTGCGGGTGTCGGCACGATCACGCCGAACGAGGCGGGCATCACCGACGATCCGTTCGCGGACCTAATCGGCGGAACCAGCAAACCCGGCTTGGCGCACGAAATTGAAGCGACCGACCTGGGCGATCCGTTTGCAGATGACCCGGAGCTCGCCGTTGCGCCTGCCCCGCTCCCTGCGGCGCCGATCGCGTCGGCCCGGCCGGCCGCCTGGCCTGATGACGAGGATCCGTTTGCGCCAGAACCCGCTGCTTCGAGCCGCAACGACGACGAGGCCGCGATCGAGCTAGCGCCCGCGGCGGCGATGCATGGCGCCAGTCCGCGCGGATCTGCCGAAGCCCTGCCGACGCGCGACGAGCTGCGCAACATGCTCGAAAAGATGGCCTGGGAGGCGTTCGGCGACGTGACGGACCGCATCGTGCGCGAGACAGTCCAACGCATCGAGCAGATCGCCTGGGAAGTGATCCCGAAGATGGCGGAGACGCTGATTCGCGAGGAAATCCGCAAGTTGAAGGAAGGCGAGGAGCAGTAACTCCCACTGCTCTGGCGCCCGTTTCAGGCGCGGCTGCTTTAGACTCGCGGGCGTGAGCCTCGCGCACATTCCTCACCGCTCCAGCTTCCCTCACCGCTCCAGCTGGGCCGCCCTCGTCGAGCGCGCCCTCGCCGAAGACCTCGGCAGTGGCGACGTCACCAGCAACGCCTGCCTGCCCGCCGATCTCCGCGTCGATGCCGAAATCGAAGCGCGCGCCGCGCTGGTGGTGTGCGGCCTCGAGGTCGCCGCGGCGTGCTTCGCCGCGGTAGACGCCACGCTCGCGGTGACGCTGCTCCGCCGCGACGGCGAGTTCGTGCCCGCGAACACGCCACTCGTGCGAATCGTCGGCAACGCGCGCTCGGTCTTTGCAGGCGAGCGCATCGCGCTCAACTTTCTCGGCCGGCTGTGCGGCATCGCGACGCAGACGCGGCGCTACGTCGAAGCGGTCGCCGGCACGCGGGCGCGCATTCTCGACACGCGCAAAACGCTGCCGGGCTGGCGCGCGCTCGACAAGTACGCGGTGGCGACCGGCGGCGGCACGAATCACCGCTTCGGCCTCTACGACGCGGTGCTGATCAAGGACAACCACATCGCAGCAGCGGGCGGCGTCGGCGCTGCGGTGAAGGCCGCGCGGGCGAGCGCCGCGCCGCATCTCGCGCTCCAGGTCGAGGTCGAGAGCCTCGCGCAAGCCGAAGAGGCGCTCGACGCCGGCGCGAACCTGTTGTTGCTCGACAACCGCACGCCGGACGAACTGCGCGCCTTCGTCGCGCGCTTCGGCGAGCGCGTCTCGCTCGAGGCCTCGGGCGGCGTCGATCTCACGAACGTGCGCGCGGTCGCGGAGAGCGGCGTGCAGCGCATCTCCATTGGCGCACTCACGCACTCGGCGCCCGCGGCCGATGTTGCGCTCGAGGTACGCACGCGCAGAGAAGTCGGATGACGCCGCGCGCCTCCACCGGGAGTGCGCGCGCGGCGGGGCAGACGCCCGGCCAGGAGGACACCCAGGAGGAGTCCGAAGAGCTCACGACGGCCGCCCTCCCCGCGCATACACGCGGGGACGCCCACGCCCGGCACTGGTGGGCGGTGATGGATTAGAAGG
>JANNRF010000211.1:0-16897 GCA_031401135.1 Deltaproteobacteria bacterium | reverse complement strand
TCGCGGAGGATCGGCGCGGATCGCGCTTCGCATCAGCGCCGAGCTGGGGGAAAGATGAAGTTCCGCGTACTCATCGAGCAAGACGAGGACGGCGTCTTCGTGGCGCAGGTGCCGAGTCTTCCTGGCTGTGTCTCGCAGGGTTCGACTCGTTCCGCGGCGATCGCGAGCATTCAGGAGGCAATCGCGGGTTACCTCGAGAGCCTCAGCGCGCACGACGAGGCGATCCCGCCCGCGATCGACGAGGAAGTGGTCGACGTCGCGGTGTGAGCACGATCCCCCCCCGCATTTCGGGCCGGGATGCGGTCGCCGCGTTGCGCAAGCTCGGATACGAAGTCGATCGGCAGCGCGAGGCAGCCACATCATTCTCCGACACAGCGAGCCACCTCACCGGCGTCTCACGGTGCCGGATCATCGCGAGGTCGCGAAGGGCACGCTTCGCGCGCTCATTCGCGAGGCTGGCCTAACTGTCGAGCAGTTCACCGAATTGCTTCGGGGGTAACCCGCGCGTCGGGTGAGCCTACGACGACGCAGCGAGAGGAGGACCAACGAGATGAGAACCGCCAAGAAGAAGCGTTTGACCGCACGAGGTTGGGCGCTGGGCGATGCCCGGGAGTTCCTGGAACTGACGGAGGAAGAGGCCGCGTTCGTCGAGCTGAAGCTCGCGCTCGCAGATGGGCTGAAGGAGCTCCGATTGAAGCGCGGCCTCTCGCAGACCCAGCTGGCCGAGCGCCTGGCATCGAGCCAGTCGCGAGTGGCCAAGATGGAGGCCGGCGATCGTTCGGTGAGCCTCGACCTGCTCGTGCGGTCTCTGCTGGCGGTGGGCACGACCCGAACGGGTCTCGCGAAGATCCTCACGCGCATGCGCGCGGCGTGAAGAGCGCACCGTTGGTGGCGATTCCGAGGAGCTGACTCAGCTATGGCGGATTCCGCTGTCGATCGTCGAGGTAGTCGTCGATCGCCGAAGTCGGTCGCTCAGCTGGCCGAGCGCCTGGCGTCGAGCGAGGCGCGAGTTGCCAAGATGCCGGCGGGCGATCGCTCGATGAGCGGTGCGCTCCGCGGGGTTCGACTTTCTTCGCAGGCCGGCGACGGCTATCCCGGGCGCGGTTTGCACACAGGAGCAACTTGACCCGAATAGGCGGGTCATGGACGATCGCGGAGAAGATCCGATCAACGAGGGTGGCGCCCATGGATTGGAATGATCGAATCGTCGTCGATCCCGCGGTTCGCAGCGGGAAACCCTGCATCCGAGGCACGCGGATCACGGTCTACGACGTCCTCGAGTACCTCGCGGGTGGCATGAGCGAGGACGCGATCCTCGCGGACTTCCCCGACCTTGCGCGCGACGACATTCGCGCATGCCTCTCGTTCGCGGCGGCGCGAGAAAAACGCCTTGCTAGCTCGGCCGCGTGAAGCTGCTGTTCGACGAGAACCTGAGCCCTCGCCTCGTCGCGTTGCTTCGCGCCGATCACCCGGGCTGCAAGCACGTGCGCGACGTCGGATTGCGTGGCGCTGCTGATGAGCGGATATGGGAGTTCGCTCGATCGAACGATTTCGTCGTTGTGTCCAAGGACAACGACTTCAGGCAACGCAGCTTCGTGGCGGGAGCGCCGCCAAAGGTCGTGTGGCTTGACGTAGGCAACGACGGCACTGCGGCCGTCTCAGCACTCCTGACGCGGTCGAGGGCGCTGTTAACGGCCTTCGAGGCGGACAGCGACAGCGCTCTGCTCGTTCTGTCGGCGCTTCGGTCGCTGCCATGACTCCGCGATTAGGCAAGGAGGACAAGGCTCGCCTTCGCGCGATGGTGGACGACCTGAACCGCCACGCGAAGCTCTACTACCAAAAGGATGCACCCGAGATCACCGACGCGGAGTACGACCTCCGCTTCCGGGCCCTTAAAGACCTCGAAAGCGAGTTGGGGGTGGTGCTCCGAGACTCGCCGACTCGACGCGTCGGCGCGCCGCTCGCCGAGGACGTCGCGGCCGCGGAGCACCGAACCGCGGCGCAACCTGCCGACGAACTGTCGCTCGAGTACGCGGCGCGTTCGTTCAAGCCGGCCGAGCACCGTGTACCGATGCTGTCGCTTGACAACGCGATGGACGAGGCCGAAATGCGCGCGTTCGTGGAGCGCGTGCAGAAGAAGCTCGACCGCGACGGCGCAATTGCGCTGCTCGGCGAGCCGAAGCTCGACGGGCTCGGCGTCGAACTCGTTTACGAAGCCGGCGCGCTCACAGTCGGCTCGACGCGCGGCGACGGGCGGGTCGGCGAGGACGTCACCGCGAACCTCAGGCAGGTGACGGGCGCCCCGCCCGTGCTGCGCGGTGAGGCCTTGGCGTTCGCGGAGCGGGTCTCGGTACGTGGCGAGGTCGTGATGACGCTCGGCGGGTTCGAGCGCCTCAACAAGTCGCGCGCCGCGCGCGGGCTCGAACCATTCGTGAACCCGCGCAACGCAGCCGCCGGCGCGCTGCGCCAGCTGCGCGCGATCGATCTCGAACGCCTGCGGGCGCTCGAGTTCCGCGCTTATGCGATCGGCGAAGGTGCGCCAACAGGTGTCACACGGCAGCGCGAGATCGTGGAAGCACTCGAAGCGTGGGGGTTCGCGACGATCCAGAACTGGCGCTTCTGCGCCGACGTGGAGGCCGCACTCGCCTATTACGGCGAGCAGCTTGCGCTCCGCGCCACGCTGCCGATCGAGATCGATGGCGTCGTCTTCATGGTCGATGAGCTAGCGCTGCAGCGTGACATCGGCGAACTCGCGAGCCGACCACGCTGGGCGATCGCGTTCAAGTTCCCGCCGCATCAGGAGACAACGATCATTCAGGAAATCGTCGCGAGCGTCGGACGGACCGGCGCGATCACTCCAGTCGCGAAGCTTCAGCCCGTGAAAGTTGGAGGCGTGACCGTTTCCAACGCGTCGCTGCACAACCAGGGAGAGATCGACCGCAAGGACGTGCGCGTCGGCGACACAGTGGTGATTCAGCGCGCGGGCGATGTGATCCCGCAGATCGTGCGGGTGGTGGACCGTGATCGTCCCGAGCGAGCAGCCGCATACAAGCTGCCAGGCGAGTGCCCGGTATGCGGGACAGAGGTGGTCCGCGCCGAGGGCGACGCGGTGACGCGCTGCCCGAATCGCGCGTGCCTGGCGAAGCTGAAGAACCGCCTGCTGCACCTCGCGGGCCGCGGCGCGCTCGACATCGACGGGCTCGGCGAGAAGATCGTGACGCAGCTGCTCGAGCGCGGGCTTGTTACGGCGCTACCCGACGTGTTCGCGATAGACGAGGCGACGCTCGCTGGGCTCGAGCGGATGGGCGAGAAGAGCGCGGCGAAGCTGATGGCGGCGATCGAGCGCGCAAAGAACACGACGCTGCCGCGCTTTCTGATCGCACTCGGCATCCCCGAGGTAGGCGAGAACGCGGCGGAGCTGCTGGCCTCGCAGTTCGGCGAGCTCGACGCCCTAATCAACGCGAGCGCCGAGCAGCTGACCGCGATCGACGGCGTCGGCCCCGTGATCGCCGAGCGCGTCGCGCACTACTTCGCAGACGAGGAGCATCGCGCGGAGGTGGCGCGCTTCCGGGCACTCGGCGTGCGCTGGCCGGCGGTGGCGCGGCGCGAGCCGGGCGCCGGCGCCGAGGGCCCACTCGCGGGCAAGACGTTCGTGCTGACGGGCACGCTGCAGACCCTGTCGCGCTTTGCTGCGCAGGAGCGCATCGAGGCGGCAGGAGGCAGCGTGACGGGCCAGGTCTCGAAGAAATCGAGCTACGTGGTCGCGGGTGAGGCTGCTGGCTCGAAGCTGCGCAAGGCCACCGAACTGGGAGTCGCCGTCATTGATGAAGCTCAGCTGCTCGCACTGTTGTCAGGCGGCGGCGACGCGCCGAGAGCGGAGAAAGAGCCCGAGGCGGAGCAAGGCAAGCTGTTCGAGTAGGCCCGCCTGTTCACTTGCCCCAGGGACGTTGACGGAAATCGCAAGTGCTCGTCGTCGCTTGAGTCTTGTGACGTTCCGCGACCTACCCTGAGATTTTCGTCGAGGAACGTCCCGGGGTGTTTCGTCGCGTTCGTCAAGGAACGTCCCCGACGAAATGCCAGTTGGCGTGGGTGATTTGGGTGCCTTCGCCGATCAGGACGGCGCGCGTTTGTTCGCGGCCGAACTCGGGGTAGTAGGGGGCGCGCTCGATTCGCCATGCGAGCGTTTCGGGGAGGGCGATGCGGAGCGCGGCGCCGGCGCGCAGCGGGACCACAGCGACGTGGCCCGCGAGCGCGGGTTCGAGGCCGGGCGCGAGTGGCAGGAACGCGCGGACGCGGGGCGCGGGCGTGTCGAAGCTGTCGCGGATCGCGAGCGCGCCGCCGGCGAGCTCGAAGCGGCGGCGATGCAGCACCTCGGGGGTCGCCCAGCCTGCGCACACCGTGTCGACCCAAACGCCGGGCTCGGCGCGCACGAGCGCCACGTCGGGGCGGCTGCCGATGCGGTGCGCGGCCCAGCACTCGGCTTGCTCGCAGCCGGAGATCTCGACCGTGGCATGCGAGCGCGTGGCGCGCGACGTGTCGCGCATCTCGCCGGGCGCGTACTCGCTGACACCGGTGTCCGTAATTACTCGCTCGCCCGCAACCGAGAGCTCGAACGAGAGCGCGTCGCAATGGGCATGACCTGGTTGATGCTCGGGCCACGGGCGCGAGGCGGTCGCGATGCAGACGAGCGCGCCAGCTTCGAGCCGCGCGATGCCGGCGTCGCGCAGGAGGCCGCGCTCCGCGGGCGCGGCGGGCGCGATGCCGAGCGCCGCGGCGTACGCGGCGAGGCGCGCGGGCGGCTGTGCGATGCCGAGCGCGGAATCTCCCAGCAGCGCGATCTCGCCGTCGGGGTGCGTAACAACTGCGAGCGCGCCGAGCATGCGCGCGGCGAGATCGCGCAGCTTCGCCGCGAGCGCTGCGGGCAGGCGGCCCTGCGCGCGCGCGCCTCCGCTCGCGCTCGCATCCGCGCTCGCGCTCGCGGTGGTGCTCACACTCGCGTTCACGAGATCGAGCACGTTCTCGAGCAGCAGCGCGTGGTACATCGGGCTGCGTTCGTAGTGGAGCCCCGAGGCGAAGATCTGCTCGTCGAGTTCGGCTGCGAGGCGCGGCGCAAACGCGAGCCAGCGCTCTGCGGCCGCCCCGGTGTGCGCGGCGCCCGCGAACACCAGCGCGAGCAAGTTCCACAGGTAGTGGTTCCCTGATAAGTGCGTCTCGAGGTTCGCCGCGAGCGTCTCGAGCTGATCCGCGAGCGAGGCGCGCAAGCGCGTCGTGTCCGCAGCTGCGGGGAGCGCGCCCGCTGTGGTGAGCAACTTCGTCCACGCGAAGCTGCGCAGGCTGATCGGCCCTGCATCCCAGCCCGTTCCGCGCGAGTGCCGCGCGATCCAGTCGTCGAGCGCCGCGAGCCGCTCCGCCGGCGCGAGGCGCGGGTCGCGCGCCCAGTCGAACTGGTGCAGGTGATACGCGAACAGCGGGCCGTGCTCTGCGAACTCCCAGTCGATCGCGGCGCCACCACTCGCGCGTTCGCTCTCGAGCGCGCGATTCACCAGCTCGATGCGCGACGTACTCGCGCAGCGCGCGTGCGTGGGCGCTGTGAGCCACGGCGCGCGCGGCGCGGCGAAGGCAGCGCGCGGCGGCTCGCCCGCCCAATGCCGCGGCTTCACCTCGCGCCCGAACAGCGCGCGCCGCGCTTGCCCAACAACTTGCTCGCGACGCAAATACCACAGCGTGCGCAGCAGCGTTGGGATGCGCGCGCGCTGAGGAGCCGCGCGCGTCTCGCGGTCTCGCGCGCCGGTCACGCTTCGCCCTTGGGCTCATCGCGCTGCGGGAGCTTCGCTTCATCGCGCAGCGCGAGCGCCAGCGCGTACAGCTCGCGCCGCGGCGCGCGCGTCTCGGCGCGCAGCGCGTCGGCGACGTCGCGCGGCGACATCCCGCCCGCGAGCAGCGCGCGCACTCGCTCGCGCAGCGCCTCCGGGCTCGCCTGCGCCTCCGCCTCTCCACTCGCGCCCGCAACCACCAGCGTGATCTCGCCGCGCGCGCCCTCCGCGAAGCGCTCCGCGAGCTCGACGAGCGTGCCCCGCGCAGCCTCTTCGTGCAGCTTCGTGAGCTCCCGCGCAACGCACGCTCGGCGTGGCCCGAACACGCGCGCGAGTTCCGCGAGCGTGTCCGCCACGCGCTGGGGCGATTCGAAGAGCACGAGCGTCTCGGTGCGGTCGCGCAGTTTCGCGAGCGCATCCGTGCGGTCGCGTCCGCGGCGCGGCAGGAAACCGACGAACGTGAAGGGCGTCGCGGGCAGGCCCGAGACGACTAGCGCGGCGAGCACTGCGGAGGCGCCCGGCAGCGCGATCACCTCGTGTCCGGCTGCGATCACTTCCGCCACGAGCCGTTCGCCCGGGTCCGAAACCGTGGGCGTGCCCGCATCGGAAACGAGCGCGACGCGGCGGCCCTCAGCCAGCGCCGCGATGGCTTCGGCGCAGCGCTCAGCCTCGTTGTGCGCGTGCAGCGAGCGCGCGCGTACGGGAATGCCGTGGCGATCGAGCAGGATGCGCGTGCGGCGCGTGTCCTCGGCGTACAGCAACTCGGCAGCGCGCAGCGCGGCGAGCGCGCGCAGCGTCACGTCCTCGAGGTTGCCGATCGGCGTCGCGATCACGTGCAGCGTTCCCATGCGCAGCCTGCTGGGCGCTCCTACTCTCGCGGCTTCGCCCCGGCCGGTCCCCGGAACGGCTGCAATGTCCGTAACAACTCCGAGAGATGATGCGCGGCGTGCGCTCGGCGCCGCGGGTGAACGCTGCGCGGCGGAGTATCTAGCGCGCCGCGGCTACCGCGTCGTGGCGCGCAATGCGCGTGCCGAGGGCGTCGAGCTCGATCTCGTCGCGCTGCGCGGCGGCGTCTGCGTGTTCGTGGAAGTGAAGACGCGGCGCGGCGTGCGGGGAGGCGCGGCCGAGGAGGCCGTCGATGCGCGCAAGCGCGAGCGCATCGTGCGCGGCGCCCGCTCTTGGCTGCATGCGCGCCGGGCCGCGCATCTGCGTGTGCGCTTCGACGTGATCGCGGTTGCGGCGCTGCCGGGCGGCGGATACGACCTGCGCCACTGGCCCGCGGCATTCGACGCGAGTGGGGAGTGAGCAAGCGGCGCCTCGCCGCGCGCAGCGAGGCGCAGCCGAGCGGAGATCGAGAACGTGAAGTCGGCGCCGAGAGCGGACGAAACGGTTCAGACTGAGGAGAACTGGGTGGCGGAGCGCAAGAGCGGGCGGCGGGTGGAGAAGCCGTGGGGCCACGAGCTGATCTGGGCGCACACCGAGCGCTACGTCGGCAAGCTGATCGTGATCGAGAAAGGCAAACGGCTCTCGCTGCAGAAGCACCTGAAGAAGGACGAGTCGATCTTCGTGGTGAGCGGAAGGCTGCGGCTCGTGCTCGAAAGCGACGCGGGCGCGCTCGAAGAGATCGACCTCGGCGCGGGTGAACACCGCCGCATCCCGACCGGGCGCATCCACCGCTTCATCGCGCTCGAGCGTGTCGAACTGATGGAAGTCTCGACGCCCGAACTCGACGACGTGGTGCGCCTCGAAGACGACTACGGCCGCAAAGGCACCAGCGCCGCGTAAGACACCAGAACGGGGACGTTCATACCGGCTGGTTACTTACGGGGACACCCTTGCCGCGCGGGAGGAGTGTCCCCGTAAGTAACCAACGAGTATGAACGTCCCCGCTTTGGTTACTTGCGGGGGCGCGGCGCGGCGGGGGTTACTTCGCCTCGGGTGCCGGCGCGGCGGCGGCTAGCGCGGCGGCGCTCTCGTCGGCGCCTTCCTCGGGCACGAGGTGTGAGAGATCGCGCAGCTTCGAGCGCAGGCGCGCCTTCTTGCCGCGCAGGTCGCGCAGGAAGTAGAGGCGCGAGCGGCGGACGTGGCCGCGGCTCTTGATCTCGACTTTCTCGACGGTCGGTGAGTCGACCGGAAAAATCCGCTCGACGCCGATGCCGTAGGAAACTTTGCGCACGGTGAACGACGCGCTGCTGCCGCCGCGGCGCCGGCGGATCACGACGCCGTCGAACATCTGCGTGCGTTCCTTTTCGCCCTCGCGAATCTTCACGTGCACGCGCACGGTGTCGCCCGACCGGAACGGCGGCAGGTCTTTGCGGTGCGACTCAGCCTCGATCACGTCCACGGAATTCATCGCTCTTCTCCCTTGGCGCCGTTCAGTAGATCCGGGCGCCTGGCTTTGGTGCGCGCCAGGGCTTCTTCCGCCCGCCAGCGCGCGATTTTTGCATGATCCCCGGAGCGCAGCACCTCTGGCACCGCGAGCCCCCGAAACTCGGCGGGCCGCGTGTACTGCGGCCCTTCGAGCCCTGCTTGTTGAAACGACTCCGATTCCGCCGATTCCGGATTCCCGAGCACTCCCGGGATGAACCTCGACAGCGCCTCGATCACCACCATCGCCGCGGCCTCGCCGCCCGACAGCACGTAGTCCCCGATCGAGAGTTCCTCGTCGATCGCGAGCTCGATGGCGCGTTGATCCACGCCCTCGTACCGCCCGCACACGATCGCGAGATGGCTCTCGCCCGCCAACTCTTTCGCTTTTGCCTGGCTCAGCCTTTCGCCTTGTGGGCTCATCAGCAGCACGCGCGCCTGCCTCGCGCCCTTCACTCCCGCCAGCTCCTCGACTGCTTCCACGATCGGCGCCGGCCTCATCACCATGCCGGGCCCGCCTCCGTAGGGCATGTCGTCGACGCTGCGGTGCTTGTCCTTCGTCCAGCGCCGGAGGTCGTGGGCTTCGAGCGTGAACTCACCGCGTCCGATCGCCTGCCCGAGTACGCCGGCCTCGCGGAACGGCGCGAACAACTCGGGGAAG
This sequence comes from Deltaproteobacteria bacterium, assembly GCA_031401135.1. GTDB lineage: Bacteria > Myxococcota_A > UBA9160 > UBA9160 > UBA6930 > VGRF01. The sequence goes on along the minus strand of JANNRF010000211.1, from coordinate 8,056 downwards.
ATCGTGATCACGTCGACGCGCATCCCGAGCAGCTCCTACGGCGGATCGATCAGGCCCACGACGTCTTCGAACACGATGCGCTGCCCCGCGATGTCCTTCTCGCGCATCAGCGCCGCGACCATCGGGAGCAGACGCTGCTTGCCATCGTCGCCCGCGATCACGAGCACGTCGTGCGCAGCGCCTGTGTCCCACACCTCACTCACCACTCCGAACCGCACACCCGCTGCGCTGAAAACGACGCAGCCGATCAACTCGAAGCGGTAGTGCTGGCCTGCGGGAAGCGCGGGCAGGTCCGCGACATCGATCAGCAGGAGCGATCCGCGCAGCGCTTCGGCGGCGTCGCGATCCGCGACTCCGCGCAGCTTGAGCCGCACCTCGCCAGGTCGTCCTGTACCTCCTCCTTCGTTTTCGATCTCACTCGGGGCCGGATCGTCGACACCGATGCGGGAGAGCGCGAAACGCTTCGTCCCTAACAGCAGCGCCTTGTCGTCCGCGAGAACCTGAACTCGAACTTCTCCGCCGATGCCGTGAGCGCCGACCACGCGGCCCGCGATTACGCGGCCGCGGGAAGAGGAACTCAATCGACGATGTCGAGCCGTGCATCGCGGCCGCTGCGCGAAGCGGAGAGCACCGAGCGGATCGCTTTCGCGATGCGGCCCTGGCGTCCGATCACGCGCCCGCGGTCTTCGTCCGCCGTAACAAGTTCGAGCAACCGGCCGCCCTCTTGCTCGTTGACGCGCACGGCATCCGGCTGCCCGACGATGCCCTTGGCGATGAACTCGACCAGCCCTGCCGCAGTTTTTTCCGACATGACTACGCCGACTCGACGCTGGCCGCGGCGGCGGCCGTCAGCGTGGCTTCGAGTTTCTTGCCGCGTTTGATCAGCGACTTGGCCGCCAGCGAGAGTTGCGCGCCGCGCGCGACCCACTTCTCGATGCGATCCCCGTGCAGGCGAATCTGCTGCACCTTCGCGATCGGATCGTAGGTACCGAGCTCCTCGAGCTTGCGACCGTCGCGCGGCGATCGCTCGTCGATCGCGATCAGGCGGTAGTACGGGCGCTTCTTCGCTCCCGCACGCATTAGGCGAATCTTGACCATGAGCGGCTCCCGAGGGATGCGAGTAGGGGGCGGGCGGTGGCGCGATTCCTTCACGAAATCGCTGAATTAGGCCCGCGAAAGGCGGTGCAAGCTAGGCGAGGCCCACGAGCCGGTCAACGCAAAATCTCAGCGCAAGGTCAGCGCAAGGTCAGCGCACGGTCAGCGCAAGGTCAGCGCGACAGGCCTCGGCGCGCGCGTTCCTTGGTGTCGGAGCAACGCGGGCAGGCGTACCGCTCTTTGTGCGGGGTCTGGAGCCGCTCGTAGGCGCGGTCGAGCGCCACCCGGCGCACGCTCGGGACGAGTTCGTTGCAGAAGTCGCAGCGGATTCCGGCGCTGCCGACGGCGAGGGGTTCGTGCGTTTCCGGCTTCATGGCGCGAACTCCTTAGCGGACTCTGGTGCGAAGGTCCGTTGGCGCCGCGTCGCCGAGCGCGGCGCGCAGGCCGGCCAGGATCTCCGGTTTGCGCAGCGCCACGTGCTGCGCCCAGACCGGCGCCGAGACGGTCAGTTCGAGCGTCCCGCCCTTCCAGTCCGTGGGCTCGCACTGCGCCGCGATCTCCGGCCCGACCGCGCTCGCCCAGATGCGCAGCAGCCGCAGCCCAGGCGCGTTCGGGTCGTAGCCCAGCTCGGCGAGCACACGGCCGATGCGTCCGCCGTCGATCTTGGCGGGGTCGCGAGGCGGCGGCGGCCGGCGGCGGCTCACGGCTCGTCCAGGGACCGAAACAGCAGGCCCGTCGGCAACTTTGGGTAGAAGAAGGTCGACTTCTGGGGGAGGGTCGAGCCCGCGGCCGTCACCCGGAACACGTCCTCGGGGCGCAGCGGATTCAGGTAGAGCGCAAGCGTGCCGCGCCCGGCTCGGACTTCGCGCGCGGCTTCCTGCGCGGCCTTGGGGAACGCGAGCGCGCCGCTGCGCACGGCGTCTTCGTCGAGGCCGAAGAAGCCGACCACGATCTCGCGGTGGAAGACTTCGATCGAGAGGTCGCCCGCGCTGGCGGGCTTCCAGAACACGCGGAGTTGCCCGCGGCCGTCGTCTGCGGCGAACGCCGGGGAGCCGGTGTGCGGCGCGAGCGCCTCGCGCAGCGCGGCCTCGACCTGCTCGGGGGACGCGGCGGGAAGCGTGCGCTGGCTCCAGCCCGCGCGCGCAAGTTCGCTCCAGCGCGCGTCACTCGGCGCGGGCGTGCGCACGAGCAAGCGGTGGATCGGGAGCAGCAGCGAGCCCGCGGCGTAAGCGTTCGCGAGGTAGACGAAGATCTGATCTGCGCTGGCATCGCCCTGCCCACGTCGCTCCGCCTGATAAGCGAGCGCTGTCTCGTAGCGGTGGTGGCCGTCGGCAATCACGAGCGGGCGCGCGGCGAGGAAGCGCTCGACTTCGGCGATCGCGTTCGCGTCCGTGACCGCCACCAGCGCTTGCTCGACGCCGCCGGCATCGCGCGCTCGCTGCGGCTCCCCCGCAGCGAGCGCCTGCTCGAGCAGCGCGTCGAGCTTCCCGTCGGGGTCTTCGTATAACAAGAACACCGCCGAGAGATTCGTGCGCGAAGCGCGCAGGATCTTCAAGCGATCCGCCTTCGGGCCCGAGAGCGTGCGCTCGTGCGGGCGCACGATGCGCCTCGCGTAGTCCTCGAGTTTCAGCGCGCAGAAAAAACCCGTGCGCTCCAGCGTGCCGCCGCCCGGCGCGCTGAAGCGCTGGCGCAGCGCGTAGAGCGCAGGCTGCGCGTCGAAGCGCAGCACGCCTGCGCCGCGCCAGGCCGCCAGCGTCTGCGTCACATCGGAATAATCAGTGCTCGCCTCCTCGGCGACGCTCTTGGTCAGCTCGAGGCGCACCGCGTTGTGCGGATCGCGTTCCCAGAAGCGCACGCGCTCCTCGGGCGTAACAACGTCGTAGACCGGCGCGAGCACGCGCTCGAGCTCCACTTTCGCGGGGTCGTAACGCAGCGCGCGAAAGGGTCGAATCTCAGCCACGCAGATCTCCTGATAAGGCGGCCTCGAGCGCGGGCGCGGGGATGGCTCCCTCGCGCAGCACACGCAGCCGCTCGCCGCTTGCGTCCACCACGCTGCTCGGCGGCGCGCCGTGCGCGTCTTCGCCTGCCAAAAGCGGGATCGCCTCGCCAGCACACAGCTGCGCCTCGGCACGCGTCGCACACGCGGCCGCGCCCGAGCGATTGAAGCTCGTCGCCGTAATCACTCCGGCCTCGCGAGCCAGCGCGCGCGCCGCCGGATGCGGCGAGCAGCGGAAGCCCACTGCGCCGTCTGCGGCAGCGATACCGCGCGCGAACACATCCGCGCAGCGCACCACGAGCGTGAGCGGCCCGGGCCAGAACTTCGCGGCGAGCGCAGCGGCAAGCGGCGTCAGCTCCGCGCCGAGTTCTGCGAGCGCAGCGTAATCGCCGACCAGCACCGAGATCGGCTGCTGCGCGTCTCGCCCCTTCCACGCGAACAGCCGCTCGACGGCCAGCTTGTTACGGGCGTCCGCTGCGAGGCCCCAGACCGTCTCGGTCGGATACGCGACGAGTTCGCCGCGCCGAATGCGCTCTGCCGCCTCCGCGACGGAGAGCGTCGTCATCGCCCGAGCGCCCGCGCGCCGATGTCGCTGCGCAGCTGGCGGCCTTCGTACGCAATGCGATCCGCCGCGGCATACGCGCGCTCGCGCGCCTCCACGAAGCTCGCGCCGCGCGCGGTCACCCCTAACACGCGGCCTCCGTTCGTCAGAAACTCGCCGCCCGCGCGCTTCGTGCCCGCGTGGAAGACCACGACGCCAGGCACTTCTTCCGCAGCAGCGAGCCCGCGAATCACTTTGCCCTTCTCGAACTCGCGCGGGTAACCGCCCGACGCGAGCACGACGCACACCGCAGCGGCCTCGCCACGGGCAGGCAGCGAGGTGTCGAGCCTCCCGCGCGCGGCGCCGTCGAGCAGCGGCAACAGGTCGCCGTCCATCTGCGCGACCAGCACTTGCGTCTCCGGGTCGCCGAAGCGGCAGTTGAACTCGACCACCGAGGGCGCGCCGTTCGCGTCGATCATTAGGCCGACGTAGAGCACGCCCGAGAACGGCGTGCCGTCCGCGCGCATCCCCCGCAGCGTCGGGTGCACGATCTCTTCGAGCACGCGCTTCTCGATCGCCTCGGATACGAGCGGCGCGGGCGCGTAGGCGCCCATGCCGCCGGTGTTCTCGCCGCGGTCGCCGTCGAGCGCACGCTTGTGATCCTGCGCGGGCGCGAGCGCGGCGATGCGCTCGCCGTCCGTAATCACCAGGTAGCTGGCCTCTTCGCCCGCCAGCACGTCCTCGATCACCACGCGCGCACCGGCTGCGCCGAAGCGCCGCGCGCCCATCATCTCGCCCAGCGCCGTGATCGCCTCCGCTTCGCTCGCGCACACGGCAACGCCCTTCCCCGCCGCGAGTCCGTCCGCTTTCACGACGCACTTGCCGCCGCGCGCGCGGATGGCTCGCTCGGCGCTCTCGGCATCGCCGCACACTTCGAAGCGCGGATGCGGAATGCCGTGCCGCGCCATGAACGCGCGCGCAAAGCCTTTGCTCGATTCGAGCTGCGCCGCCGCGGCCGACGGCCCGAACACCCTAATGCCTGCGGCGCGAAGCTGGTCCGCGACCCCGGTCGCGAGCGGATCCTCGGGCCCGATCACGACGAGATCGATTCGCTGCTCGCGCACCGCGGCGATCTGCGCCGCGGCATCGAGCACGCCCACGTGCGGCAAGCACGTCGCCACGCGCGCCATCCCGTCGCTGCCTGGCGCCGCGAAGATCGCCTCCGCGTGCGGGCTCTGGGCGAGCTTCCAAGCGAGCGCGTGCTCGCGACCGCCAGAGCCAGTGATCAGCACGCGCATTCGTCCGCTCGCCCCGCTCCGAGAGAAAAAGCGGGCGGAACTTATCTAGTCCATGAGCCGCTCGCTCTTTTCTTGGGGGCGCAGCCGAGCGAGGAGTCAGTCCGAGAGTGAATGCGAGCGGCCGGTGATGAACTGCTGCACGTCAGGGTCGGCAGAGCCGCGCACTTCGTCCGGCGTGCCGAACGCGATCACGCGGCCTTCGTGCAGCACCGCGATGCGATCGGCGATCTTGAACGCCGCGACGAGATCGTGGGTGATGCACAGGACGGTCACGCCGAGCCGCGCGCGCATGCGCAGGATCAACTGGTTGATCGTGTCGGACATGATCGGGTCGAGGCCCGTGGTGGGCTCGTCGACGCACAGCAGCGTCGGCTTGTGCGCGATCGCGCGTGCCATCGCCACGCGCTTGCGCATGCCGCCAGAGAGTTGCGCGGGGTACAGCGCCTCGATCTCGCGCAGCCCGACCAGCGCGAGGTTCTCGCGGACGCGCTCCGCGATCTCGGCCTCGGGGCGGCGCTGCACGTAGCGCAGCGCAAAGCCGACGTTCTCGCCCACCGTCATCGAATCGAACAGCGCGCCGAACTGGAACAGCACGCCGACTTGGAGCATCAGCTCGCTCTGTTCCGCGCCCGTCAGCTGGCTCACCTCGCGGCCGAACAGGCGCACGCTGCCGCGCTCGTAGCTCTCGAGCCCGAGCAGAATGCGCAGCAGCGTCGATTTACCGCAGCCGCTGCCTCCGATCACCACGGTGATCTCGCCGGGCCGCACTTCCAGCGCCGCGCCCTCGAGCACGCTGCGCTCGCCGAACTTCTTCCAGACGTCGTGAAGCGAGGCGTGAAACTCGTGGCGCCCGGGCTTCTCAGGGATTTTTGCGGCGGCTGACAAAGCGCGCGCAGGTTAGCCGCGCGAAAATTGATAGCCGCAGCGCGCGACTCAGTTTTCGAGCACCCGCGTTACGCGCGCGCCGACGCGCACGAGGAGTTCGTAGGGAATCGTGCCCGCGGCCTCGGCGACTTCTTCGACACGCAAGGCAGCGCCGCCGTCCGCGGGCGTGCCGAACACCAGCACCGGATCGCCGATCTCGACCGGGCTCGCACCCACGTCGAGCGTGATCAGATCCATCGAGACGCGCCCCGCGATCGGGACGCGGCGGCCACGCAACACGACGAAGCCGCGATTGCCGAGCGACCACGGGATGCCGTCCGCGTAGCCGATCGGCAGCGTCGCGATGCGGCCACGCTGCTTGGCCCGAAACGTCGCGCCGTAGCCGACGGGATCGCCGCGCCGCACCCAGCGCACGTTCGCGACGCGGGTGCGCAGGCTCATCACGGGCGCGAGCTTCGCGGCCTCAGCGAGATGCGGCGCGGGCGCGACCCCATACAGAAGGAGCCCCGGCCGCACCGCGTTCACTTCCGGCGGCAGCACCGCTGCGAGCGCCGCGCTCGCGGCCAGCGCCGCGGAGTTCGCGATGTGCACCTGGCGCGGCACGACGCCGCGCGAGCGCAGCGCCGCGAGCACCTCCGTGAAGAGCGCGAGCTGGCGCTGCGTCGCGGCGAGGTCCGGCTCGTCCGCGCAAGCGAGGTGCGAGTAGACGCCGTCGAGCGCAAAGCATTTCTCGCGGGCGAGGCCCTCGATCAGGTTCGGCGCCTCCTCGGGCGAGATTCCCATGCGCGCCATCCCGGTATCGATCTCGACCTGCAGAGGGATCGCGCGATTGCGCTCGGATGCGGCCTTTCGCAGCAGCGCGAGGTGGCCCGCGTGCTGCACCACCGGCGTCACGCCGAGTTCCAGCGCGGCGTTCGCCTCGGACGCGTCGTGCACGCCGCCGAGCACGAGGATCGCTTGCTCGATGCCGGCTCTGCGCAGCTGCGCGGCTTCCTCGACGGTCGCGACCGCGAAACTTTGGCAGCCCGCGGCTGCGAGGCGCAACGCGACCGGTTCCGCGCCGTGCCCGTAGGCATCGGCCTTTACGACTGCGATCACCTCGCGCGCGCCGGCCAGCCGTTTGGCCTCGGCGAAGTTCTGCGCGAGGGCCTTGGCGTCGATGCTGGCGAGGGTGGGACGCACGGTTCGCTGTTCACTCCGCTCGCGCTCGGCTCGACGGCGTTTGCTGTTGGCTGAGTTGGCTGGTTTGACACTGCCTAGGCGTCCGAATAGTGTCGGTTTTTCGCGGGGCTCGCTGGACGATTCGTTGTGCGCGGCGCCCTGCCTGTGAGTTCCGAGCGTGGATGCGACTTCTGAAACTGTGGGCGGCGCGTTCCGGATCTCCGTGAACGGCGAACCCCGCGAGATCCACGCCGGCGCGTCGCTCGCCGATCTCGTCGCTGTGCTCGGCCTCGCGGGGCGTAAGATCGCGATCGCGGTGAATCGCGATGTGGCGCCGCGCGCGAGCTACGCAGCCCGCGTCCTTCAAGCTGGCGACCGCGTCGAGATTCTCGAAGCAGTCGGAGGAGGCTGAGATGTCGGAGACCTACACGCTCGGGTCGCACACGTTCCGCTCGCGGCTGATCGTGGGCAGCGGCAAGTACGAATCTCTGGCGGTGCAGCTCGCGGCGACCGAGGCGAGCGGCGCCGAGATGATTACGGTCGCGCTGCGCCGCGTGGATCTCACGAAGCCGCGCGAGCAGAACGTGCTCGGCGCGATCCCGGCCGGCCTCACGGTGCTGCCGAACACGGCCGGTTGTTACAACGTCGCAGACGCGCTCACGACCGCGCGGCTCGGCCGCGAACTTTTCGGCCACGCCCTCGTGAAGCTCGAAGTGATCGGCGACGAGCGCACGCTGTTCCCGGATTCTGCCGCGACGATCGAAGCCGCGCGCATTCTCGTGGCGGAAGGCTTCGAGGTGCTGCCGTACATCAGCGATGACCCGGTGGCGTGCCAGCGTCTCGCGGCGCTCGGCTGCGTCGCCGTAATGCCGCTCGCGGCGCCGATCGGCTCGGGCCTCGGCATCCGCAACCCGGCGAACCTGCGCATCATCCTCGAAACCGTCGAAGTGCCGGTGGTCGTGGTGCTCCCGTGCCGGGCGCGGGTGAGACGACTTCCAGGCGTAGATCGTCGCCGTCGAAATCCACGACGTCGAACTCGAGTGGCACATCGACGCCCAAAAACGCCGGCGCCGATTTTTG
>JANNRF010000210.1:0-2033 GCA_031401135.1 Deltaproteobacteria bacterium | reverse complement strand
GCGCGAATCCTGGAACTTCCTGCCGCACCCGTGCATGCAGCCGTGGCCGCAGCCCGCCTCGGCGTGGCGCCTGCGAGAGGCGAACCCGCAGCTGCGCAACTCCGCGCCGCTGTTCGGCCAGCACAACCGCGAGATCCTGTGCGGGTTGTTAGGCCTGCCCGAGAGCGAACTCGCCGCGCTCGAAGCGGCGCAGGTGATCGGCAATGCGCCGATCGGCGCGAAAGCGGGCTGAGAAGATCAGGTCTGCATTCAAGCGCGCGGCCTCAGCCCTCGTACATGCCGAGCGCACGCGCTCGGTCGTAGAACGGGGTCGGGTCGTCGTCGCGTTCGGGCTCGTTGGGATCGCGGTAGCGCAGGTAAAGCGCCCAACTGCGTTCGAGCCGCTCCTCGAGCGGAAGCGCGAGGTGCGCTGCGAGCGCATCGCCGTGCGCCTCCGCCTTCGCTTCACCGAGCTTGCGGAAGACTTCGCGGTCGCGGTTGGAGACGGGCATCGCGCGACTGTAGCCGCGCCCCAATCACTCTTCCGGCTGCATTTGCGCACGCAGCGCTTCGACGAGCGCGCTCGCGCCTGCGAGTTCCTTCGCCGACGCAAACACCGCGAAGTCCGGGCGCTGCAGCACAACCGCGCAGCCGTGTTCCTCGAACCAGCGCGCGTAGGCGCCGTCGACATCGCGCAGCGCGCTGCCCGGCGCGATGTGAGCACACACGCCTCCGATGCGCGTGAACCACGCGTGCTGCTCAGGTGTTAGGGCCGCGGCCGGGTCGCCGTACGCGGATACGAGCGCGAAGCCGCCGCCTGCGAGGTCGTCGAAGCGGCCCGCTTGCCCGCCGCGCTCTGCGCGCGCTTGCAGAAAGAGTCCGCCCGCGGCGGCATCGTCCGCGGCCCAACAACCTGGGCCGATCTTCGGCGACGGCGCGGGCGTGGTGAGCCCGGCAGCGCGCGCGGCGGGAATCATGCGCGCGTCGCGCTCGGCGGCCTCGCGCGGGTCGGCGATGCAGATCACGCGGCCGAGCGCGACGGAGAACTCGATCGTCTGCCGCGCGTGGGGCGCTCGCTCGCTCTCGTAGCTGTCGAGCAGCCCCTCGCTCGCTTCGCCGCGCAGCACGAGATCGAGCTTCCAGGCGAGGTTCGCGGCGTCGCGCATGCCCGAGCACATACCTTGGCCCGCGAACGGAGGCATTAGGTGCGCGGCGTCGCCGGCGAGCAGCGCGCGGCCGCGGCGCCAGATTTCCGCCGAGCACGCGCGGAACGTGTAGACGGTGTGGCGCTCGAGCGTCGCGTTGTCCGGGCGCACATCCCACGCGGCGAGCAGCCTCCAGGCCGCGTCCAGATCGTTCAGCTGATCGAGCGTCTCGTGCGGGAGGCGCATGAACTCCCAGCGGCGCCGGCCGGGGCCGCCCGAGACGAGCGTGGTCGGCCGCGCGGGGTCGCAGAGTTGCCAGTTGAGCGGCGACCAGACGCGCGTCTCGTGTGGAATCACGTCGACCACGAGCCAGTCGTAGGCGAAGCCGAGATCGCGCCAGCCCGCGGCGATGGCGCCGCGCACGAAGCTGTTCGCGCCGTCGCAGCCGACCGCGAAACGCGCGCGCACTTCCAGCGCGTCGCCGCGCTCGCTGCGCGCGCCGAGCAGCACTTCGTCGCCTGCATCGTGCAGCAGGTGCGCGTCGCAACCGCGCAAGATGCGCACGTTCGCGAACGAGCGCGCGCGCCGCTCGAGCGCGGCTTCGAGGCGCGGCTGGTGACACATGTTCGAGTCGGGCCAGCCTGATAACCCGGTCTCGCGCGCACGGCCGAAACGCAGCAGCACGTCGCCGCCCGCGTTGCGCCACTCGTAAATCGGGGCGGCCTCTGTGAAACCGTCGAGGTCGCTCGCAACGCCGGCGCTCTGGAGGATGCGCGCGACCTCGTGATCGAAGTGCACCGCGCGCGGCAGCGGGTAGGGCGCGCTGAAGCGCTCGAGCACCACCACGCTGCGCCCGCGCTGTGCGAGCAGGATCGCGAGTGTGAGCCCGGTCGGGCCGCCGCCCACGAT
>JANNRF010000209.1:0-2288 GCA_031401135.1 Deltaproteobacteria bacterium | reverse complement strand
GTAGCGGCGCGTTGACGCGTTGGTGCGGGCTTCGCAGGCGCGGCGGGGCCGGGGGCTGCGGCGGCTCGTGGCTCGGCGCGGCCTTTGGCGGGAAGTGACGCTCCCGGCGGCGCGTTCCTGTGGTTGGAAGGCTTGCATTGCGTCGGGCCGCGCCTGCGCTTTACCTCGCCGCCGCAGCCCCCGGCCCCGCCGCGCCTGCTTGTGCTCGGGGGTGGCTCGAGCGTGGGTTTTGCAAGGGAGAGGCGCGGGTCGGCGCGGCTTTGAGCCGCGCCTCCCGCGTGCGCTTCGCGCTTCGCGGCCGGGCGTTGCGTGGTGTTGCGCGTCTTGTCGAGAGGATTCCGCTGTTGCGGATGCGCGAAGCTCGCTGTGTGCGAACGGATGGCGCCGACTCAGAAGGAGAGATTGCATGCGTCCCTTGAAATCGACTTCGCGTTTTACGCGGATTGCCAAGGCGACGTCGCGGGCGGCCGGGCGGCCGCACGCTTTTGGGCTTGCGGTCGCGGTGATCCTCATCTGGCTCGTCAGCGGCCCGCTGTTCGCGTTCAGCGACACCTGGCAGCTGGTGATCAACACGGGCACGACGGTCGTCACGTTCTTGATGGTGTTCTTGATTCAGACCACTCAGAACCGCGACGCGGAGGCAATCCAGATCAAGCTGGACGAGCTGCTGCGTTCGACGCAGGGCGCTCACAACGCGCTGCTCGATCTCGAGGAGCTGGAGGAGCGCGACCTCGATCTGATTCGCGCCGCGTACGTGCAGCTCGCCGAGCGCGCCCGCGCGGGGCTGCGCGAAGGGCGCAGCGACACGGGCACGCCGGAAGCGCGTTGATCGCGGGTGAGATGTTTCGCGATTCGCCTTGCAGCGCGAGCGGGCTGTCGGCAACTTGCGCGGCGCGTTGGAGCTATTGCGGGAACGTCCAACAAGTCCGGGGGGTCTTGGGAGATGCGGCTCGAGTATTCGTTTGCACTGGATCAGGTGGAGACGCCGCGCTTTTCGGTGGAGGCGGTCGAGGGGATTGGCAAGGTCTTCACGCTCGCAGTCACGGTGTTGAACGTGCTCTCGTCGCGCAGCCAGGCCGATCTCGTGTTTCACGGGCTGAACCCTGAGGATCCGTCGCGCAAGATCGAGGCGTTCCGGCGCATCATGGAGAGCGCGGATTCGGGCTTTCAGATTTCGTACACGAACGGGCAGGGCGGCTCGGTGCCGGGCTCGTCGTCTTATTATCAATGGATCCAGCTGCGGCGCGTGAAGTGAAAGAGTGGTTCGGCGGGACGGGAAGCTCGCGGATGCAGCCGGCGACGCTGCGCGTCGCGGCTGATCCGTTGACGAAGATGAAGACGAAGACGCAGCGCAGAGGACAGGACAGCCGGTGATCGAAGCGAAAGGGATCGTGAAGCGTTACGGCGATGCCGTGGCGGTCGATGACGTCTCGTTCTCGATCGCGGCGGGCGAAGTGGTCGGCTTTCTCGGCCCGAACGGCGCGGGCAAAACGACCACGATGCGCATTCTCACGGGCTTCCTGCCCGCGACCGATGGCACCGCGCTGATCGACGGCCACGACATCTTTCACGAGGCGATCGCGGCGCGGCGCGCGATCGGATATTTGCCTGAGACGCCGCCGCTCTATCCCGAGATGGACGTCGCGGGTTACCTGACGTTCGTTGCGAAGCTGAAGGACGTGCCGCGCGCGAAGCGCAAAGCCGCGGTCGAGCGCGCGATGGAGCGCTGCGGGCTCGCGGACGTGCGGCGGCGCGTGATCGGTGCGCTCTCGAAGGGCTACCGCCAGCGCGTCGGCATCGCGCAGGCGATCGTGCACGAGCCGAAGGTGTTGATCCTCGACGAGCCCACGGTGGGGCTCGACCCGATCCAGATCCGCGAGATCCGCCAGTTGTTGGTGTCGCTCGCGAGCGAAGCCGAGGGCGGTCACACGATCGTACTCTCGACGCACATCCTGGCCGAGGTCGAGGCGATCTGTCGGCGCGTGATCTTGATCCATAAGGGCAAGAAAGTGCTCGACGCGCCGCTCAGCGAAATCACCGCGAACGGCGCGAGGCTAGAGGACGCGTTCACGCGCGCGACGCTGCGCGAAGAACCTGCGCCGACGTCGGCGCCTGATCCCGAACCGCCGCAGGCGCCCCAGCCGGAGGCCACGGCATGAAGCACATCGGCGCCATCGCAGGCCGCGAACTCCGCTCGTACTTCGTCTCGCCGGTGGCGTACGCGGTGCTCTCGCTCTGGGCCGTGATCGCGGGCTTCTTCTTCGTCGCGCTGATTTCGTTCTACGCCC
>JANNRF010000208.1:0-5196 GCA_031401135.1 Deltaproteobacteria bacterium | reverse complement strand
TGTCAGTGTTGACCGAGACGCGCGCGTGACCGCGACCTGGCTTTCCATCCCGCCGCGCTCGCCATTCCCGCTTGGGAATCTCCCGTTCGGCGTGTTCTCGACGGCTCGCGAAACGCGGCGCCGGATCGGCGTCGCGATCGGAGCGCAAGTTCTTGACGTCGGCGCGCTCACCGCGCGCGAGGGCGCGCCGCACGCCGCGGCGCTTGCCGAGCCCGAGCTGAACGCGTTCCTCGCACTGGGCCGCGCGGCGTGGAGCGATGTGCGCGCGTGGCTCACGTCGCGGCTCGGCGACGCGCGTCATCGCAGCTCGGTCGAGCCGCACCTAATCGCTCAGCGCGATGCCGCCATGCACCTGCCGTTCCACGTCGCCGACTACGTCGACTTCTACGCGAGCGAGGATCATGCGACGAACCTCGGGCGCATCCTGCGGCCCGGCCAGGAGCCGCTGCTCCCGAACTGGAAGCACTTGCCCGTCGGTTATCACGGTCGCGCGGGCACGGTCGTCGTCTCCGGCAGCGAAATCCTGCGCCCGTGCGGGCAGCGCAAGGCGGCGGACGCGGCGGCGCCCAGCTTCGGGCCGAGCGAGCGGCTCGATTTCGAGGTCGAGCTCGGCTTCGTGGTCGGCGTGCCGAGCGAGCGCGGCACACCGGTTCCGCTCTCGCGCTTTCGCGATCACGTCTTCGGGGTGTGCCTCGTGAACGACTGGTCCGCGCGCGACATCCAGGCCTGGGAGTACGCGCCGCTCGGCCCGTTCCTTGGGAAATCGTTCGCGACCAGCATCTCAGCGTGGATCGTTCCACTCGAAGCGCTCGAAGCCGCGCGCGTGGCGCCGCCGCCGCGCACGCACGCGCTGCTCCGCTATCTCGACGACAGCGCGGCCGAAGCGTGGGGCCTCGAGATCGAGTTCGATGTGCGGCTGAACGAGCACCTGATCTCACGGCCGCAGTTCGGCGGGATGTACTGGAGCGCGCCGCAAATGCTCGCGCACATGACCGCGAACGGGGCGTCCCTCCGAACTGGCGACTTGTTCGCTTCGGGGACTGTGAGTGGACCTGAAAAGCGCCAGCGCGGCTCGCTGATCGAACTCAGCTGGGGCGGCAGCGCACCCATGCAGCTCCCCGACGGCACGACGCGCACGTTCCTGCGCGACGGCGACGAGCTAGTGATTACGGCGAGCGCGCCGGGTGTTCAAGGCGAGCGCATCGGCTTCGGCGAAGTGCGGGGGCGGGTCGCGCCCGCGCGCGCCTAACCAAGGAGTGAGCATGGCGATCGCAGGCGTCTTCTACGTGTTCGTGTTCGCGTCGGATTTCGCGCGCTCGAAGCGCTTCTACGGGGAGCAGCTCGGCTGGCAGCTGGGCACGAACGAGGCCGACGTAGCGGGCTTCGCGTTTGGCGCGGGCTACTTGGTGTTACGACGAGAGGAACGGCCCGCGGGCGCGCGCAGCTACCTGAGCGGCATGCACGTCGCGGTGCGCGTGGACGACATCGACGCGCAGCACGCGCTGCTCGCGAAAGCCGGCGTTGCGGTGAGCGAGCTGCGCGATCAGCCCTGGGGCGAGCGCAACTTCAGCTTCAGCGACCCGGACGGGTATGCGTGGGTGTACGGCCAGCCGAGCCGCTGAAGCTGCGCAGCGCCTGCTGCGTTTCGCGGATCCGACCGCGCTGCGCTTGTTACTGCCGCGCGCGAATCTCGCTGCGCAGTGCGGGCCGTACCACCTGCCCAGGCTTGCCCTCGTTGCTCCAGCGCACGCCGTCCTCCTGCACCGGCACGCCATTCACGAGCACGTGCCGTACACCCGTGGGCGCGTCGGCGGTGAGCCGCTCCGCGTTGGCCGGGAAATCGCGCACGCGGCGAACCGGCCCGGGCGCGACCGTGGCCGGATCGAACACCACCACGTCCGCCCAGGCGCCGGGCAGCAGCCGCCCGCGATCCGGCAGACCAATTAGGTCCGCTTGCACGCTCGTGAGCCGGCGCACCGCGTCTTCGATGGGCATCAGGCTGCGCCCGCGCACCCAGTTGCCCAGAAAGTCCGTGGCCTGCGGCGCGTCGCAGAGCTGGCCGACGTGGGCGCCCGCGTCCGAGAGGCCGAGCACGCAGTGAGGATCGGTGAGCAGCGCGCCCACTTCGCTCGTCTCGTCGTTCGCGAGCACCGCGCGCACGCGCAGCGCGAGTTCCGGCTCGCCCAGCGCGATGTCGAGCAGCGCGTCGAAGGGCGTCACCCCGCGCTCGGCGGCGAGCGCCATCAGGTTCTTGCCCACGAGTTCCGGCCGCGCCGGGCTCTCGTCGATCACGAACGTCTCGAAGCGCGGCAATAACACGGCCTGCTCGCTCCAGGCTTTGACGACGCGCTCGCGCCAGGCTGGGTCCGCGTAGGCCGCGCGCCGCACTGCGAGCGGCTTGCCCATGATCGCGCCGAACTCGGAGTTCATGTTGAGCGTGAACGGCTCGGTCAGCGTCATCGCGAACGTCAACGGGCGCGGCGTGACCTGCGGCCACACCTCAGCGCCGCGCTCCCAGCCTTGGTTGTTGAGGTCGACGAGCCGCTTGTGGAAGCCGCCGGGAAACGTGAGCAGCGCGCCGTAGGTGAACGGCACGCCCGTGCGCGGCTGCAGCTCGTACAGATCCGCGAAGGTGCACTGCTCGCCGGGCGCGATCGCGAACACGCCGCGCTGCTCTTGCCCTAACACCGCGAGCAGTGCCTCCAGCTCGCCGCGATCCGCGAAGCGGCTCGGCACCGGCTTGCCGTCCACGCCGCGGTGCGTGACGGCGAAGCTCGTGGCGAAGCCCGCGGCGCCCGCGCGCAGCGCCTCGCGTAGGATCGCCTGCATGCGCGCGATCTCCTCGGGCGTGGCGGTGCGCTCGTAGGCCGCGTCGCCCATCGCGAACATGCGCAGCGCGGTGTGCCCGATGTAGGCCGCGAAATTCATGCCGACGCCGCGCCGCTCGACCGAGGCCAGGTACTCAGGGAACGTCGCGAAATCCCAGGGGATCCCCGCCGCGAGTGAGGCCACGTTCATGTCCTCGACGTTCTCGAGCGTGCGCGCGATCAGCTCGCGGTGCTCGGGCCGCGTCGGCGCGAGCGAGAAGCCGCAGTTGCCTGCGACCACGGTCGTGACGCCGTGATAACAAGAGGGCGTGAGCGCCGGGTCCCAGAACACCTGCGCGTCGTAATGAGTGTGAATGTCGATGAAGCCCGGCGCGACCACGTGGCCGCCCGCGTCGAGCGTGCGCGCGCCGCGCAGGTTGTGCCCGATCTCGGCGACGCGGCCGCCCTGAATCGCGAGATCCGCTCGCACACCGGGCGCGCCAGTTCCGTCAACGATCGTGCCACCGCGAATCACGAGATCTGCGCTCATGGGGCCTCCAGTTCGGGGATTTCTCGGGTCGCGCGCACTCTACCGCGGTGCGTAGCCGAGCCTTCCGCGGAAGAACGCGCGCGCGGCCGGTGCGCTCCAGTTGTCGTGATCCTCGCCGTAAGCCGTGACGCCATCGAAGCGCCACTCGGTGAGGCAATTCACCGTGAACAGGTTCGGGTTGAGGTGCAGCCCGAGCTTGTTGAGGCAGCGGCCCTCGGCGTGAAGTGCGCGGCCGAGTTCGTCCGCGCCGGTTATTTCGACGCGCAGCGGAAAGCCGGTGGCAGCGTCGCGCTCCAATACCTCACGGCGCCCCGAGGCCAGCTTCGACCACACTCCATCCCGTAACAAGTAGCCGTGGATGGAGTTGCAGCCTTGGCCGAAATCCATCGTGATGGTGTGGAATGCGTCGCGCTCGCTCGCGGTGGCGTAGCTGTAGCCGCCGCGCTTTGCGGGGGTGCCGGTGAGCCCGGGGCCGAACTGCGAGCGCACGCCCCAGGAGCGGTCGCGGAAGCCGAACGAATCGACGCGAATCGTCTCGCCGCCGAGCACGACCGCACCCTGATAACGCCCCGGCTGGTCGAGGTGGCCGTGCCCCAAGTAGTTGGGTTTCGCGACGCCGGTGAAGGTGAGATCGACGCGAATCTCGTCGCCGCCGTCCGGATCGTCGTAGCCGATCGCGTATTTCGTGAGCGGTTCGAGGCAACGGATGCGGATGCCGTTCGGCAGCGCGAGGTCGGAGAGTTTCGCGCCTGGCGCGAGCGGCAGGTGCCAGAAGTTCTTCGCGTAGCGGCAGTTCCAGAGCTGGTCGCCGCGCTCGTCCCAGAAGTAGGCGCCGCCGGCCGCGACGTTCTGATTGCGGCGGAAGAACGGATAGAGCTGCCCTGATAAGCGGCGCTCCGGCACGGCGAACGTGAACCAGCAGGTCTCGGTCCAGAACGGGTCGGGCGAGCTGGGCGTGTGGAACTCGTCGTCGGGATGGGGCGTTCCCGCGGCGCTCACTTCTTGCGAGCTTTCGCCGCAGCCTTCCGCGCGGGTTTCGCAGTCGCGCTCTTCGGCGCGGGCTTCTTCGCAGCCGCAGTTTTCTTCGCGGGCGCAGGCTTCTTCGCCGCGCTCTTCACGCCGCCGCTGCGCTTCTTCATCGCCGCGTCGGGGTTCGTGAACTCCAGCGGCATGTTATGCGTGAAGCTCTTCTCCTCGACGCGCCGCGTGATGCGCCAACCGTCGAGCGTGCGCAGGTACTCGTCGTGGTACCAGAGCCCGCAAAAGAAGACGTGCTCCTCGCCGCCCGCGCGCTTCAGCAGCATCGGGTTCCAGCAGATCGTCTTTCCCGTCGCGCGATTCCCCGAGAGCTTCACCGCGCTCGTGGCGACCATGTGCTGAAAGCTGGCGAACATCGTCATCGCCTTGCTGAGGAACGCCTTCGTTTCCGCGAGCCCGCCCGCGCTGCCGCCGAACGCCGTGTAGTCGATCCAGGCATCTCGCGTGAACACGCGATCGAGCGCGTCCCAATCGCGCGTGTCGATCGCGGAGCTGTAGGCGGTTTGCAAATCCTGGATCTCGAGGCGGTCCGAAAGTTCTTGCAGCGAGTAGGGCATGGAATCTCCAGTTCGTGAATCGCCGAATGCAAGCGCGCCTCGCGGCGCCGCGCGAGCCCTCGTAGCGTCACGCGAGTTCAGCGGAGGCGACGATGCGGCTCGACGGGCGTGTGGCGATCGTGACGGGCGCGGGGCGCGGCATCGGGCGCGCGACGGCGCTCGAACTCGCGCGCTGCGGCGCCGCCGTGGTCGTCAACGATCTCGACGGCGCATTCGCGGAAGCGGTGGCAGCCGAGATCGCGCG
>JANNRF010000207.1:0-11520 GCA_031401135.1 Deltaproteobacteria bacterium | reverse complement strand
CGAGCAGCGAGCGCGGCGCCGAAGCGTTCGACGCGATCGTGATCGGCGGAAACGTCGCAGGCCTCGTGGTCGCCTACTTGCTTGCCAACTTCGGCTACCGCACGGCGCTGGTCGAGCGCGCCCCGCAGCTCGGGGGCAAGGATGCCTCCTTCAAGAATCGCAACGGGCGCACCTTCGACTTCGGCCTGCATTGCCTCGACTACCTGCGGTCGGAGTTCACCACGCGCTTGTTCGAGCACGTCCAGCGGGGCCGCGTGCACCGAGTCGAGCGGCATCGCGCGATCGTGCTGCGCAACCACCTGATTCCGTACAACGCGCTGCCCGAGGAGTGGCCGGGCGAGCTGCGCGGGTTGTTTCCGAGCGAGCGGATCGTCGACGAACTCGGCGCCGAGGATCCGACGCGCGAGCGGATCGCGCATACCTACGGCGCGGGCTTCGCGGACTTGATCTTCGACGAGACGCTGCCTTCGTACCCCTCGGATCTGCGCCACACACAGTTCGACATCGCGCCCTCGCGCTTGATGGTGAACATCTACCCCTGGTTCTTCCCGCGCGCACAGCGCGGCAAGCTCGCCACGGACGCGTCGCGAAGTTATCAGGACGAGATGCGCGAGCAGCCACGCGAGTACATGCTTTACCCCGATGCAGGCGGCTTCTCCGCGTTCTCGGAGGCGCTCGCGGAACAAGCTGCGCAGGGCGGAGCCGAGCTGCTCGTAGGCGCCGAGGATCTCGAGTTCGCGTTCGACGCGAACGGCCAGCGTGTCGAGAGTGTGCGCGCGAGGGGCCGCGCGCTCCGAGCGCCGCGCATCTATTGGTGCTCCGCGCCGACGGGGCTGTATCAGACGCTCGGCCTGCCAGCGCCGAAGATCGCGCCCGACACCTTCGTGCTCGGCAGCTTCGAGTTCGAGCGGCCGCTCTCGTGCGACTACAGCGAGATCATCCTCGGCGACCCCGAGCATGCGATCAACCGCATCTCCTTCCCAGGCAAGCTCGCCCTCGAGAAAGACAACCTCGTGCAGCTGGAGTTTTCGTTTCCGACGGCCGACGCGAGCTGGGAGACCAAGCCGAGCTTCTGGCTCGAAACTTGGCTGCGCAGCCTGCAGCGGCTCGGCATCGCCGCGGGCGACAACCGGCTCGTCGATTTCGACATGAAGCGCGTGCCGATGTACTCGAACGTGTTCGGCGTCGATGGCGTGCCCATTCCGGCGCACGACTTCAGCGCGCGGCTCGGACCGAGTTCGAATCTGCGCCCCGTGCTCCCGACACATCTGAACGTGAACCTCAACACGCGCGTGCCGCAGTATCTCGAGTTCCTGACGCGCGACCTGCTCCGAAAGAATTAGGGGGAGCCATGCGCGATTCCGTGCAGGACCGCCACTACGTCGCAGCCGAAGCCGACGCCTTCTTCGAGCGTAACCACGCGCTCGCCGATCCGAGCCGGTTGCGCCCACACAAACAGCGCATCGCCGACGCGCTCGCGGAGGCGGGTGTGCGCCCGAAGCGCGTGCTCGAATACGGCTGCGGCTACGGCGATCTGCTCGATCACTTTGCGCGCACGCTCGGCGCCGAGTGCGTCGGCGTCGAGCCTTCGCGCCGCGCCGTCGAGCTCGGCACGAAGCACTACGGCGATCGCGTGCGGCTCGTGCAGGGCACGATCGCCGACAACTCGGTGAATGCCGAGGCCGAAAGCCAAGGCCATTTCGATCTGGTGCTCGTGGACGACGTGTTCTGTTGGGTATCGCGCGAGACGCTCTTCCAGTCGGTCGCGAACATCGACGACGCGCTCGCCGACGGCGGCGCCTTGTTCGTGCGCGAGTTCTTTCCGCTCGCGAACCGACGCAACCGCAATCATCACGTGCAAGATGAAGAGGTCTACTGCCACAAGCCGGCGGCTCTGCACGCCAGCATGTTCAGCGCGTCGGGCGTCTACGCCGTAATCGCACAGCGCGTGTGGATGGACGCCAAGGACGCCTGGGTTTCGGGCGCCGCACGCGATCCGTTCGAGTCGCGCTGGTCGGATGCGATCCTGCGCAAGTCCTACGCTGATTATTGGCGCTGAAGCGGTGGCGGCGGCGCACAAGCTCGGGCTCGGCACCGCGCAGTTCGGGTTCGCTTACGGCATCGCGAACGCAGCGCGCACGCCGCGCGCGGAAGTCGCGGCCGCGCTTGCGTATGCCCAGGAAGCTGGCGTGCGCGTGCTCGATACCGCGCCTGGCTACGGGGAGGCGGAAGCGCTGATCGGTCAGCTGTGCCCGGGCGGCGGCGGGTTTCGCATCGTCAGCAAGACGGCGCCGAACGCGCGCACGCCCGCGGATCTGCGCGACGCCTTCTCGCGGACGCTCGATTCGCTGCGCGCGGCAAAGCTCTACGCGCTGCTGGAACATCGGCCCGCGCAGCTGCTCGGCGAGCGCGGGCAGGAGCGCTTCGACGTGCTGCTTGGGCTGCGCGCAGAGGGGCTCGTCGAACGTGTCGGCGCTTCGGTGTACTCGCGCGCCGAGATCGACGCGCTGCTCGAGCGCTTCCCGATCGAGCTGATTCAGCTGCCGCTCTCGTTGCTCGATCAGCGCCTAATTCGTGACGGCACGCTTGCACGGCTGCGCGCGCGCGGCGTCGAGGTGCACGCCCGCTCGGTGCTGCTGCAGGGCGCCCTCGCGCTAGCGCCCGCCGCGTTGCCGGCGTTTCTCGCGAGCGCTCGCGAAAGCTTCGAGCGTGCGCACGCCGAAGCCCGCAGCCGCGGCCGCTCTGCGGTGGCGCTTGCAGTCGCGTTCGCGGCGTCGCTTGCGGAGGTGGAGGTCGCAATCGTCGGCGCCGCAACGCGCGCACAGCTCGCGGAACTGATCGAGGCCGCCTCGCTGAGCGTCGATCCCGCGGAGCTCGCGAGCCTTGCGCTCGCCGACCAGAACGTGCTCGATCCCTCACGCTGGCCGGTGGCGTCGTGATCGCCGCGATTCTGCAAGCGCGCATGAGTTCCCGCCGCTTCCCCGGCAAGGTGCTCGCCGATCTGCACGGCCGGCCGATGCTCGCGCGCCAGATCGAGCGCGTCTCCCGCAGCGCGCGCATCGATCGCCTAATCGTTGCCACGAGCGGGGAGGCTGCGGACGACGCGATCGCTGTGCTCTGCGCCGAGCTCGGCGTGGCGTGCTTCCGCGGCGCGCTCGACGACGTGCTCGCGCGCTTTCACGCCGCGGCCTGTGCGCTCTCGCCTTGCCCCGAGCAGGTCGTACGCCTAACGGGCGATTGCCCGCTCGCGGATCCCGCGCTGATCGACCAGCTGATCGCGCACCACCTCGGGGCAGACGCGGATTACAGCTCGAACGCGCTCGAGCGCCGCTTCCCTGACGGCCTCGACGCGGAGGTGGTCCGCTTCACTGCGCTCGAGATCGCGCACTGCGAGGCGCAGCTGCCCTCGGAGCGCGAACACGTGACGCCATTCCTGTACCAGCGGCCCGAGCGCTTTCGGATTGCCTCGCTGCGCGGCGAGCGCGCGCTCGGCGCGCTGCGCTGGACGGTGGACGAGCCCGCGGACCTGAAGTTCGTGCGGCGCGTGTTCGACGCGCTCTACCCGAGCAACCCGGCCTTCCGTTGGCTCGACGTACTCGAGCTGATAGAGCGCGAGCCGAGCCTTGCGCGCGAGAACGCCGCCGTCGATCCGAGCGAGGGCTGGCGCCGCTCGCTCGCGGCCGACGCGCGCCAACGAGGAGAGCTGCCGTGAGCGACCGCTACCGGAAGTCGGAGGAGCATCTGGCCCGCGCGCTGCGGACGATTCCGCTCGGCTCTCAGACTTTCAGCAAGAGCCCGACGCACTTCCCGCTCGGCGCGGCGCCCCTCTACCTCTCGCGCGGCCGCGGCGCGCGCGTGTGGGACCTCGACGGCAACGAGTACGTCGATTTCGTGAACGCGCTCGCGGCGGTGACGCTCGGCTACGCAGACCCGGATGTCGACGAAGCCGTGACGCGACAACTCGCAGATGGCGTCACGTTCTCGCTCGCGCATCCGCTCGAAGCCGAGGTGGCGGAGCTGTTATGCGAGCTGATTCCGTGCGCCGAGCGGGTGCGCTTCGGCAAGAACGGCTCGGACGCGACGAGCGGCGCGATCCGGCTGGCGCGCGCACACACCGGCCGCGAGCGCGTCGCGGTGTGCGGTTATCACGGTTGGCAGGACTGGTACATCGGCTCGACGGCGCGGCACCTCGGCGTACCGAACGCGGTGCGCGAGCTGACGCACACGTTCACCTACAACGACGCGGCGTCACTCGAGGGGCTGCTCGCTGCGCATCCAGGCGAGTTCGCCGCGGTGATGCTCGAGCCGATGTCGGTCGAGTGGCCGCAGCCGGGCTTTCTCGAGCGCGTTCGCGAACTCGCGCACGCCCACGGCGCGCTGCTCGCCTTCGACGAAACTGTTACTGGCTTCCGCTTCGCGCTGGGCGGCGCACAGGCGCTGTTCGGCGTCACGCCAGACCTCGCGACGTTCGGCAAAGGCATGGCGAACGGCTTCCCGCTCGCCGCCGTGGTGGGCCGCGCCGACGTGATGCGCGGCATGGAGGAGATCTTCTTCTCCACCACGTTCGGGGGCGAGACGCTTTCACTCGCCGCAGCGCTGGCAGTCATCACGAAGATGAAGCGCGAGCCGGTGCTCGAGACGCTGGCCGCGCGCGGCGAGAGGCTGCTGGCCGGGATGCGCGAGCGGCTCGCGAGCAGTGGCGCGGGCGAGTGGCTGACGCCGCTCGGGCATCCGGCCTGGTCGGTGATCGCGTTCCGCGATGCGCCGCCCTACACGAGTTGGGATCTGAAAACGTACTTCCTGCAGGAGCTGCTCGCGCGCGGTTTTCTCACGCTCGGGACCCACAATCTCTCCTACGCCCACAGCGAGGCCGACATCGATTCGCTGTTGCTGGCGTACGACGCCGTGCTGCCGCGCCTCAGCGAGCTGGTGCGCACACAGAAGCTCGAGGGCGAGCTGCGCTGCGAGCGCCTGCAGCCGCTCTTTCGCGTGCGCTCCTGAAGGAGCTACTGCGCACGCCGCGGCGCGACATGCTCCCAAGCGAGCGGCGTGCCGCGCGCGAGATCGCGCGTCGCCGCCCGGCCTAACACCTCGTCGAGGTACTTGGGCGCGAGCCCGTGTCCCGGGCGAATGCTGCGCACGTTCGCCGGCGTGAACAGCTCTCCCGTCCGCACGTCGGCGACCACGAACAGCGAGCGGCGGTAGATCACGCCGGGCCCTTCGGCAGCGGTGAGGCCGAGCTTCGCCTCGCCGAGCGCCTGCTCGGCGGTGCGCACGCCTTCGACCAGCGCGCGCAGTTCGTGCGGCTCGAGGCTGAAGGCGCTGTCCGGGCCCGGCTCGGCGCGCGAGAGCGTGAAGTGCTTCTCGATCAGGCACGCGCCGAGCGCGACCGCCGCGATCGGAACGTTCACGCCGAGTGTGTGATCCGAGAGCCCGACCGGAACGCCGTAGCGCGCGGCGAGCGCCGGGATCGCGCGCAAGTTCATCTCCGCGGGCGGCGCCGGATACGCGCTCGTGCACTTCAATAACACCAGTTGCTGGTTGCCCTCGCTGCGGCACGCCGCCACCGCCTCGTCGATCTCGGCGAGCGTCGCGGCGCCGGTGCTCATGATGACTGGCTTGCCGGTGCGCGCGATGCGCCGCACGAGCGGCAAGTCGATGATCTCGAACGACGCGATTTTGTAGGCGGGCATGTCCAGCGCTTCGAGAAAATCGACGGCCGTGGGGTCGAACGGGCTCGAGAAAATTTCGAGGCCGAGTTCGCGCGCCAGTGCGCAGGCCGGCGCGTGCCATTCCCAGGGCGTATGCGCCTCGCGGTAGAGATCGTGCAGCGTGCGCCCATCCCAGAGCGTGCCCTCGACGCGAAAGTACGGCTGGTCGGATGCGATCGTGAGCGTGTCCGCGGTGTAGGTCTGCAGCTTCACCGCATCGGCGCCGGCGGCGTGCGCGGCGTGAACAAGGCGCACCAGCTCGTCGTAACGGCCCAGATGGTTCGCCGAAATCTCGGCGACCACGAACGTGGGCTGCCCCGGGCCGATCTCGCGTTGGCCGATGCGCACGGCAGCCGTCATGCGGTCTCCAATCCACGCGCGGCTTGCTGCACTAGCGAATCACTGCTGAGGGTGGGCCGCCGGCCCGCGCGCAGGATTGCACCGGCTTCGTCGCCGCAGTTGAAGAGCAGATCCACGAACGCGGCGTGCGGCGCAAACGGCGGAAAGCGCTGCGGATAGACCGGGTGCTCGTAGGCGTGGAAGCGCAGCGCGATGCCGCGGCTCGCGAAAGCGCCCGCGTCCTCAGCGAGGTAGTCGCGCGCGCCGATCGGCGAGACGTACTCGCGCGCGCCGAGTTCCGCGCAGAGCGCCGCGACGAGTTCGCCGCGTTGCCCGGCACTGCGCAGCTGCGAGGCTCGCAGCAGCGGCGTCGCGATGCCGAAGCGACGGCGCGCGAACTCGATCAGCGCGAGGTTGACGTCCACGAGTCGCAATGGCGGAGCGCCTTCCGCGTCCTCAGCGCAAGAAGTCGCGAACACGCTGGCGAGCTCCGCGCGCACCGCTTCGAAGTGCGGGCAACGCCGGTAGTAGTTGTCGATCGAGGCCAGGTGCTCGCGCCAGAAGCCGCGCTCGCGCAGCTCGACGTCTGCGATGCGCTGCCCGAGCCGGCCGTGGACCCTGGCCGGCAGCGAGAGCAATAACAAGCCCGCCGGCGTCTTGATGCGATTCCGTTGCTGCCAGCTCTGCTTCACGAACTGCACGTTGTCGAGCACGACCCAGGCGTCGACCTGATCCATCAGGTCGAAGTAGCCGAGCCACGGCAGATAGGTGGGCTGCATCACCGCGACGCGCATGACGTTCCTCGAGAGTCGATTCGGCTCATTCGAGAACGTATCGCTCGGCCGTCTTCACGAAGCCGAGCGAGGCCCACAACTTCGCGGCGTTGGCGTCCGTGCCGCTCACTTCGAGCTGGATGCGCGCGAGCCCGAGGCTGCGCAGGTGCGCGATCGCGGCCGCGCCTGCCGCGCGCGCGACGCCGCGCCGCCGCTGCGCCGGCGCAACCCACAGCTCGAGCACGAGGCCATGCTCGCGGGGCAGGAAGCGGTGCGGCTCGGCGCCGTAGACGATAAAGCCCGCGCGCGCGCCGTCCGCGAGGATCCAGCACGCAAAGCGCCGCGGGCGCTGTGCGGCTGCGCGGAACCACTCGCGCCGCCAGTCTTCGGCGGGCGCGAAGCGCGGGTCGAGTTCTCGATAATGCGCGATCGCGGCAGCTTCGAACGCGCCGCGATCGTCGTCGGTCACCGCGGCGAGGGAAACGTTCATCGTGCCTCCAACAAAACGTCGGTGATGCGCTCGGCGCCGCATCCGTCGACGAGGGCGCCGCCGGCCCGCGCGAAGCGCGCTCTGTCCTCAGCGTTCGCAGCGAGCTCCCCAATTGCAAGCGCGAGATCGGCCGCGCGCGCGACTCGCGCGTCGCCGAGCGAGCGACAGGCGCCACGCGCTGCGAGGTCTTCCACGATCGTGCGCTGCGCGGCGCTGATCCAGTAGCTGAGCACGGGCGTCTGCAGGAAAAGCAGCTCCCAGAGCGTGGTGCCGGCAGCAATTACGGCGACGTCCGCGCGCTCCGCGTCCTTCGGCAGATCTCGCACGTCGCGCAGCAGCGCTGCGTTGGGAGGCGCGTGAAACGCGCGCGTGTTGTCCGCGCCGATCAGCGCACTGAAACGCAGCTCGCTCTGCGCCGCGGCTGCGAGCGCGATCTCCGTCAGTCGCCACGGGTCGCTCCCGCCGAAAGTGCAGAGCACTTCGCGCGCGCTCTCGCGCGGAGCGCGCGTGCGTCCACGCCAGGCTGTGAACTCGGGTCGCAGCGGAACGAACGCGAGGCCGAGCAACCGCCGCGGCACGCTGGCGTACGGCTCCTCGCGCGCTCCATGGTTCGCGTCGATCACGAGCGCGGCATGCGCGATCGGCCCTTCACCATAATCAGCGAATGCCGCGATCGGCCGATCGATCAGCGCGCTCATGTCGGGCGCAAAGCCGTAGCCGTCGAGCACGACCCAGGCGCTCTGCGTGCGGCGCGCGAGATCGCGCGTCTCGAGCCCGTCGTCGCGCCCGCCGGGCTCCGCGTTTGTGGTCGCGAGCGCTACTCCGGCATCTCTCGCGCGCAGGGTCCAACTCGCGGGGAGCGGCGGCGCGAGCAGCGTCGCCTTGCCGCCGCGCGCGACGAGCGCCGCGCCGAGCGCGAGCAAACGCGCGACGTGGCCGAGGCCGGTCGCGCCGCCCGGCGCGAACGCGGGTCGCAGTAGGATCGCACTCGTTCGCATCGAGCCTCTTCTAACCCGCGCCGCCCCAGCTGTCAGGCGGTCACACGACGATGCGGCTCATGTCGAGGATCTCGGATTCATGGCTAGCGTGGCGTTGGAGGTCCGATGTCGCGCCCCTCGACCCTGCTGCTCCCGATTTGGTCGCAGATCCGCGAGCTCGATGCGAAGTTGCTGCTCGCGTGCGCGGCGGCGGAGCGTGGGATACCGACGCTACTCGGTTCGCGCGCGAAGCTCGAGTATCACGCGCACCAGGCGCCGCGCGGGGTTTATCTCGCCAAGGGCGGCTACTCCGAGGCCGCGATGTTTTGGATCATGCGCCGGCTCGGGCACGACATCGTGCTGCTCGACGAGGCGTCGCTGCTGCGCGTGCGCGATGACGAGGTGCGCGCGCGCCGCTTGAAGCGCAAAGCCGTGCAACACGTCTCGCGTTTCCTGGCGTGGGGAGAAGACGACGCGCGCGTACTGCGCGAGACGCCGCAGTGCGAAGGTATTCCGGTTCACGTGACAGGCAATCCGCGTATGGACATGACGCGGCTCGAGTTGCGCGCTTATTACGACGACGAGGTCGCGGCGCTGCGCGCGCGCCACGGCGAGTTCGTGCTGCTCAACACCAATTTTTCGCCGCTCAACCACGTCGTGCCCGCGCTCTCGGTCGACCTCGCTGTCGCACGCGGAACGGCGCCCGCGACCGACTACTACCGCGCGCTCGCGGCGCACCGCCTGCGCATCTTCGACGCGCTGCGCGCGCTCGTTCCGCAGCTCGCGCGGGCGCTCGGCGACGCCGCGCTGGTCGTGCGCCCCCATCCGTTCGAGTCCCCCGACCCGTGGCGCGAGGCCGCCGGGGGCGCGAACAACGTCACGATCTCGCAGAGCGGAAACGTGCACCCCTGGCTGAACGCGGCGAGCGCCGTGATCGCGAACGGCTGCACCACGCTGCTGGAAGCGCACTTGCTCGGTCGGCCCGCGATCAGCTTCGAGCCGATCGTGGACGCGGAACTCGACGATCCACTACCGCCGAGCGTGGCCCACCGCTGTACGACCTCCGAGGAGCTGTTCGTTCTGGTCGAGCGCGCGCGCCGGGGCGAGCTGCCGCTCCGCCGCGATCCGGAGTCGCGGCGCCTGCACGGTCACCTCTCCGCGCTCGACGGAGCACTCGCCTGCGATCGCATCGTCGATGTACTTGCTCGAGCGGGCTACGCGGAGCGCAGCCCCCGCCCGCCGCACCCAGCTGCGCGCGTCGCCGGCATCGCCGCGAACGTCGGCCGTACGTTGTGGAAAAGGGCCGCGGGCGACGCGACGCGCCACGGCGAAACGCTGCACGCGCATCGCTTCCCCGATCTCTCGCTCTCGGATCTGGAGCGGCGCGCCGAGCGCTTCGCGAAGCTGACGGGCCGCTTCTCGGAGATCCGGATCGAGGCTGCGTGGCCCCACGTGTTTCACGTCTCGAGCCGCCGCCAGAAGCTGTCCTCGTAGTCGGGCAGCGGCCGCGCGTTTCACTCGAACTCGGCAGCGTTTTCCCCTTCGACAGATCGAGCAGTACGGCATCGAGGAGGCGAAGGTCATGAAGCTGGCGAAAAAGCTTCTGAGACGGCTCTTGCAGACCCTGGGATCCACAAAGAACGGGCCCAGAGAGTTCAATCGAGGCGACACTCTTCGCTATGCCGACGTTCTAGAACTTACACGTGCCGTAGATGGCGCGGACTGCAGATTCAACATCCCCGTAGACCGATGCGTCTGGGGATACGGCTGGCGTTACTCCAAAGAGGAGAATCCGTATACGCGATTCTACGAGAGTGAGGAAAGCCTCGGGAGATTCTACGAACGCTATTGCCCGGCCACGATCGAGGAGGCGTTTTCCTCTTTCGGGTCGCCACGACACGCTGACCCCTCGCTTCCCTTGCGAGATCCCGTGCTGACGGAGATTTGGCCCAAAGCTTCCCGCCGCCATCGGGGCCTGCGCGCGGCGGAGAGTCCTCATAGCGGCCCCGTCAGCAGGCAGTTCCTGGCCTCGGAAAGGGAACGGCTAACGCACGTTCGGAATTCCATTCAGAGGAACGGATGGCAGCCGGAGCGATTCGGCGGCTACATCCGTGGCGTCTTCCTGGTCCGGGACGGGCAATATCTCTTCAAGGTCACGGGAGGCCAGCACAGGGCAGCGGCTCTATCTCAACTCGGCTGGAGTGCGCTCCCGGCGATTTTCCAGCCCGGCTATCCCCGTGTCGTAGGAGACTGGAGCTTTCGATGCGCGACACACATGGATGCGAGTGAGCCCGGGCAGAAAATACTCAGTTACTACTTTGACGAGGCACTGAGAGGCGAACGAAGACGTTTTCTCGCATCGTTGCAGGTCCCTAGCGTTCAGAGTCCCAACGTGGCCCCGAGTGCAATGGCTTCCAACACCTAGCTGCGCGGGTCCAATCGGAGTGAACGAAGCCGCCATGATAGTGTCGAGATCATTCCAGCGGACAGGCGGTGAGACACGTGCGCCTCTCTCCGCGTCGCAAACCCTCGATTCGGGGCATGAGATTGCTGCTTGAACGCCTCCGGAGACGCTTATTCGGGCTTCCCTGGCAGCTAAAGCGCAAGCACTCGCGCATGAAATGGGCACTGATCGAGCCCAAACTTCGTGCCCTAGAAGCGAGCTCGCTGCTGGACATCGGGTGCAACGCAGGCGAGATCACGCGGCTTGCTGGCGGTGCCGGCTTCTTTGCGGTTGGAATCGACCAGGAGCTGGATCTTCGCCGCATCGAGAGGCCGCTCGGAGGAGTTTGCCTCGGCGAGATCCTCCTGACAGAAGCGATGATCCGAAAACTCCCGCGGTTCGATGCGGGGCTTCTCTTGTCCGTGCATCATCAATGGGTGCAAGCGCATGGCGAAGCCCGGACGAGAGCCCTGATCGAACAGCTCGCGGGGAAGTTTTCGAAGGCGTTAGTCGTGGAGTTCGCTGGGCTGAACCAAAAGTACGGATACTTGGACTCGCCCCGTTTCATCGACAACGATGAGGCAAGTGTCACCAGCTACGCCTCCGAATGGCTGCGTTCCGCGCTGCCGCGCCACAAGAGCGAATACTTGGGGAAAACGCCGGTAAACCGATGATTTCATGGGGATGCATTTTATCATGAAAATTAAAGTCTGTAATTGCTTTCAAACCAAAAGCGTAGCGGTAACTTGCAAATAAATTAGGAGTTATAATTTCGCAGCTTTTCCAA
>JANNRF010000206.1:0-2048 GCA_031401135.1 Deltaproteobacteria bacterium | reverse complement strand
CCGAAGCGCTCGCATGGCTTCAGAACTGGTGCGACAGCTGCGCAGTCGAGTCGAGTTGGCGCTCGACCGGTTGCGGCCAGCGTTGATCGCGGACGGCGGCAACATCGAGCTGCTCGACGTCGAGGAGGAAGGCACCGTGCGCGTCGAGTTTCAGGGCGCCTGCGCCAGCTGCCCCGCCCAGGCCGCGACGCTGCGCCTCGCGCTCGAGCCGTACGTGAAGCGCGAAGTCCCCGAAGTCGTGGCGCTTGTGGCGGTCGCAACGGTGCCGATGCCCGCGGCCTGAGCAGGCGGCGCTGCGGTGCGCGCAGCGAGGCGAAGCGCGCTGGCTGCGCCCGACCGTCCGCATTCCCGCGACGCCACTGCGAAGCAAGCGGCGTTTCGCCGCGCTCAGCGAGGCGCAGCTTCGCTTCGTCAACGCGATAGCCGCGGACGCGCAGCGTCCGCCCTCGCGCGCGCTGGGTAGAATGCGCGGCGGGGGAGCGATGGCGGCGCGGAAAAAACCCAATAAGCGGCGCGCGAAGCCGCGGAAGCGCGTGAAGCCGCGGACAGCGCGGCCGAAGGCAGCGGGGCGAAAGCGCCCGAAGCGGGCAGCGAAGACACCGCCGCCGAAACGCCGCACGCGTGCGAAGCCCGCGCGAAAGGCACGCGTTGCTTCGCGCACATCGGCGAAGCCGAGGCGAGTCCGGAAACCCGCGCGCGTCGCCGCGGTCCGCAGCGAAGCCGAGCCCGCGAACTCCCGGGCGCTTGCAGCGGTGGCGACGCTCACACCCAGCGCCCCGCCCTCCGTGCTCGCGAGCGTTCCGCTGTGCGTCGGTAGCGTCACCAAGTTCTTCCAACGCGCCGCAGCAGCGCTGATTGCGCTCGACGCGCCGCTCGCAATCGGCGACCGGCTGCACGTGCGCGGCGCGACCAGCGATTTCCTAATGCCTGTGACTTCATTGCGCGTCGGCGGCGCGAGCGTCTCGTACGCCAGCGCGGGCGAAGCCACGCTCGGCGTCGCGCAGCGCGCGCGGCCCGGCGACGTGCTCTACGTGCTGCGAGCGCCGGTGTGACGGACGGGCTGCCCTGCCCGCGCTGCGGCGGCACGAGCGATCTCGCGAGCTGGCTCGATCGCGCGGACAAGCGCCTCGCGCCCGCGGGCTGCGTGCGTGCGGCTTGCCCGCGCTGCGAAGCCGAGGCTCACCTTGCGCTGCGCAGCGGCGAAGCCGCAATCGGTTCGCTGTCGCCCGCGCCGGCGCTGTTCCGCCCCGAGCGGCGCGTGAACGTTGCGGACCTCGCCGTGAACGCGCGCTTCGATCTCACCGCGGTCGCCCTCGGCGCGCGCCGCTGGTCGTTCGCGAACTGACCCCGCGCGACTCGTCTCTTACTTCGTGTCTTTGAGCGCGACACCGGCCGGGGTGACCGAGAAAGCCGCCTTCTTCTCGGACATCTTCAGCTGCCCGTTCAGGATCGCGCCGTCTTCCATGATCAGGCTCGGCGTGTGCACGTTGCCGTCCACGCGCCCGCTCTTGTGCATCACGATGCGCTTGTCCGCGACGATGTCGCCGGCCACGGTGCCGCTGATGATCACGATCTGCGAGCGCACGTTGGCTTCGATCACGCCCGTTTCGCCGACCACGAGCGTGTTCTCGCTGGTGATCTGGCCCGCAAAGTGGCCGTCGATGCGCACGGTGTCCTTGAACGAGAGCTTGCCCTCGAACGAGGAACCCTGATCGATGAACGCGGTCAGGCCGCCGAGATCTGCGGACTCGCTCGCGGGCTGCCCATCTGCGCTCGACTTGCGACCAAAGGCCATGCGAATCCCCTCCCAGGATGTCTGGCCGATTCGGATTCGCCGACGGGAAACTTGAGTCGCAAGCGAAGCGCGCAGCGAGGCGAAGCCGAGCGAAGTCGAACAGTGGCTACCGCGCAGCGCGCGTGCACTCGAGATCGCGCTGGCCGCGCCGTCGCGATGGCCTGGGAAGATTCGTAGACTGCGCGCCCACAATGCCCGACGCGCAGGAACGACTCGTTGCCGGTTTGCGCGCAGGCCGCGTGCACAGCGCTTA
>JANNRF010000205.1:0-5528 GCA_031401135.1 Deltaproteobacteria bacterium | reverse complement strand
TCATGGCGAACCGCGGGGGACTCGGGCGGCGTGCGCGCTGCGCTTATGTGGCGCTCACGCTCGCTGCCCTTGTCGCGTGCACAACGCGCTCGGAATGGCGCGAAGGGCGCTTCACGCACGCGAAGCTCGGCAGCTCGCTCGGCGATCTCGCGGCGCTCGAGCCGGGCTGGCAACGCGAGAGCGCGCCCGAAGCCGCGCTCGCATTTCGCCACGTCGACGGCAGCCGTGCGAGCTGGGTGCGCGAGTGCCGCGGCGTCGAGGCGAAGCCGCGCGCGCTCGGACGGGCATTATGGATCGCGCTGCCCGGCGGGGTGATCGAAGAAGGCGCCGCGCTCGAGGTGGCGAGCCTGCCCGCGTGGCGCTTCGCAGGGCGCGCGCAGGACGGCGCGAACGCGCTGCGCGTCGAATCGATTACGCGCGTCGCGAAGCGCTGCGAAGACAGCTGGCTGCTGGTGGTGCCGCACAGCGAGCTCCACCACCGCGAAGCGTTCGAGCAGTGGGTCGGCGGCTTCGCGGACGGCGCCCCCGCGGACGGCGGCCGCGCGCCATGAGCGATTCACCCATCGCGCAGCTCGGCGCGCGCGTGCTCGCGGGCATCTCGACCACGGGCGATTTCTTGCTGCTCGCGGTCGACACCGCGCGCGCCTTCCTGCGCCCGCGCTTCCCGTTCCGCGATGCGCTCACGCAGTTCGACCAGATCGCAGTGCGCTCGACGCCGATCGTGGTGATTACGGCGATCTTCACCGGCATGGTGCTCGCGCTGCAGGCCGCCTTCGCGCTGACGCGTTTCGGCGCGAAGCCCTACGTGGGCTCGATCGTCGGGCTCTCGATCGTGCGCGAGCTCGGCCCGGTGCTCGCGGCCCTAATGGTTGGCGGCCGCGTCGGCGCGGGCATCGCCTCGGAACTCGGCTCGATGGCCGTCACCGAGCAGGTCGACGCGATCCGTGCGATGGGCGCCGACCCCGCGCAGAAGCTCGCGCTGCCGCGCGTGCTCGCGACCACACTCGGGCTCCCGCTGCTCACCTGCTTCGCGATCGTGCTGGGCGTTGGCGGCGGCGGGCTGGTCGCAGACCTTCAGTTCGCGATCGCGCCGAGCTTCTACCGCCAGACCGTAATCAGCAGCGTCGAGATGGGGGATTTCTTCTCGGGCATTCTCAAGACTGTCTTTTTTGGCTGGTGGATTGGCATGGTCGGCGTGTTCGTGGGCCTGCGAACCGTGGGCGGAACCGCGGGAGTCGGGCGCGCGACGACCCAGGCCGTGGTGGTTTCCTCGATCGGCGTGCTGATCAGCGACTTCTTTCTGACGAAGCTGTTCATGCTGCTACCCGCCGAGCAGCTGCTCGCGCGCGTGCTCGAGGCGCTGCGATGAGCAGCCCGGAGGACGCCAGCGAAATCGCGATCGAGCTGCGCGGCGTGACCAAGAGCTTCCACGGCAAGCCCGTGCTGCGCGGCGTCGACCTCGCGATTCGCGCGGGCGAAACCACCGTGATCCTCGGCGGCTCGGGCTCGGGCAAATCCGTGTGTGTGAAGCACATGATCGGCTTGTTACGGGCCGACGCCGGCGAGATCCGCGTGCTCGGCCACGACGTGACGCGTTTCTCCGAACGCAGCTGGGTCGCGCTACGCCGCGATTTCGGCATGGTGTTTCAGGCCGCGGCGCTGTTCGATTCGCTGAGCGTCTACGAGAACGTCGCGTACCCGATTCGCCAGCACGAACGCTGGGCGGAGCCGCGCATTGCGGAGCGGGTTGCCAGCTGCCTCGCGAGCGTGGGCCTCGCGGGCGTCGAGAAGCTGCTGCCCGCGGAGCTATCCGGCGGTATGCGCAAGCGCGTCGGCGTCGCGCGCGCGATCGCGCTCACGCCGAAGATCATCCTCTACGACGAGCCGACCACCGGCCTCGATCCAGCGAACTCGCGGCGCGTCGGCGAATTGATCCAGCGCCTGCAGCGCGAGCTCGGCGCGACTTCGGTCGTGGTCACCCATGATCTCGAGCTCGCCTTCGCGATCGCGGACCGCGTCGCGTTGTTACGGGAAGGCCGCATCGCGCTGGAGGGGCCGGCGCAGGAACTGCGCGGCTCGCAGCACCCTGCGCTGCGCGAGTTCATCGAAGGCGTCGAGGTGCTCCCGCCCGCAGCCGCGGCGGCGAGCGCAACTAGTCGGAGAGGAGAACGCAATGGATGATCGAGGTCGCTTGAGCTTCGTGGTGGGGCTGTTCGTGCTCGCCGCAATTGGTGTCGGCGCGTTCGCGCTCTGGAACCTCGGCGCGAGCCGCGGGCTGCTCGCCGAGCGCTACCGCCTAATCACCTACTTCGAGGACGTGCAGGGCCTCGTCTCGGGCGGCGCGGTGCGCCTCGCGGGCAAGGATGTCGGCACGATCGAGTCCGTCGCGTTCGCGGCGCCGAAGCCCGGTCGCCCGCCGGTGCGGGTCGTGCTCCAGCTCACGTCCGAGATCCAGCCGCTCGTGCGCAGCGATTCCGTCGCGGGCATCGGCACGGTGGGGCTGCTCGGCGACAAGTACGTCTCACTCTCGATCGGCACGAACGCGGGCAAGATGCTCGCGAATGGCGCCGAGATTGCGTCGCTCAGCCCGCTCGACCTCAACACCGCGATCGTGCGCGGCACCGAAGCCATCGACAACATCGCGACGCTCGCCGGCAACATGAACAAAGTCGTTGCCGAGTTCGACGCCGCGATGGGCGGCCGCCGCCTCGCAGATTCCGCGGCGGGCCTGAGCGCGATCGTCAAAGAAATCCAAACCGGCGAGGGCATGCTGCACACCCTTGTGTACGAGCCCTACGAAGGCAGCGCGCTCTCCGACGCCGAGGCGTCGCTCTCGAGCCTGCGCGGCGTAATGGGTGAAGTCGAGAAGGGCGACGGCATCCTGCACGGCCTGATCTACGAGCCCGTGGGCGACCGCGGCGTGATCGAGGACGCGCTCTCCGCGGCGGCGCGCATCGAGAAAGCGGGCGGGCGGCTAGAGAGCGTGCTCGGCAAGGTGGACGACGGCGAGGGCACGCTCGGGCTGCTCGTGAACGACCCGACGCTGTACGCGGACCTGAAGGCGCTGTTAGGCGGCGCGAAGGGGAATCGCGTGCTGCGCTGGATGATCCAGAAGGCGGCGAACTCGGGGGGAAGCGCGGAAGAGTGAGCACGCGCGCGAAGAACTGGAGCCTCGCCGCGGCGAAGGAGATGCTGCCGGAGGTGCGCACCCGCACGGGGCGGGCGTTTGCGGACGTGGAGCGGCTCGAGGCGGCGCGCGATTCGGCTCCCGCGGGCACAGACCAGCGCGAGGAGATCGAAGCGAAGATCGCGGAGACGGTGCAGCGCTGGGTGCGGGAGATGGAGGCGTTAGGGCTCGAGGTGAAGGGGATCTGGCTCGTGGATTTCGACTCGGGGGCTGGGTATTACTGCTGGACGTGGCCCGAGGAAGAGCTCGCGTTCTTTCATGGCTACGAGGAAGGCTTCGGCAGGCGCGCGAGGATTCAGTGAGGCGCTGCGCGAGGCGCCCCTAACCGATTCGTAGCACCTCGATGCGGAGCGGCTGCGTGCTCGCGTCGATTACCACGCGCGCGGCGCCGCCTGCGCGCTCGATCTCGCGCGCGCACTTCTGTGCGAGCGCCATCGCCTCCGCCAGCAGCGCGGGCGGCAGGCGTGGCGTAACAACACGATCGCGTGCACGGCTTTCTGGTGCAGGTCTTCCTCGATGCGCAGCGCCGAGAGCGGGCATTCCGTCGCGCAGTGCTCGGCGCCGCTCTGGCCGAGGGTTTCGAGCAGCTAGATAAGTCGTTGGACCGTTCAGGCGTTTTCGGCCACACTGGCCCGCCCCATCGATGAAAGGAACCGACCATGAGTAGCGAGAAGACCGAGGCCAAGTGCCCGTTCAACCACACCGCTGGCGGCGGCACGTCGAACCGTGACTGGTGGCCGAGCGAGCTGCGGATCGACCTGCTCCACGATCACTCTTCCAAGTCCGATCCGATGGGCGAGGACTTCGACTACACGAAAGAGTTCAAGAGCCTCGACCTCGCGGCCCTGAAGAAGGACCTCGCGGCGCTCATGACCGATTCGCAAGACTGGTGGCCTGCGGACTTCGGTCACTACGGGCCGTTGTTCATCCGTATGGCCTGGCACAGCGCCGGCACATACCGGATCGAGGACGGCCGCGGCGGCGGCGGCCGGGGCCAGCAGCGTTTCGCCCCGCTCAACAGCTGGCCGGACAACGTCAACCTCGACAAGGCGCGCCGTCTGCTCTGGCCGATCAAGCAGAAGTACGGCCGGAAGATCTCCTGGGCCGACCTGATGATCCTCACCGGCAACGTCGCGCTCGAGACGATGGGCTTCAAGACCTTCGGCTTTGCCGGCGGTCGCCCCGACGTGTGGGAGCCGGATCACGACATCTACTGGGGCTCTGAGGGAAAGTGGCTGGAGGACAAGCGCTACTCGGGCGACCGGAACCTCGAGAACCCGCTCGGCGCCGTCCAGATGGGTCTGATCTACGTGAATCCGCAGGGCCCGAACGGCAATCCCGATCCGGTGGCCGCGGCCAGGGACATCCGCGAGACCTTCAGGCGCATGGCGATGAACGACGAGGAGACGGTCGCGCTGATCGCCGGCGGTCACTCGTTCGGCAAAGCCCACGGCGCCGCACCCGAGTCGCACAAGGGAGCCGAGCCGGAAGGCGACGCGCTGGAGGCGCAGGGCTTCGGCTGGAAGAGCGGCTACGGCAAGGGCCTGGGCGGCGACACGATCTCGAGCGGCCTGGAAGTCACCTGGACCACGACGCCGACGAAGTGGAGCGGCGACTACTTCAAGCACCTGTTCAACTACGAGTGGGAGCTGACGAAGAGCCCGGCCGGCGCGCATCAGTGGAAGCCGAAGAACGCCACCGCCGCCGGCACGGCGCCGCATGCCCATGATAAGTCGAAGCGCGTCGATCCCGCGATGCTGACCACCGACCTCTCGCTGCGCTTCGACCCGGCCTACGAGAAGATCTCGCGGCGCTTCATGGAGCATCCGGACCAGTTCGCGGACGCGTTCGCCCGCGCCTGGTTCAAGCTGACACACCGCGATATGGGTCCCCGCGCGCGTTATCTCGGAGCGGAGGTTCCCAAGGAAGAGTTGATTTGGCAGGACCCGATCCCTGCGGCGAACTACAAGATGATCGACGCGCAGGACGTCGCGTCCCTCAAGGGCAAGATCCTGGCCGGAGGCCTGTCCGTCTCGCAGCTGGTGTCGGCAGCGTGGGCCGCGGCGTCCACTTTCCGCGGCTCCGACAAGCGAGGCGGCGCGAACGGCGCCCGCATCCGTCTCGCTCCACAGAAGGACTGGGCAGTCAACCAGCCGGCCGAGCTCGCGAAGGTGCTCAAGACCCTCGAGGGCATCCAGAGCGAGTTCAACAAGGCGGCGTCCGGCGGCAAGAAGGTCTCGCTCGCCGATCTCATCGTGCTGGGCGGTGGCGCGGGCGTCGAGCAGGCCGCGAAGAACGCCGGTCACAACGTGACGGTTCCGTTCACGCCGGGACGCACGGA
>JANNRF010000204.1:0-1604 GCA_031401135.1 Deltaproteobacteria bacterium | reverse complement strand
GGTCGACCACCGCCGAGACCGTTCTCACGGTGCTGCCGTACTGCGCCTCGGCAGTCACGAAGAACACGTCGGCTTCATACGTGGGCGGCGGGAACACGCCGTCGGGCAGCACGCTGCGCAGCGGCGTGCAGCTCGGGTGGTGCGCTTCGTCGGCGCAGAGCAGGCTGCCGCCCTCGCGCGCTTCGAGGATGCGGCGGATTTCTTCTTCCTCTACGAGGTGGTAGTCGCCGCTGGTGCCGGTGTAGAGCAGGGCGAGCACCCAGGGCGACGCGGTGTTGGGGTTGATGCCCGCGTTCGTGCCGACGTACGGGAAGACGGTGATGAACGGGCGCAGCGTTTCCACGAGCGCCGTGTCGAAGCCCTCGATCGCGCCGCGTTCTTCGGGCGAGAGCAGCGGGCGGTTCGCCGCGCGCGTCGCGGGCTTGCGCTCGAGGTAGGCGTCGTCCTCGTCGCCGCCCTTCGCGAGCTCGCTGTCCGCATCGACGTAGTCCATCAGGTTGTGCGCCAGCTCCTCGGGGTCGTACAGCCGCTTCTCGGCCGTCTCGGGCAGTTCATCGATGGCCTTTTCCATGAGGGCGATCAGGTATTGCTCGCTGGCGGGATCCTTGGGCGCGCCTTTCTCGAACAGCGCGTTCAGGTTGAGGCGGGAGCCGGCGTCTTCGATCGTGAGGCGCAGGCTGCCGCCGTCGGGCGTCGGAATCGGCACGAGGCGCGCCTGCGCCCAGGTGTCGGCCAGGGAGTCTGAGCGAAACTCGCTCGCCTGCTCGCGCACGCGGTCGTCGATCAGCAGCGCTTGCGCGAGGCGCACTCCGCCGCGAGCGAGCGCCTCGGCGCGCGCCGCGTTGTCCTGGTTGCCGATCGCGAGCGTGTTGAAGCTCGTGCGCTGCACGAACAGCACGACCGCGCTGATCGCGAGGAACACGAACACCAGCACTGCGATGAGGGCGACACCGGATTCTCGCCGTCTCATCTGCAGCCCGCGACGCCGGGCTTTCGCGGCCCTCATTCGCAGCCCTGGACATCGAGGTCAAAGCCGCCGGCCACGTCCTCCCAGCACTGATCGCTCACTGAGTCGAGCGCGCTCTGCACGCCGGCCGGATCCGGGCTCGCTGCGATCCCCGCGGCGAATGCCGCTGCGTTCGCAGCTTGGCACTCGCCCACGGTGATGCACTCGTCCTCGTCTTCTTCCTCGTCGTCATCCTCGTCGTCGCCTTCCTTCCCGGAGAGCAGCTTCTCGAGATCGAGCGGACGCAGCGGGAGCACGACGCGCTTCGCGAAGACGCGCTCGCCGGCCTCGCTCTCGGGGTCGAGCATTGCCAGCTCGATCTCGGCGGACACTGGCAGTTTTCCTGAGCGTTCGAGCGTCGAGGAGTCCCAAGCCGTAACAAGCTCGCCTTCCTCATCCGTGAAGCGCACGCCGAAACGCGCGACGCCGTTCGCGAGCACGCGCGCCCCCGGGTCGCTGCTGCGCGGGAACTCGCGGACGAGAGATTCCGGCAGTGCGGGCGAGGTGAAGCGCACGAGCCGCAGATCGCCGCTCTCGCCGGGTTCGAGCCAATACGCGACCACCGCGAGATCCGAGGCGTGTTCCCCCACAGGCCGCG
>JANNRF010000203.1:0-3761 GCA_031401135.1 Deltaproteobacteria bacterium | reverse complement strand
GCGACCAGCACGCGGAACTTGCCGGCCTTGAAGCCGTCGAGTGCCTGCTGGCGCTGGTTCTGCGAGCGGTTGCCGTGGATGCGCTCGGCGTCGATGCCGTGGCGCCCGAGCCAACCCGCGAGTCGATCGGCGCGGTGCTTGGTGCGCGTGAACACGAGCGCTTCACGAATCACGCCGCTGTCGAGCAGCGCCTTCAGCAGCGGCGCCTTCAGCTCCGCCGCGACCGGGTAGATCGTCTGCGCGACGGTCTCCGCCGGCTTCGCGCGCCCGGCGAGTTGAACCTCGATCGGGTTCTTCAGAATCGCGCGGGTCAGGTCTGCGATCTCGCGCGGCATCGTGGCGCTGAAGAACAGCGTCTGCTTGCGCGGCGGGAGGTGGCGCAGGATGCGCTTCACGTCGGGCAGGAAGCCCATGTCGAGCATGCGGTCCGCCTCGTCGAGCACGAGCGTCTCGAGACCCATTAGGCGGGCGTACGGGTACGAGAAGTGGTCAAGCAGACGGCCGGGCGTCGCCACGATCACGTCGGCGCCGCGCACGAAGGCTTCGCGCTGCGGGCCCATGCTGACGCCGCCGTAGATCGCAGCGCCGCGCAGGCCGGAGCGGCCCGCCAGATCGCGCAGATCGTCGGCGATTTGTTGGGCGAGCTCGCGCGTTGGCGAGAGCACCAGCGCGCGCGTCACGCCGCGCGGCTGCGCGAGCAGCCCGTGCAGGATCGGGAGCAGGAAGGCGGCGGTCTTGCCGCTGCCGGTTTCGGCGCAGGCGAGTACGTCCTTGCCGCTGAGCGCCGCGGGAATCGCGGCGGTCTGAATCGGCGTCGGCTCGGTGAAGCCGAGATCGGCGACGCTCTTCAGAAGAGTGGGATGAAGCTGTAGATCAGAAAAAGACAATGAGTTTTCCTTGGTCGGCACGCGCACGCGGAGCCGGCTCAACGCTTTGCGTTGAAGCCAGGGCCCCGCGCGAGGCACGTGCCTGAGAGTTGAACCCCGTGAATGCTGCGAGCGATGTGCTCGAGCAGCGGAGCCTGGCGCTTGTGAGTCGAACCGCTGAAGCGCCAAGGCCAACGGGACGGAGCGGCGAAAGAAGCCGGACGGGCCGCACTGTAACGGCTTCTCGGGGAAGCGCTTGGGGGGCTAAAGCGGAGATTTGCCTGCGCGTTGCCGATCCCACGCCCAGATCGCGCCGAACACGGCGATCAAGATCGCTGGCAACAGCGCGAGCGTTTCGAACGAGGTCTGCGCGGCGCTCTGAAGCACGGCATCGAGTTGCGCGCCCGTGAGTGCTGCGAGCGCGTCCGGGCCGCCCGCGAGCGCGAGCTTTTCGCGGTCGAAGATCGCGCCTAAGCGCGGCAGCACGAGTTCGATCGCGAGCGCGCCGGCCACCGCCATGCCGCCGATCGCGAGTTCGCCGCCGCGCGGGTAACGCTCGGCGACGTTCGCGAGCATCGTCGGCCACAGGAAGCACACGCCGAGGCCCCAGACCGTGGCGGCGGCGAGCCCAGTGATTGGGAAATCCGCGCGCGGCAACAGGAACAGGCCGGCGGTCGCGAGCGCGGCCGAGCCCCATAACATGCCGACCGTCCCGAAGCGGTGCGCGATCGGGCCGGCGAAGTGGCGCAGTACGAACATCATTCCGCTCACGTAGATCAGCAGCCAGATGCCGCGCATTCCTACCGTGCGCGTGAGGGTGAGGTCGATCCACTGGCCGGGTGCGAGTTCGCTGGCGGCGGTCAGGAACATGCAGGCGAGCCACACGAAGTACATCGGGCGGCGCAGTAGCTCGCGGAACATCTCGCCCCAGGCGACGCCCGAGGCGGCGCGCGCGGTGCGCGGGAACGCGACGCCGGTGCACAGCGCGATCGTCGCGAGCGCGGGTACGAGCGTGGCCGCGAGCAACGTTTGCCACGAACGATTCCAGTGATCCGCGGCGACTCCGAGCAAGCCGCCCACAATAATGCCTGCGGGCCACCAGGCGTGGAGCACGTTGAGGCGCGCCGTCGTGTCGCCCGGATAGATCGCTGCGGTGAGCGGGTTGATCGAAGCTTCCATGAAGCCCCAGCCGAGGCCGCAGGCGAGGAAGCCGAGCCAGAGCACCTGATAAACGCCATCGCCGCTCGCGAGCGCGGGTGCGCTGACGGCGATGCCGGTGCCGAGCGTGAAGAGCGCGCCCGCCATGACGAGCGCGCGCCCCATACCGATGCGGTCGAGGAACACGGTGGCGAGCGCGAGCGTCGCGGCGAAGCCGAGCGACGCGGTGCCGAGCAGGGCGCCAGCGCGCTCGCCCGAGTGCAGCGGATCGAGCGCGCGCAGGATCTCGCCCTCGATGCCGGTGATCGCCGCGGCGCGCAGCGAGAAGGAGAGGCCCGCGGTGAAGAGCGCGAGCGAGGCGGTCACGAAGATGCGGCGCTGCCGAAGCGGCGCGGCAGCGGGCGAAGTCATCAGGCCTCCTTGGTGCGGAACTCGCACTTCGCCCAGGCGGGACGCGCGCGCAGGCGTGCGAGGTATGCGTTCACGCTCGGGTAGGGCGCGAGATCGAAGCGCGAGAGCGAGAGCGCGTCGAGCACGGCGCCGTAACAGCAGTCGACCAGCGAGAACTCCGCGCCCGTTACGAACGCGTGCTTCGCGAGCTGCGCCTCCAGGATCGGCAGCGCGCTCGCGAGTTCTGTCACGCCACGCGCGCGCCGCGCTTCATCGACGGGAATGCCGGCTTGCGGCCCGGCGTAGTCGGGAAACCAGAGTGCGCCGATCGCGTCTCCGAGGTGGCGCGCTTCGAAGAACAGCCAGCGCAGCGCATCGGCGCGTCGCGCCGCATTGTCCGGCGAGGAGGGGTACTTCGGCCAGAGCCGCCCTTCGCGCTCGCCGAGGTACGCGAGGATCGCGTTCGACTCCCATACCACGACGTCGCCGTCCTCGAGCACCGGCACTTTCTTGTGGGGGTTCAGCCGCGCGAAATCCGCGTGGCGCTGTTGGCCGCGGAACAAATCCACAGCGACCAGATCGTGGGCGACGCCGAGTTCGTGCAGCGCGAGCCGCACCTTCTGCGGGTTGAACGACCAGAACCAATAGAGCTTCATGGCAAATCGCCGGTCTCGATGCCGCGCACTTGCGGCGCGAGCCGCGTGCGTTCCTCGAGACAGCTGTACGCGGTGGGTGTGAGCTTGATGACCGTGTGCAGCGGCATGCCGAGGTGAGGCACGTCAGCGCGCGGCAGCTGCTGGAAGTAGGCGTAGAGCGCGCGCAGCACGGCGCGGTGGGCAATAACAAGCACGGGCGTGCGGTAGCGCTCGAGTTCGATGATGACGCGGTCGAGGCGCTGGATCACGTCCTGATAAGACTCGCCGCGCGGGTAGCGGAAAGCGAGCTTGTCGCGCTTGCGAGCTTCAAAATCCGCGGGCAACGAGGTCTCGATCTCCTGATACGTCATCCCGTCGCACTCGCCGGCTTGGATCTCGTCGAGCGCGCGCCACTCGCCGATCTCGATGCCGAGCGTCGCCGCGGTCTCGTGCGTGCGCCGCAGCGTGCTCGTCCACACGTCGAGGTCGCTGGCTGCGCCGAAGTGCTCGCGCACGTGCGCGGCGAGGCTCGCCGCGTACTCGCGGCCGCGCGGCGAGAGCGGCGAATCGCCGCCGATGCGGCCGAGCACGTTCCATTCGCTCTCGCCGTGGCGCGTGATCCAGACCTGCCGCTTCGTCACCTGCAGGTTCGTCAGGAAGAACACGATGCGGCCCTGCACGTAGCCGTAGACCTCGTGGATCACGACCTCGC
>JANNRF010000202.1:0-2083 GCA_031401135.1 Deltaproteobacteria bacterium | reverse complement strand
CGGATCTTTTCGGGCGGCGTGCCGGCCGCGGCCACCAGCCCCATCGCGATCGGTGCGGGAATGCCGTCGACGAAGAATGCGTCGCCGAGCTTCTCGTTGTCGAAGCGCATCACCGGCGCCTTGTCCTTCCACTTCGCGTCGATGTAATCGACATAAGTGTTCGGCGGCTCGGTGATGTGCGAATCGGCGGAGATGATGAAGTTCGCCATGGCGACGTCTCCTGTGCGCGGTGAGCGCACTCTACTC
This sequence comes from Deltaproteobacteria bacterium, assembly GCA_031401135.1. Taxonomy (GTDB): domain Bacteria; phylum Myxococcota_A; class UBA9160; order UBA9160; family UBA6930; genus VGRF01. Next base: position 1,837 of record JANNRF010000202.1, on the reverse strand, counting down.
CCGCTTCACGTGCGCCGCGCCCTGTGTCACCGTGGCCGCGATGAAGATCGGCATCCGCTACTGCAACACGGGCCCGTTCGTGCAGCCCGACCGGCTCGTGCACCTTGCGCAGAAGGCGGAGGAGGTCGGCGCCGAGTCGCTCTGGACGGTCGAGCACGTGGTCGTGCCGAAGGCCTACGCCTCGCAGTACCCGCACTCGCAGGACGGCAAGATGGCGGGCCCCGAGAACTCGCCGCTGCCGGATCCGCTGATCTGGATGACCTACGCGGCGGGGGTCACGAAGAAGATCCGGCTCGCGACGGGCATCCTGATCCTGCCGCAGCGCCATCCTTTCTACGTGGCGAAGCAGCTCGCGACGCTCGACGTGCTCTCGGGCGGGCGCGCGATTCTCGGCGTCGGTATCGGCTGGCTCGAGGAGGAGTTCGTTGGCCTCGGGGTGCCATGGGCCGGGCGGGCGGAGCGCTGCGAGGAATCGATTCGCGCGCTGCGCAGCTTGTGGGCGAGCGAGCCGAGCGAGTTCTCAGGCAAGCACTACGCGTGGAGTGCCGTCGAGTCGAATCCGAAGCCCGTGCAGAAGCCCGGCGTGCCGATCGTGATCGGCGGGCAGGTGGCCGCGACCGCGCGCCGCGCCGCGCGCCTCGGGGATGGCTTCTTTCCCGCGCGCGTCGACAACCTGCGCGAGCTGCTCGAAGCGCTCGCGAAGGAGTGCGCCGCGATCGGGCGCGACCCGCGCTCGGTGGAAGTAACAACCGGCATCCTGGGCAAGCTGCCGACGCGCGACGACGTGGCGCAGCTCGCGGCGCTAGGTGTCTCGCGCGTGCTGGTGCAGCTGACGGACGTCTCGCAGGGCGGCGTCGAGCGCGGGCTCGAACGCGTCGGCAACGAGCTGATCGCGCACAGCTAGCTGCGCGCACTCGAATCACCCAACAACTCGGGAGCTGCCATGAAGTTTGGAATCATGTTTGCCAACGTCGGCCCGTTCGGTCAGCCCGACAACCTCGTCCACCTCGCGCAGAAGGCCGAACAAGTTGGCGTCGAATCGCTCTGGACGGTCGAGCACGTGGTCGTGCCCAAGGGCTACGGCTCGCAGTACCCGTACTCGAAGGACGGCCGCATGCCCGGCCCTGAGAACTCGCCGATCCCCGACCCGCTGATCTGGATGACGTACGCGGCGGCGGTCACCAAGAAGATCAAGGTCGCGACGGGCGTGATGATTCTCCCGCAGCGCCATCCCTTCTACGTGGCGAAGGAACTCGCCACGCTCGACGTGCTCTCGGGCGGCCGCGCGCTGCTCGGCGTTGGCATCGGCTGGCTCGAAGAGGAGTTCCGTGGCGTCGGCGTTCCGTTCGTGGAGCGCGCGTCGCGCACGGATGAATCCATCCAGGCGCTGCGCAGCCTGTGGGGCGACAAGCCGAGCGAGTTCTCAGGCAAGCACTACCGCTGGGGCGCGGTCGAATCGAACCCGAAGCCCGTCCAGAAACCTGGCGTGCCGATCATCGTCGGCGGCCACGCACCCGGCGCGGCGAAACGCGCCGCACGGTACGGCGACGGCTTCTTCCCCGCGCGCGCAGACCTGCTGCCGAGCTTGATAGAGGTGCTCGTGAAGGAGTGCGCCGAGATCGGGCGCGACTCGGGCACGATCGAGATCACTACGGGATCGATTCCACGACTCGACGAAGTGAAGCGCCTGCAAGACCTCGGCGTCTCGCGCTTCACCGTCTCGCCGCCCGGCTTCACTCACGACGATGTCGAGCGCGGACTCGACAAGCTCGGCAACGAGTTGATCGCGAAAGCCTAGGAAAACAGCCTAAGCACTCGGATGCGGCGCAGCGGCGAT
>JANNRF010000201.1:0-2307 GCA_031401135.1 Deltaproteobacteria bacterium | reverse complement strand
GGCTGATTACGGGGCGCTTCCCGATCGAGGCGCACCGCGATCTCCTGCTCGGCAAGGCGACGGGAATCAAGAACGTGATTCAGTTCGCGGCATGAGCGTGGCTGTGGATCGCGCGCGCGAGTACCTGGAGGCTGACGGGCTCGGAGGGTTCTGCTCCGGCACCGTCGGCCTCGCGCGCACGCGGCGTTATCACGCGCTGCTGCTCGCGGCGGCGACGCCGCCCACCGGCCGCGTCGTGCTGGTCGCGGGCTTCGACGCCTGGATCGAGCGCGACGGGCAGCGTGAAGCGATCTCGTCCCAGTCTTATGAGCCCGCGCAGCTCGCGCCCGATGGCGCGGCACGCATCGAGAGCTTCGGCGCCGAGCCGTGGCCGACCTGGACGTTCCGCCTCGCCGACGGCGCGGTTGTTACGCAGGAGCTGTTCGCGACGAAGGGCGCGGCGCGCGTCGTCGTGATCTGGCGCGCACGTGACGCCAGCGGCGCGCCGCTCGCCGCGCGCCTCGTCGTGCGCCCGTTCCTCGCGGGACGCGATTACCACGCGCTGCTCGCCGATTCCGCCGATCACCCCGCGCTCGCGTTCGAGCCGAAGTGCGACGTCGATGCGCTCGTGTTCGCGATGCCGCCCGGCATGCCCGCAGTCGAGATGCACGCGAACGCCGAGTACACGCACGCGCCGCACGTGTATCGCGGCTTCCACTACGCCGACGAATGCGAGCGCGGCTTTGCGCATCGCGAGGATCTCGCGTCGCCGGGCGAGCTCGACTTCGATCTCGCGCGCGGCGACGCTTGTTGGGTCGTGAGCGCCGCTGCGCCGGACGGCGCTGGCGCCGGCGCCGTGAGCGAGCTGCGCGCTGGCATGGGCGGCGCGAACGCGCAGCAGCTCGCCGCGTGCCTCGCCGAAGCCGAGCGCGAGCGCCGCGCCGCGTTCGCCTCCCCGCTCGAGCGCGCCGCCGACGCCTACGTCGTGCGCCGCGGCGCGGGCGAGACGATCGTCGCCGGCTACCCGTGGTTCACCGATTGGGGCCGCGACACGTTCATCTCGCTGCGCGGCCTTTGCCTCGCGACCGGCCGGCAGGGCACCGCGCGCAGGATTCTGCTCGAGTGGTCGGGCGCCATCGCGGACGGCGTGCTCCCTAATCGCTTCGTCGATTCCGGCGAGGCGCCCGAGTACAACGCCGTCGATGCCTCGCTCTGGTACGTCGTGTGCGTGCACGCGCTGCTCGCGGCGCATGCGCAACGCCGTGCCCAGCTCGAGCCCCGCGAACGCGCCCGGCTGCTCGCCGCGGTGGATGCGATCCTCTCGGGCTACGCGCGCGGCACGCGCCATCGCATCCACCTCGACACGGACGGCCTGATCGCCGCGGGCGAGCCCGGCGTGCAGCTCACCTGGATGGACGCGCGCATCGGCGACGAAGTGGTGACGCCGCGCATCGGCAAGCCGGTCGAGATTCAGGCGCTGTGGTGGAACGCGCTGATGGGCGCGGGCGCGCGCGATGCGAAGTGGAAAGCGCTCGCCGCGCGCGCGCGTATCTCGTTCGAGGCGCGCTTCTGGAACGCGGAGCGCGGGATGCTCTTCGACGTCGTCGATGTCGATCATGCGCCCGGAAGCGCGGACGCGAGCTTCCGGCCTAATCAGCTGTTCGCGATCGGCGGCCTGCCGCATGCGCTGCTCGAAGGCGAGCGCGCGCGCAGCGTCGTCGATGCCTGCGAGCGCGCGCTCTGGACGCCGCTCGGGATGCGCTCGCTCGCACCGGGCGAGCCCGGCTACACGCCGCGCTACGAGGGTGGCCCGGAGCAGCGCGATCGCTCGTATCACCAAGGCACCGTCTGGCCGTGGCTGCTCGGCGCATTCGTCGAGGCGTGGCTGCGTGTGCGCGGCGGCTCGCCTGCGGCGCAGCGCGAGGCACGCGAGCGCTTCCTCGCGCCGCTTCGCGCGCATCTCAGCGAAGCGGGCATCGGACACGTCTGCGAGATCGCAGACGCCGAGCCGTCACACACTCCGCGCGGCTGCCCGTTCCAGGCGTGGTCGCTCGCCGAGCTGCTACGGCTCGAACGCGATGTGCTGATCGACGCGCGCCCGTCTGCGCCAGCGCGCGCCCGATGATCTCACTGACCCTCGCGTTGCTGGCGCTTGTTGCCGCGGTCTTCGCGCACATCGTGCTGCGGCGCGGGCGGCAGCGCGTAGACGCGGGGATCACGCGCCGCAAGCGCAGCGAGCAGGGCGTCGCGGCGCTGCGCGCGGCGGGCCTGATCCTGCTCGCGCTCCAGGGCGCGAGTTGGCTCGCTGCTGTGCACCTCCTGAGCGAT
>JANNRF010000200.1:0-1658 GCA_031401135.1 Deltaproteobacteria bacterium | reverse complement strand
GCTCGAGATCGCCGGCGCGTTCGGCGAGGTGCAGACCCTAATCATCCTGGTGCTCGCCTACATCATCGCGATCGGACCGGTCGCGGTCGTGATGATCGCGATGCGGCAGGACCTGCTGCACAAGCGCTTGATGCGCGCGGTGGGCAGCGCCTGGAACCCCGCCGACAGCGTGACGAGCCCGGATCTAGAGCGCGCGAAGCGCCTCTTCTAGTGAGGTTGACGTGAAGATCCTCGGTCTTTCCTGGTTCTATCACGACGCCGCAGCCGCCCTGCTCGTCGATGGCGAGCTCGCTGCCGCGGCGCATGAAGAGCGCTTCACGCGCGTGCGCCACGACGAGAGCGTGCCCGCGAAAGCCGTCGCCTACTGCCTCGAAGCCAGCGGCCTGCGCCTCGCCGATCTCGACTACGTCGTGTTCTACGACAAGCCGCTGCTCAAGTTCGAGCGCATCCTCACCACTTATTTGGCGACCTTCCCGCGCTCGCTGCCGTCCTTCACGAAGGCGATTCCGGTTTGGCTGAAGGAGAAGCTGCTCGTTCCGAAAGCGCTGAAGACGGCGCTCGGCTACGAGGGCCAGATCCTGTTCGCCGAGCATCACCAGAGCCACGCGGCCTCGGCGTTCTTTCCCTCGCCCTTCGAAGAGGCGGCGATTCTCACGCTCGACGGCGTGGGCGAATGGGCGACTACCACCGCCGGGGTCGGGCGCGGCAACTCGATGGAACTGCTCCACGAGATCCGCTTCCCGCACTCGATCGGCCTGCTCTACAGCGCGTTGACTTATTACTTGGGCTTCAAGGTGAACAGCGCCGAGTACAAGGTGATGGGCGCGGCGCCCTACGGGCAGCCCCGCTACGCCGATTTGATCAAACGCCACTTCGTCGATATCCGCGAAGACGGCTCGTTCAAGCTCGACATGAAGTACTTCGCGTTCGATTACGGGCTCACGATGACGAACAAGCGCTTCGAGCAGGCCATGGGCCGGCCGAGGCGCGAGCCCGAAGCGAAGATGGAAGAGTTCCACTGGGACGTGGCGGCGAGCATCCAGAAAGTCACCGAAGAGATCGTGCTGCTGATGGCGCGCGATCTGCGCAAGAAGACCGGCATGAAGAACATCGTGCTCGCGGGCGGCGTCGCGCTCAACTGCGTGGCCAACGGCCACCTGATGCGCGCGGGCATCTTCGACGATGTCTGGATCCAGCCCGCGGCCGGCGACGCAGGCGGCGCGCTCGGCGCGGCGCTGTTCGCCGAGCACGTGGTGCTGAAGCGCCCGCGCAAACTCAGGATGGATCACGCCTTCTGGGGCCCGAGCTACGACGACGAGGAGATCCGCAAGTTCCTCGAGAAGCGCGGCGCGCCGTACAAGACTCATGCGCGCGCGAAGACATGATTCGCGAGACCGCGCGCGCAATCGACGAGGAGCAGGCCGTCGTGGGCTGGTTCCAGGGACGCATGGAATGGGGCCCGCGCTCGCTCGGCGCCCGCTCGATCCTCGCCGACCCGCGCAACCGTGAGAACTGGTCGCGCGTGAACCTGAAGATCAAGTTTCGCGAGAGCTTCCGGCCGTTCGCGCCGGCCTGCCTCGCGGAGAAAGCCGCGGACTGGTTCGACATCGACCGCGAGAGTCCGTACATGCTGCTCGTGTGTCAGGTGAAGAACCTCG
>JANNRF010000199.1:0-4125 GCA_031401135.1 Deltaproteobacteria bacterium | reverse complement strand
CAAGGCCGCGCAGGAAATCACCGGCGGCCCGATCGCGCCGCCCGCCATGATCTCGGTCTGGTTCCGGCCGCATCACTGGTCGCCGGGTCGAGATGAGGGCGCCGTGCCGCTGCAGTGCCACTTCGATCTGAAGGATCGCCTGGGCGTGCCCGAAGCCGTGATGACCGACAACGCGATCACCTTCTACGAGCCCGTGCGCGTCGGCGACCGGCTGAAGACTTATCAGGTGATCACCTCGATCTCGCCGCTCAAGGAGACCAAGCTCGGCGTCGGCCACTTCTGGGGGCTCGAAGTTCACTACGAGAACCAACGCGGCGAGCGCGTCGCGACCGAGACGTACACCGGCTACGGCTACCGGAGGAAGTAATGGCGCACGCGGTTCGCCTGTTCGACAGCATCAAGCCCGGCGAGCCCCTGCCGGATCTCGCGATCGACGTCACGCCCTCGACGGTGGTGCTCGGCGCGCTCGCGAGCCGCGACTGGCGGCCGATGCACCACGACAAGGATTTCGCGACGGGGCGCAACGGTGTGAGGAACATCTTCATCAACACGCCCCATAATGCCTCCTACTTCGAGCGCTATCTCACCGATTGGACGGGGCCGTACGGCCGGCTCGCGCGCATCAAGTTCCGCATGAAGGATTCGGTCTTCCCCGGCGACACGATGGTGTTCCACGGCAAGGTCGAGAAAACCGAGAAGGACGAGACGGGCTGCGGCTTCGTCGAGCTGGCGATGTGGCTGACCGTGGGCGACAAGACCACCACCGAGTGCAGCGCGCGCATCGCGGTGCCGACCGCGGCGGGCGACAACCCGTGGCAACGCCGCGGCGACGCCTGGCGCCCCTGACGCGCTCCGGCCATAACAAACGGGCGCGCCGATGAACCTCGACTTCACGGATGAGCAGCAGGCGCTGCGCGCCATGCTGCGGAGCGTGTGCGCAGAGCACTCGCCGATCGGCGCCGCGCGCGCGCTCGAGGACGATCCGCAGGGCTACTCGGCGGAGTTCTGGAAAAAGCTCGGCGAGGTGGGCGTGTTAGGCCTGCTCGTGCCCGAGCGCCTCGGCGGCGCGGAGCAGGGCCTGCTCGAAGCAGTGATCGTGTTCGAGGAACTCGGCCGCGCGCTCGCGCCCACGCCGGCCTTCGTTTCGAGCATCGTATGCGCGAGCGCGCTGCTCGCAGCGGGCAGCGAGGAGCAGCAACAGGCGTGGCTCCCGCGCCTCGCGAGCGGCGGCGCGATCTTCACGCCCGCGTGGCTCGAGCCCGAGCGCGGCTTCGGCGCGCAAGGCGTGCGGCTGCGTGCGCAGCGGTCCGGCGATGCGTGGCTGCTCTCCGGCACGAAGCGCAGCGTCGCGTTCGCAACCGCCGCAGAGCAGCTGCTCGTGCTCGCGCGCACGGGCGACGCGCTCGCGGACATCACGCTCTTCCTGCTCGACCCGCCCATGCAGGGAGGTTCGGAAACGTCAGGTGCTACGGCGAAGCAGCTGCGCAGCCTCGCCTCCGACACGCAGTACGCGCTCGCGTTCGAGAACGTGCGTGTGGCGGACTCAGCGCGCCTCGGCGCGGTGAACGCAGGCTGGGCAACGTGGCAGCACGCGCTGCAGCGCGCATTCATAATCGCTGCCGCGTTTGCGAACGGCGCGTGCCAGCGCGCGCTCGAGATCACGGTGCAGTACGCAAAGGACCGCAAGCAATTCGACAAGCCGATCGGCGCGTTCCAAGCGATCTCGCACTACCTCGCCGACGCCGCGACGAACCTCGACGGCAGCCGCTACCTCACCTACGAAGCCGCCTCCGTGCACGATGCTGGCGCCGGCATCGCGCGCCTCGCGCCGATGGCGAAGCTGTTTGCGTGCGACACGTTTCGCGACACAACGGCAATGTGCCAACAAGTCTGGGGCGGCGTCGGCTTCACGATCGAATACGACATCCAGCTCTACTTCCGCCGCGCAAAGCAACTGCAACTCGCATGGTGCGACCCGCCGCATCTCGAAGAACTGATCGCAAGAGAAGTACTCGGGGACGTTCCGTAAGAAAGTTAAGTTGTTCCCGTCACGCGGGGCTCCGGTGCGAACAACTTAAGTTTCTTACGGAACGTCCCCGCCCAGGAGAAATCAGATGCACACAGGTGGCCCGCTGGCGGGCATGCGCGTGATCGAATCGTCGCTGCTCGGGCCGGGCGCGATCGGCACGCATCTCTCGGATCTCGGCGCCGAAGTCATCAAGGTCGAATCGCCCAGCGGCGACTACATCCGCGATATGACGTGGCCGATCGTCGAGGGCGTCTCGCTGCTCCATCTCCACGTGCACCGCGGCAAGCAGAGCATCGTGCTCGACCTGAAGACTCCCGCGGGCGTGGAGCTCTACAAGGAGCTCGCCACCAAGGCCGATGTCGTAATCGAGGCCATGCGCCCCGGCTCGCTCGCAGCGCGCGGCGTCGGTTATCAGGATTTGCGCACGCTGAATCCGAAGATCGTCTTCTGCAACCTCTCCGGCTACGGCGCCACGGGGCCGTACCGCGATCTGCCCGCGCACGGCATCGCCTTCGATACCTGGGGCGGCGCGATCAAGCCCGAGGTCGATGCCGACGGTTTCTGCTTCATCCCCGAGCACGCCTCGATCGGCATGCACGCGGGCCCCATGTTCGGCGCGCTCGGCATCCTCGCCGCCGTGCTCCGCGCGCGCGCCACGGGCGAGGGCTGCGAGCTCGAGATCGCGCAGAGCGACTCCACCGCGTACATGGACTGGTACCGGATCGAGAGCTGGCTCGCGTACAACCGGCCGGCGGATGTTGTTACGGGGAACAAGGCCGACGGCTATGAGCGCCGCGCGCCCGGCACCGCAGGCATGAAGGAAGGCGTGCGTTACCAGATCTACGCCAGCGCCAACGGCCACGTCTTGTTGATGGCCTCGGAGCAGGCGTTCTGGAAGAACTTCTGCGCCTGCGTCGGGCGGCTCGATCTGTTCGAGCGCTGGCCCGGCAGCAAGTTCGCCGACCACGCGCGCGGCAATCGCGAACTGCAAGCCACGCTGCGCGAGATCTTCAAGGCGAAGACGTCCGAGGAGTGGATTCGCCTCGGGGCCGAGCAGGACTTCCCGGTCGCGCCGTGCAACACGCCGAAGAACATCGTCGACGATCCGCAGTTCAAGGACCGCTTCCCGCTCTACCCGTATGAGAAGTGCGGCGCCGAGATGCTGCCGTACCCGGTGAAGTTTCCGGGCGAGGAGTTGCCGATGCCGACGACGGCGCCCACGGTCGGCCAGCACACCGAGGCTGTCATGAAGCGCGTGCTCGGCTGCGATGCCGCACGCATTAGGGCGCTGCGTGACGCGGGCGCGTTCGGGAAGAAGTGAGCGCGTGCCGCAGCCCGCGCGCGATGCTCACGGGCTGAGCCGCGCGTTCCGAGCGGCGGCTGCGTGCATGGCGCTCGTGTTCGCGCTCTCCGTCGCGGTGCAGTGGAACGATCCCGATCCCGCGTACTGGATGGCGATCTACGGCGTCGCCGCGCTGCTCGCCGCGCGCGCGGCGCTCGGGCAGCTGCCGCTCATCCCGAACGCGGCCGCGTGTCTCGCCTTCACGCTGCTCGCAGCGCGCGCGCTGCCCGACTTGTTGGGCGCCCGTGAGCAAGCCTTCACACATTGGCAGATGCTCGAAAGTGGCGACGAGGTTGCGCGCGAGGCAGGCGGGCTGCTGCTGTGCGCGCTTTGGAGCGCGGTGCAGACCGCGCTGGCGTTTCGCGCGAAGGCAGCCGGGTAACCCAGCACCGCGCTCGAATGCCTACGCCCCCGCAATCACCTCCCGCACCGCCTCCGCATCCCCCGTCTCGTCGTAAAGCATTAGGGTCGTGCGCGCCGCGAAGGCGCCGTTGCGCGCGCGCAGCTTGCGAGCCACTTCGGCGGGCGTGCCCGAGACGGCGATGTGATCGAACAGCGTGTCGTCGATCAGTCTCATCATCTCGACCCAGCCGCCCGTCTTCGAGAGCCGGTTCAGCTCGGGGTGAATTCCTCCGTAGCCGTGGTGTTCGAGCACGCCGCGATACGCGGGGGTCGAGCCGTAGAACGAGATCTGCCCGCGGGCCTTTTGGCGCGCGGTTTCGATCTGCGCGTCGCTCGCGCCCATCGCGACGAT
>JANNRF010000198.1:0-6727 GCA_031401135.1 Deltaproteobacteria bacterium | reverse complement strand
ACGAGATTTTTTGGTGGAGGCGCCGGGAATCGAACCCGGGTCCGAATGATGTCTGATGCCCGCGTCTACGCGCGTGTCGTCCGCTCAATCTCGGGGAGGCCAGTCGCGAACGCCGGAGCAGCCATCCCCTTGGCAGATATCGATCTCGCTCTTCGGTAGCGGCCTGCCGGCGGCCGAGAGCCAGCCTTCTGATGGCGTCCGTTCCCCCCTAGAAGGCGTCGAGGACGGACGTCGCTATCTAGGTTTTAGCTAGGCAGCGAGTGCGTAGTTGTCGTCGGCAGTTTCCTACCAACTGCAGCAGGATTAACGAGGTCGCTACCCCCTCGGCGCGCAGCTTGCGTCTTCGATCACCCGTCGAAGCCGATCGCCCCCACGAAGCGGCCCAAAGTAGGCGGTAACGAGCGGCGCGCCAGTCGCGCACCGAGTGGAAGATTCGTTCCGCGCGGAGAAAATGGTTGCCGTCAGGACCGCTGGTTGAATCGCGCCCGAGCCTGATAACCCGTTGATTTTGCTCAGCTCGCGAGTTGCTCGCAGCTCGTGAATTCGTGCGCACGGATCTTGCACCTGCCGGCGGTGCCGGGGCAGGATCGTGAAGCCGTCAGGATCACGGCGGCGATTCACCGCGTAGGAGTTGGAAATGCTGCAGATGCGAATGAAGTTACGGGACTCGGCACTCGCACTCGGATTGGCTGTATTGCTGGCGCCTGCGCTCGGCTTCGCCAGCCCGGTCACGTACACGCTGACGAGCGGCCAGTTGTCGACTGTGCAGGTCGGCACCAGCGCCGGCGGTAGCCCGTGCGCGATTGGGAGCGGGAGTTGCCTCCAAGGCGGCCCGCTCGCGCTGACCAGCGCGTCGATCACGATCGACAACGCGACGGGCCAGCTGCTCAGCGTCTCGATCGGCGTGTCGACCACAGGAACGATTCTGCTGGGCGGTTACAACGGCCTCCAGTCCGTCACGTTTGCCAACACCTCGCTCGTGAGCAACGCAGTCAGCCCGCTGTCGAGCCCGCAAGTCCAGCGCAACGGCGACGTGATCTACAGCTTCGGCTTCCAGGGCACCGTGACTTCGACGCTGACGCCCAGCGGCGGCAGCGCCGTCGGGGTCCAGTTCCAGAGCGGCGCCGGCGGCTTGTTGACCCTCCGAGGCAACGAGCTGTCGATCCAGATCTTCGGCGCCAACATCGGCAGCGTCTGCGGCGTCGGCACCACCAGCTGCCAGCCCGTGAAAGCGGATTTCAACCTGACCGCGAACACGGCGCCGATTCCGGAGCCCGCTGCATTCGCAGCCTTCAGTGCGGGCCTCGCCCTGCTCGCAGCGGCAAATCGTCGTCGCAATCTTCGTTAGCTCGCTGCCTCTGAAACTCGGGAAGGAACGTATGTCGAAGCTCACTTCGTCTCTGCTCGTCGCAGCCGCTCTATTGGTCTCGGGCGCGTCTGCGCAGGCGCTGTCGATCACGTCCGCGAGCCTCGGGCAGGGACAGATCTGCACGACCAGCTCATGCACGACGGTGATCGCCAGCCTCACCGGCGCGGGACAGGGCAGCGGCTCGATCTCGCTCAGCGGCGGCACCCTCACGTTCAATATCCAGAGCCTCGACGCGAGTTACAGCAACGCCGCCTCGGGCGTCTGGGCATTCGTGGGCACGGCGACCGTGAGCGGCAGCGGCTTCTACTTCGTCACGGGCGGAACCGTGGCCGCCACGCTCGACGGCAACCCGATCTCGACGCTCGCCGTGGGCGGCACCTGCATGGATCTAGGCGGAGGCGGTCTCAGCTGCGGGCTCAGCTTCACGAACCTCGGGGGCAGCCCTTCGCTCGGCTACCAGAGCACCGTGAACCTCGAGGCCGTGCCTACGCCCGAGCCCAGCACCGCGGCACTCCTCGCCGCAACCGCGTTGGCGGCGAGCGGCACAAGCGTTAGGCGCCGATCGCGCTGAATTTTCCGCTGCGAGCCGCGCCGCGCGCAACTACGCTGCGCGCCCGAACCCGCAGCGAGGTCCCCGATGTCCAGTCCGCTCTCTCCGCTGATCTCGCCCGACGCATACGCCAAGGACGGCTATCCGCACGAGCGCTGGTCTGAGCTGCGGCGCAGTGCGCCGGTGTCTTTCGTCGAGAACGCCGAGATGCCGTTCTGGGCGATCACGAAGCACGCCGACATCGGCTGGATCGGCAAGCAGCCCGACAAGTTCCTGAACGGTCCCACGCTCGTGATCCGCACCGAGCCGGACGCGCGCGCCGGTGGCTTCAGGCCGCCGCCGACGCTGATCGAGATGGATCCGCCGCGGCACGGCGCCATGCGCAAACTCGTGAGCAAACGCTTCACTCCGGGCGCGCTCAAGAAGATCCACGGCGACATCGAGCAGATCGCGAAGGAGATCGTCGACGAGCTGCTCGCCGCGGGCGATGGCGAATGCGACTTCGTCGAGAAAGTGGCGGCGCCGCTGCCGATCGCGGTGATCGCCTGGTTGATGGGCGTGCCCAAATCGGACTGGAAGCTGCTGTTCGACTGGACGAACCGCACGATCGGCGCGGGCGACCCGGAGTATCAGGTCGCGGGCGAGACGGCCGCGCAGACTTCGCAGAAGGCGATGATCGAGATGTTCCAGTATTTCGCGAAGCTGAGCGAGGAGAAGCGCAAGAATCCCGGCGACGACCTGATTACTGCACTGGTGAACGCAGAAGTGGACGGCGCGAAGCTCGCGCCGCTCGATCTGCTCTCGTACTGCATGATCATCGTGGTCGCGGGCAACGAGACGACGCGCAACGCCACGAGCGGCGGCATGCTCGCGCTGGCGCAGCACCCGGACGAACTCGCGAAGCTGCAGCGCAGGCCCGAGTTGTTGGGTGCGGGCATCGAGGAGATCCTGCGCTGGTCGAGCCCGATCATTCATTTTGCGCGCACCGCGGCCGAGGACGTCGAGCTGCGCGGGCAGAAGATCCGCAAGGGCGAGCAGCTCGCGCTGTTCTACCCGTCGGCAAATCGCGACGAGGAAGTGTTCGAGGACCCGTTCTCGTTCAGAGTCGACCGCGATCCGAACCGCCACCTCGCCTTCGGCATCGGCGAGCATTTCTGCGCTGGCGCTCATGTGGCGCGACTCGAACTCGAGATGGCGTACAAGTATTTGATCCCGCGCATCGAGAGCGTCGAAGTCGCCGGGGAAGTGAAGCGCCTGCGCTCCTCGCTCGTGGGCGGCGTGAAGCACCTGCCGATTCGGCTTCGGCTGAAGCGGTAGTCGGGGACGTTCCTTTGACCCGGCGAGGAGCAGCGAGGCCACTGTTCGATCTCCGCTCGGCTCACGCGAGCCCAGGGCTCGCGTGGCCTGGCTGCGCGCGGCGAAGCGCCGCTTGCTCAGCCGCGTTTGCGGGCCTGGCTGAGGGCGCGGTCAACTTCGCGCCGGTCTTCGCGCTGCTTGATCGCTTCGCGTTTGTCGTGGCTCTTCTTGCCGCGCGCGATGCCGAGTTCGACTTTGGCGCGGCCGTTCTTGAAGTAGAGCGAGAGCGGCACCAGCGTGAAGCCGCGCTCGGAGACCTTGCTGTCGATGCGCGCGATCTCCGAGCGGTTCAGCAGCAGTTTTCGCTCGCGCAGCGGGTCGGAGTTATCACGGCTCGCTTGCTTGTAAGCCGAGATCTGGCAGCCGATCAGCCAGACTTCGCCGCGCTTCACGATCGCGAACGCGCCTGAGAGGTTCGCCTGGCCTTGCCGCAGCGATTTCACTTCCGGGCCGAGCAGCGCGATGCCAGCCTCGAAACTGTCGAGGATCTCGTATTCGAAGCGCGCGCGGCGGTTCGTCGCGATGCGCGCGACCTCCACTTCGCTCTTCTTCTCGTCGCCGCTCTTCGCCATGGCGCGCGGCAGAGTAACAGCAGCACGTTCGGACCCTGCGCGGCGTTTCAGTGCACTTGCCGATTCGCGCGATCGACGAACACGCGCTTCGCGTGCCAATCGCGGCACTCGGCTTCTTCGGCCTGCACGTAGCTCGCGATGATCACGACGTCGTGCGGCTTCACGAGATGCGCAGCGGCGCCGTTGATGCAGATCTCGCCCGAGCCGGGCTCGCCGGGAATCGCGTACGTGCGCAGGCGGCTACCGCTCGTGCAGTCGTAGATTTCGACGCTCTCGTAGGGGAGGATGTCCGCCGCTTCGAGCAGCAGGCTGTCGATCGTGACGCTGCCTTCGTACTCGAGGTTCGCCTCGGTCACGGTGGCGCGGTGGATCTTCGATTTCAGCATCGTTCGAGTCACGTCCGGTTCTCCTTGGGTACGTGCAGCAGACAGTTGTCGATCAGGCGCACGGCGTCTCCTCCGGCTTTCGGGAAGAACACCGCGAGCGCGAGCAAAGTGGGGCCGCTGAGTTCGTCGGGCGCGAGGGCGAGCGATTCGGGATCGCGCAGCTCGGCATAATCGATCTTCGCGAGGGGAGCCCGCGCGAGTTCGCGTGCCACCAGCGCCTCGAGCTGGGCGCGCTTGCGCTCGCCCGCATCGAGCGCGCGCTGCGCCGCCGCGAGTGCGCGCGAGAGTGCGAGCGCTTGCGGGCGCGTCTCGGGCGTGAGATGCACGTTGCGGCTCGAGAGCGCGAGGCCGTCGGCTTCGCGCACCGTCCGGTGCCCAACAACTTCGACGTCGAGCCCGAGATCGAGGACGAGCCGGCGAATCACCGCGAGCTGCTGGAAATCCTTCGCGCCGAACACCGCGGCGTGGGGCTTCGCGGCGATCAGCAGCTTCGCGACCACCGTTGCCACGCCTCTAAAGTGGCCCGGCCGCGTCGCACCGCAGAGCGGCTTCGAGAGTTCCGTCACCTCGAGCCAGCTTTGGTGGCCGCGCGGGTACAGCTCGGCTTCGGTAGGCAGAAACACCGCGTCGACTCCGCGCGCGCGGCAAGCCGCGAGATCCACCTCGAGCGTGCGCGGATACGCGTCGAGATCGGCGCGCGCGTTGAACTGCGCCGGGTTCACGAAGATCGAGACCACCACGAACTCCGCGCGCCGCCGCGCTTCGTCCACGAGCGCGAGGTGCCCTGCGTGCAGCGCGCCCATCGTGGGCACGAGCGCGATGCGCCGGCCGGCCGCGCGCTCGCGATCCGCCCGCGCCTGCAGCGCGCGCACCGTAATGATCTGTTCCATCCCGAGTTTCGCGCTCGCGCCTACCGGTACGAGTGCTCGTCGCCGGGGAACTTGCGCTGGCGCACATCGTCGGCGAACGCGCGCGCCGCCTGCGACGCGAGCTGGCCGAGGTTCGCGTATCGCTTCGCGAAGCTCGGCGTCCAGTCCGTGAGCCCCAACAAGTCGTGCAGCACGAGCACCTGACCGTCGCAGGCCACCCCCGCACCGATGCCGATCGTCGGAATCGCGACCTGCCCCGTGATCTCCGTCGCGAGTTCCGCGGGCATCCCCTCGAGCACGACCGCGAATGCGCCGGCTTCCTGTACCGCGAGCGCGTCTGCAATCACGGCATCGCGCGCGGCGCCGCGGCCTTGCACGCGGTAGCCGCCCATCTTGTGGATCGACTGCGGCGTGAGGCCGACGTGCCCCATCACAGGGATCTCGGCGTCGACGATGCGCGCGATCGTTTCGCGCACACGGCGGCCACCTTCGAGCTTCACCGCCGCGGCGCCGCCTTCCTTCACGAAGCGCACGGCGCTGCGCACCGCGTCCTCGGCTGACACCTGATAACTGCCGAACGGCATGTCGCCGACCACGAGCGCGCGGCGCGTCACCCGCGCGACCAGCCGCGTGTGGTAGAGCATCTCGTCGAGCGTCACGGGCAGCGTGGTCTCGCCGCCCTGCACGGTGTTGCCCACCGAATCGCCGACCAGCAGCACGTCGATGCCGGCTTCGTCGAAGATGCGCGCGAAGGTGGCGTCGTAGGCGGTCAGCATGGAGAAGGGCTCGCCCTTCCCTTTGCGCAGCGACAGCGAACGCGCGGTGACGCGCTGTTCGCGGCTCGAAGCGGCCGTGATCGTCGACATGAGTGAGGCCTCGCCAAGCGAGGGCCCGCTGGGAGTTCGCCGTCCCGAGATTTCAGCGCGGCTCTGCAGTCGAGCGCGGCAACGCAAAAGACACTTCGGCCTTTGGCTGCCGTGAACTCGCCAACTTGCCGCCCCCGTCTCGCTCCTACTTGCGGCTGTGCCGCTTTGGGATGCAAGCGATCTCGGGCAGTGGTGGCGTCGTCCTTGTGTGCGGGCTCTGCCCGGTGTCCGTGGAGCGTTCGATGGAGACCGCAACTTGCGGTTCCCCTCGGCTCGGCGCGGATCCTAAACCGCGACTCCGAAAAGTGTCAACGCGTTTCTGGCTCCCCGGCTTCTTGCTCCCCGGAGGCCCGATCGAGCGCCGCGCGGACCGCGGGCGGCAAGTAGCGCGCAGCGAGCGCGCTCGGCGCGAAGCGCACGAGGCCGGTGGCGAGCGCTGCGATCTGCACGGCTGCGGGATCGCTCGCGACGAGCACCACCCAGGGCGCGCCGCGCACGAGCGCGGGCCCACTGGCAAGCCCGGGCGCTCCGTCGCCAGCGCCCCGGAGCACGCGCACCGAGACGCCGCACTCGCGCGCCAACTCAGCCAGGGCATCGCGCAAGGCGGGGAGTTCCATCGCGCCTCTCGGTGTCGTTCGCTCGCGTGCAGCGCCTCAGCGTCTCCGATTGATCGGCTGGCTCGCGAACTCGGCGAGCGCATCGCGCGCGCTTTGCGAGAGGCCGAGCAGATGCACGCCAGTCTCCCACGTTTGCGTTTCA
>JANNRF010000197.1:0-33359 GCA_031401135.1 Deltaproteobacteria bacterium | reverse complement strand
TGGCCATGCTCCACCGCCTGCGCGGCCTCGGCTTGCGGGCGCGCGTGTTCGAGGCGGGCAGCGGCATCGGGGGCACATGGTTCTGGAATCGCTACCCGGGCGCGCGCGTCGACATCGAGAGCCTCGAGTACTCGTACCAATTCTCGGACGAGCTTCAGGATCAGTGGCGCTGGAGCGAGCGCTACGCGACGCAGGCCGAGTTGTTGCGTTACGTCGATCACGTCGCGGATCGCTTCGACCTGCGCCGCGAGATCGTGCTGAACACGCGCGTCGAGAGCGCCCACTACGACGAGAGCGCGGATCGCTACACGGTGAAGACGAGCGCGGGCCAAGAGCTCAGCGCGCGCTTCTTCATCATGGCCGTCGGCTGTCTCTCGTCGACCAACACGCCCGGGTTCCCGGGCATCGAGTCCTTCAAGGGCGCGAAGTACCACACGGGCAACTGGCCGCATACTCCGGTGGATTTCGCACGCAAACGCGTCGCCGTGATCGGGACGGGCTCCTCGGCGATCCAGTCGATCCCGATCATCGCGGCGCAAGCCGCGCAGCTGTTCGTATTCCAGCGCACGCCTAATTACTCGAGCCCCGCGCACAACGGCGCGGTGCATGCCGAGATCGAGCAGCGCGTGCGCGCGAACTACCCGGCGTTTCGCGCCGAAGTGGCGCAGCACCCGTTCGGCGCGGACTTCCGCGACAACCCGGACAGCGCGTTCTCGGTGAGCGAAGCCGAGCGCAACGCCGAGTACGAGCGGCGCTGGGCGTACGGCGGGCTTGGCTTCCTGGGCGCCTACGCCGATTTGATGTTCGACCCGAAGGCGAACGACACCGCCGCCGAGTTCATCCGCAACAAGATCCGTACAGTCGTGAAGGATGCCGCCACCGCGGAACTGCTCTGCCCGACGACGCCCGTCGGCTGCAAGCGCCTGTGCGTCGATACGGGTTATTACGCCACCTACAACCGCCCGAACGTGACGCTCGTGTCGCTGAAGGACGCGCCGATCGAGGCGATCACGCCGAACGGAGTCGTCGCCGGTGGCCGCGAGTACGCCGTCGACAGCATCGTGTTCGCGACGGGCTTCGACGCGATGACGGGCTCGCTCGTGCGCGTCGACATCCGCGGCTGCGGCGGACGCAGCCTGCGCGAGAAGTGGAAGGCAGGGCCGACGACTTACTTGGGCGTCGCGACCGAGGGCTTCCCGAACTTCTTCATGATCACCGGCCCCGGCAGCCCGTCAGTTCTCAGCAACATGCTGCCCTCGATCGAGCATCACGTGAACTGGATCGCGCGCTGCATCGACGATCTCGCGCGGCGCGGCGCGAAGCGCATCGACGCGCGCAAGGACGCCGAAGACGCCTGGGTCGCGCACGTGAACGAAGTCGCGCACACCTCGCTCTACCCGAACTGCAACTCCTGGTACTTAGGCGCCAACGTGCCGGGGAAGCCGCGCGTGTTCATGCCGTATCTCGGTGTGCCGCCGTATCGCGCGAAGTGCGAGGAAGTGCGCGAGAAGGGGTACGAGGGGTTTGCGATCGCTTGAGCCACGGCGCGTCGCGCGCGAAGTGCTCGACCCGGCGCTTGTTTTGGCGGTGCGGTCCGCGGAATTGCTGTGGCACAGTGCTGCCTGCGTCGGGTCGGCCGCTCGGTTGATCCCAACGACGAAGGGGACACACATGGCGAAAGCGCTTCCCGCAATCGGACTCGTCGCGCTCGGATTTCTCGTGGTGAACGGCGCGTGGGCGCAGGACGCACCCGCGGCAGAAGCCGCGCCCGCAGCCGAGCCCGAGGGCGGCCTCGAAGAGATCATCATCACCGCGACGAAACGCTCCGTTGATATGCAGGAGGTGCCGATCGCGGTCACGGCGCTCACGGGCGACGATCTCGTGGCGCGCAACATCACCAACACGATGGACCTGATGGGCTCGCTGCCGACGCTCCAGGTCACGACGGCCTACGGCAAGACGCAGCCGAACTTCTCGCTGCGCGGCGTCTCGGTGGCGAACGAGTTCAACTCGACCACGGCGTCGCCGGTCGGCGTCTACGTCGACGAGGTCTACCAGAGCCTGCGCGCCAGCCACGGCGGGCAGCTGTTCGACCTCGAGCGCATCGAGGTCGTGCGCGGCCCGCAAGGCACGCTGTTCGGCCGTAACACCACGGGCGGCGCGGTCAGCTTCTTCACGAAGCAGCCCACCCTCGGCGAAGCGAACGGCGAGTTCTCCGCGGGTTATGCGAACTACAGCACCTGGCGCGTCGCGGGCGCTGCCGAATACACGCTGATCCCGGACGTGCTCGGCGTGCGCGTCGCAGGCATGGTGACCCAGGGCGACGGCTACACGAAGGATCCCTTCGACGGCCGTGATTATGGAACGACGGACTCGTTCGGGGCGCGCATGACGCTGCTGTGGGCGCCGAGCGACGAGTTCAAGGCGACGTTCAAGCTCTACACCTCTCAGGACGATCCGCGCGGCGATGCGCCCGTCGGCATCGGGCAGACGCCCAGCGGCGCGGACCTGGTGGGTTACAACCGCTTCGACCCCGCACGCCCGAAAGGCGCGACGCCCGGCCGCGGGCTGCGCCGCAACGAAGTCGAGGCCGACACGCAGGGCGAGTACTACACGTCGACCTCTGGCGGCGTGCTCACGCTGAACTACGACTTCGGCGACGCTTGGCAGTTCACCTCGATCACGGGCTTCGACGTCGCTCACTACGATCTCTCGCCCTTCGACTGCGACGGTTCGCCCTTCGACGTGTGCGCGATCCGTTACGACACGCGCAGCAAGAGCTGGAACCAAGATTTCCGCGTGAACTTCACGGGCGAGCGCCTGCGGCTGGTCGGCGGCTTCTACGCGGGCCGCGACAAGACGAGCACCCATAATCAGCCGGACTTCTTCAACTTCCTGGTGGAAGACCTCGGCGTGCCCGTCGGCTTCTTCAACGCGCCGCTCGCGGTCGGCATCGGCACGATTCCCGATGGCACCGTGGCGTGCGGCGGCGTGCCCGTGAACGCGGCGCTGTTTGGTGTGCTCGCGCCGCTGTTCGGCATCGCGGCGAGCGACCGGCCGGCCAGCGCAACGGGCTGGTGGGACGGTCGCAGCTTCATCGACCCGGTGAACTGCGGCGGAATGCCGCCCGTCTCGCCCGTGCAGCTCGACCAGTTCTACAAGCTCTCGCGCCCGTCCTTCGCCATCTACGGCGAGGGCGAGGTCGACTTCACCGAGTGGCTCACGCTCACCCTTGGCCTCCGCTACACGTGGGACACGCTGCGTTATTACGACGGCCGGACGCTGGTGATGAACTCGGACCGCAGCGCGATCATGGCGTCGACGGTGCCCTACAGCTTCCCGTACGACCCCTCCCTGCCTGACGTCTCGCAGAACGAGAAGACGGGCAAGCTCTCCGGCCGCGCGATCCTGCGCGCCGAGTTCACGGACGGGGTCTCGGCCTACCTGAGCTACAGCCGCGGCTACCGCGCCGGCGCCTACAACGCGCTCGCTTATCAGGGCACCAGCCAGGTCTATCTGGCCGACCCGGAGCAAGTGAACGCCGGCGAGCTCGGCTTCAAGTCGCGTCTGTTCGACGATCGCGTGCAGCTGAACGCCGCGGCGTTCTACTACGGCTACCAGAACCAGCAGATCCAGGAAGTCATCCAGGTGACGTCCTACCTGCGCAACGTCGACGGCCGGCTGTTCGGCGCCGAGGCCGAGCTGCTCGCGCAACTCACGGACTGGCTACGCATCGATTCGTCGTTCGGCTGGCTCGACACGAAGTACGACAAGAACCAGATCTTGAACCCAGTCACCAACGTGGACATCGGCGGCAACCAGTTCCAGAACGCGCCGGATTTCACGTTCACTGTCGGCAGCGACATCAATCTGCTCGATCGCGAAGCGGGTGCGCTGAACCTGCGCTTCGACGCGAACTACATGGGCGACTGGGAGTACGACCCTTATCAGGGCCGCATTCCGTCCTCTCAGCAACTCCGCGCCGGCAGCCAGCCTTATTGGCTGCTCAACTCGCGCATCGTCTGGGACAGCGAGCGCTACGCGATCGGCGGCTGGGTGAAGAACCTGACCAACGAGTACTACAACGTGTACGGGCTCAACATCAATCCGTTCTTGCTCGACTACTTCCAGCGCGGCGCGCCGCGCACTTACGGAATCGACTTCACCTACAGGTTCTAGAGACAGCGCGGAGGGTCTCATGGCGCGACGCAAGCGAAGCGCGCAGCGAGGCGTAGCCGAGCGAAGTCAACAAAGAGGAACGCGGACGCACAGCGGCCGCCGAAGCGCGCAGCGAGCCGCAGGCGAGCGAAGTACATGAGAACCGGGTTCGTCTTTCACGAGCGCTACCTGTGGCACGACACGCGCTCCGCGGCGGGATTCATTCCCGCCGGCGGCATGGTCGAGCCCGATCGGCACGTCGAGAACCCCGAGACCAAGCGCAGGCTGAAGAGCCTGCTCGAAGTGTCGGGGCTGCTCGCGCGACTCGATGCGATTGCGCCGCGCATGGCGAGCGAGGACGAGATCCTGCGCGTTCACACGCGCGGGCATCTCGAGCGCGTGAAGAAGCTCTCCGCCGAGAACGGGGGCGACGCGGGCGTGCTGACGCCCTTCGGCCCCGGCAGTTACGAGATCGCTCTGCTCGCTGCTGGCGGCGCGCTGGCGGCGACCGACGCGGTGCTCGATCGCCGCGTCCATAATGCCTACGCGCTGGTGCGCCCGCCCGGCCATCACGCCGAGGCCGACCTCGGCATGGGCTTCTGCATCTTCTCGAACGTCGCGATCGCGGTGAAGCACGCGCGCGAGGTGCGCGGGCTCGCGCGCGTCGCGGTCGTGGACTGGGACGTGCACCACGGCAACGGCACCGAGAGCGCCTTCATCAGCGACCCGTCCGTGCTCACGATCTCGCTGCACCAGGACAACTACTTCCCCGCCGGCCGCGGCTTCCCCGAACACGACGGCGAAGGCGCGGGCAAGGGCTTCAACCTGAACCTGCCGTTACCGCCCGGCTCGGGGCACGGCGCATACGAAGCCGCATTCGCGCGGGTGGTCGTGCCGGCGCTGCGCCGCTTCCGGCCCGAGGCGATCTTCGTCGCGTCGGGCTTCGACGGCGGCGCGATGGATCCACTCGGCCGCATGCTCGCGACCAGCGCCACTTTTCGCGCGTTGACACGCAGCCTGCTCGCCGCCGCCGACGAGCTCTGCGGCGGGCGCCTGATCCTCTCGCACGAAGGCGGCTACTCGACCGCGCACGTCCCCTTCTGCGGGCTCGCGGTGATCGAGGAGTTATCAGGGATCGTGACCGGCGTCGTGGATCCGTTCCTGGAGTTCTTCATGGGGATGGGCGGCCAGGAACTTCAGCCTCACCAGGACGCGGTGATTCGCGCGGGGGAAGCGCGGCTCGCCGCGATTCGCTGATTCAGAGCGCCTCGGAGACGCGGCGGAAGCACGGCCTCAGATAGGCCTTCGGCTCAGGCCTGCGCGCGCGCGATCGCGCGCTCTAGCGAGCGCACGGCGTAAACACCCAACAAGTGCCTGCGATACTCCGCCGAGGCGTGCATGTCGTCGAGCGGCTCCGCTTCCGCGATCTCACTCGCGAAGGCGCGCAGCGCGGGGCCGCTCACTGCGCGGCCTCGCAGTCGATCTTCCAGCGAGCGCGCGCGGAACGGCACAGCGTTCACGCCGCTGACGCCGATGCGCACTTCGTCGATCACGCCCGTGCGTTCGGCGCGGACGCACACCGCAACGCCGACGATCGCGAAGCCCGAGGCGGGCTGACGCACTTTCGTGTAGGCGGTGCCGGTCTTGGCGCCGGGCAGCGGGAACGTGACCTCGGAGAGGATCTCGTCTTCGCGCACGGCGCTGGTCATGAGGCTCTGGAAGAAGGCGTCGGCGCCGACCCTGCGCGTGGCGGTCGCGGAGACGAGCGTGGCTTCGCCGCCGAGCGCGATGAAGACCGCGGGCCAGTCCGCCGCCGGGTCGGCGTGCACGAGCGAGCCGCCGAACGTGCCGCGGTTGCGCACCTGCGGATCGGCGAGCACTTCGCCGGTCTCGGCGAAGACGTGGACGCGCGCGAGCTCCGGGTGTGACATCACGGCGGCGTGGGTCGCTCGCCCACCGATTCGAATCTTGCCGGCCATTACGGAGATCTTGTCGAGGCCCGCGACACGGCCGAGGTCCACCAGCAACGGCGCGGCGGCGAGCCGGTGCTTGAGCGCGGGAATCAGGCTCATGCCGCCGCCGAGCAGCTTGGCGCCCTCGGTTCCTGCGAGCAGGCGCGCGGCTCCTTCGAGCGTGCGCGGCACGGCGTAGTCGAACTCGGCGGGGATCATCGCGCGCCTCCACTCTGCTGCTGGGCTTCTCGAATCAGCCGCCACAACTTCTCAGGTTTCAGCGGCATATCGACGTGCTTCACGCCGAGCGGCGCGAGCGCGTCGAGCACGGCCGATACGAGACACGGCGTCGAGCCGATCGTGCCGAGTTCGCCGATGCCCTTCGCGCCGAGCGGGTTCAGCGGGCTCGGCGTGCAGGTCGTATCGAGCTCGATGCGCGGGAACATCGCAGCGCGCGGCATCGTGTAGTCCATGAACGTCGCGGTCATCAGCTGGCCGTTCTCGTCGTAACGGACCTCTTCGCATAATGCCTGGCCGAGGCCTTGGATGATGCCGCCGAGGCGCTGCCCGTCCGCGAGCAGCGGGTTGATGATGTTGCCGACATCGTCCACCGACAGGAAACGCTCGATCGTCAGTTGGCCGGTTTCCCTGTCGATGGAAACCGTGCAGAAGTGCACGCCGAACGGGAACGTGGTGCCGGTGGGCTCGAAGCGCGCGACGGCTTCGAGGCCGGGCTCTTCGCCCGGGATCGCGACGCCCCAGGTGTGCGCCGCGCTCGCGACGTCGGCGAACGTGAGCTTGCGCGCGCCGCCCGCGACGCCGAACACGCCCTGCTCGACGTTCACGCGCTCCTCGGTGGTGTCGAGCAAGTGCGCGGCAATGCGTTTGGCCTTGGCGAGGATTTTCTGCGCGGCCATGTGCACCGCGCTGCCGCCGACCACCAGACCGCGACTGCCAAAGGTGCCGACGCCGTGGGTGACGATGTCGGTGTCGCCGTGCACGACGTTCACGGAATCGATGTCGATGCCGAAGGCGTCGCCCACCATTTGTGCGAAGGCGGTCTCCTGGCCCTGCCCGTGTGGCGAAGCGCCAGTCATTACGGTGACCGCGCCGGTGGGCTCGACGCGCAACTCGGCGCTCTCCCAGGTGCCGGCGCGCGCGGGCGCCGCTGTACCGGTGGATGGCCCGAGCCCGCAGATCTCCGTGAAGGTCGCGACGCCGATGCCCGAAAGCTTGCCCTCGGCGCGCGCACGATCCCGCGCAGCGATCGCAGCGGCGTAATCGAAGCGCAGCAGCGCCTTCTCCAGGCACGCCTGGTAATTCCCGCTGTCGTAGACGGCGCCGGTGGGGGCGGAGTACGGGAACGAGCCGGCGGGGATCAGGTTGCGGCGGCGGATCTCGACGCGGTCGATGCCGAGCTTCGCGGCCAGCGCGTCCATCACGCGCTCAATGTTATACGCCGCCTCGGGCCTGCCGGCGCCACGATAAGCATCCGTCGCCATCGTGTGCGTGTAGACGACATCCACTTCCCACGACACGGCTTTCATCGTGTAAGGCCCAGCCGCGAGCAGGTGCGTGAAAGTCGGGATCGCGGGGCCGAGCATCGACGCGAACGCGCCGAGTTCCGCGACGGTCTTGCCGCGCAGAGCGAGCACTTTGCCGTCGCGATCGTGCGCCGCCTCGACGTGGGTCACATGCCCGCGCCCGTGCGACGACGCCGCGAGGTTCTCCGTGCGCGTCTCCGCCCACTTCACCGGCTTGCGCAGCTTCCGCGAGACCCACGGCAACAGACACTCTTCACCGTAATTAGGGATCTTCTGGCCGAAGCCGCCGCCGACTTCGGGCGCGATCACGCGGATGCGCAGCTCCGGCAGGCCGAGGCAGATCGCGATCTGCTGCTTGCAGCCGTGCGGCGTCTGCGTGGACGTCCAGACCGTGAGCTTCTGCGGGCCGTCTTCCCAGTGCGCCACGACCGCGCGGCCTTCCATGGGAACCGGCGCGACGCGATGGTTCACGAGCCGCAGCGCGATCGTGCCGTGCGCTTCCGCAAACAAGCGCTCCGTCTCGGGATGCGGCATCGCGAGATGCACCGCGAGGTTAGTGCCGAACTGCTCGTAGACGAGCGGCGTGCCGGGCAGTAGCGCCGCCTCGACGTCGACCACCGCTTGCTTCGCGTCGATCTCGACTTCGACTTCGAGCGCCGCATCGCGCGCGACGTACTTGTCCTTCGCGATCACCACCGCCACGGGCTGGCCGACGTAGCGCACGTCGCCATCCGCGAGCAGCGGATGCGGCGCGTGATTCATGCCGGGCAACACGGTGGTGCAAGGCGCTGGGCCGACCTGCCCGCGCAGATCGTCGTACGTGAACACCGCGACGACACCGGGCAACGCCTTCGCGCGCGTCGCATCGATCTTCAGAATGCGCCCCGCGGCGTGATCGCTGCGCACGAACGTGGCGTGCAGCATGCCGTGCAGCTTCACGTCGTCCGTGTAGGTGGCCATGCCGCGGATCAGGCGCGGATCTTCGCGGCGCTTGATGCGCTCGCCGATCATCACCGGCTTCAGCGCCATAACTACTTCCCCTCGCGCGCGATGCGCGCGGCGTGCTGCACGGCGTTCACGATCTGCTGGTAACCGGTGCAGCGGCAGATGTTGCCTTCGAGCGCGTGGCGGATCTGCGCCTCGCTCGGGTCTGCGTTCTCCGCGAGCAGCGCAACGGTGGCCATGATCATGCCGGGTGTGCAGTAGCCGCACTGCAAGCCGTGCTCTTCCCAGAAGCCTTTCTGCACAGGATGCAGCGCGTTCGCTTCGCCAAGCCCTTCGATCGTGCGCACGTCGCAGCCGTCGGCCTGCACCGCGAACATCGTGCAGCTCTTCACCGCCTTGCCGTCGACATGCACGGTGCACGCGCCGCACAGCGTCGTCTCGCAGCCGATGTGCGTGCCGGTGAGGCCCTGCTCTTCGCGCAGCCAGTGCACGAGCAACGTGCGAGGAGCGATGTCTGCGTCGACCGCTTCGCCGTTCACGCTCACTCGAATCTTCACGCGGCTCTCCTCTGCGAATCCAAAAAAGCGTCGCATGCTACACGACGCGCGCGAGCACCTCGTCCATCTTTTCGTGCACTTCCTCGGGTACGCGGAAGGTCGTCATCCAGCGCAGCACTGCGAGATCGCCGGCTTCAACCGAACTGCGGCCGGCGAGCCAGGCGTGGCCGCGCAGCAGCTTCACCGACTTCACCAAGAAGCTGCGGTCCGTGAGCAGCGAGTTCGTTTCGTTGCAGTCGTACTCGGCGCGCAGGATGCGCAGCACTTCGAGCAGCGCCTCGCGCAGCGCGGGCGGCACGCCGACCTGAGCGATTGCGACGTAGGCGATGTCGAGTGCGATGCGATCGCAGACAGCGCTCGCGCGCGCGTCGTCCGCTAGCGCACCCGCCGCGGCGCGATCGACGAGTTCGCGCGCGGGTGCGAGATCCGGGGCGCCGAGCAGGCCGGGCACGCGCAGCTGCAGCGCGAAGCGGTCGAGGTTCGCGGGGTCGAGCGGCTCGTTGTAGTACTCGTCGCGCTGCGGGTTGCTGGTCGCGATCGCAGTCATCAGGGGAATCGATGCATCCCCGAGCTTGCGTTCCTGCAAGAGCCGTAACAAGACGTTCAGCGCTTCGCCGGGCGCGCGCGAGATGTCGTCGAGCACGCACACCTCGGCGGTCGCGATGCCGCCGGGCAGCGTGCGCTGCGCGATTCGCTCGCCGCCGCCCGCGAGTGGCTCGCGCTCGAGCACCGTGTCGCCGACCAACTCGGCGAGCCGCGTATCGCGATGCATCTGATAGAAGAAGAAACCGAGGCTCGAGGCACGCGCAGCCACCTCGGCCATGCGCGTCTTCGCAGCGCCCGGCGGGCCTTCGAGATAGATGTGCTCGCGGCACAGCAGCGCGAGCAAGAGCGCGCGCTTGGCTTCGTCGTGGCCGACGACGAACGCGTCGAGCTGTGCCTGCACAGCTCGCAAGCGCTCACGCGCGGCATCGGCGTCGTCACTCATGGCCGCGTTCTCTACCCCAGTGCGCGCAGCTTTGCTTCGCGCGTGGTCTCGCGCAGCGCCATGACGCCACGCTCGCGCGCCGCGCGGAAACACACGCCCTGCGTTTCGCGCGCGAGTTCGGCGAGCAAGCTCGGCGTTTCCTCCGCACCGAGGAACACGCTGTGGATGCGCGCGCCGAGTTCGAGCGCTTGCGCGCGCTCGCGCAGAACGCGCGGATCCCCAACAACTGGCACGCCATCCGTGAGCAGCAGCACATGCCCGCCTGGCCGTTCGAGTGCGCGCAGCGCGGCCAGCGCGACGCGCAGCGGGGCCTCGTAGCTCGTGCGGCCCTCGGCGCGTGCGATGCGCGCGCGCGCGAGCACGGCTCGGTAGCGGCGGTGGAAGAGCGCGCCGTCGACGAGAAACGGCTCGGCCTCGTGATGGAACTCGACGTACGCAAAGCGCATGCGCCGCTTCGCTGCCGCGCGCAGCACGCCCGCAACGATGTCTGCCGCGAGCCGCGTGCGCGCGCCTTCCATCGAAGCCGAGACATCGCGCAGCACGATCAGCGCGCCGCCCTCGCTGCGCCGCTCGCGCCTAAGCACCGCCGGCCCGCTCGGCCAATCGCCGCTCGCGTAGAGCGCGAGCTCCACCGGGTCCGCGTCCGCGACATCGGCGAGCCCGCGCAGCATTGCGCGACGGCGCGGTGCGCCGCCTGGATCCGCCGCGCGCTCCGCCTTCGCGCGATCGATGCGGCCCGCGAGCGCGCGCACGAAGCGCGAGACGTCGACGGGTTCGGGGCGGTGTTGCAGTGGAGTTTTTGGGGAGAGCAACGCCGCGCGTTCGCCCTCGAGCGCGTTCGCACGCGGGTTGTTGGGGCGAGCGCCGGGGTCGCCAGGCAGCGTGCGCCCGGCTCGTGCGGTGCTCGATGTAGGCGCGAGTTCGCCCGCTGCGGAGCGCTCGACGAGCTGCTCCGCGGCTTGCAACAGCGCCTCTGGGACGCGCGCCGCCAGCATGAAGCGCGCGGCGCGCAGATCCGCGCGCGTCGCCTCGGCGCGCCCTGCGAGCACGGCGTGCGCCCGCAGCACCGCGAAGCCCGGCGCGGCCAGCACACGATCGCTCGGCTCCGGAAAGCCTGATGACTGCGCAAGCTGTGCGATGCGCCGCCAGAGTGCGAGCCACTCGGCGCGCACGGGTTCGGGCACGCCGATTGCGGCGGCCGCGCGCGCGAGTTCGGCGCGCTCGCTGGCGTCCAGTGGGGCGGCGGCGGGCGCCGCAGCTGCGGTAAGTGCCTGGCTATTAGGCAACGCCGCCCTCGCGAGCAGCGCGCTCGCGAACGTCGCGTCCGCACTCAGCGCCAGCCCGCGCATGCGCACCTGCAGCGCGAAGCGATCGAGTTGCGCGGGCTCGATCGGGTCGGCGTGGCGCGCCTGCGCGCGCGGAAGCAACGTCGCGACGGCGGTCGCGAGCGGGAGCGGGCCAGCCGCGTTCTCGCGCTCGCCGAGCATGCGCAAGAGCGGCGCGAGCGCCTCGCCCGGCGCGCGCTCGAGATCGTCGAGCAGCCAGAACTCCGCGCGCGCGAGCGCGTTCGGCAGCGCCCGCAGCGAGATCCGCTCGCCGCGCGCGTGCGGCGTGCGCACGAGCGCCACGTCCCCCAACAACTCGGCGGCACGCGTATCGCGATGAAAGGCGACGCGCGCGGCGGCGCCGCCCGCGGCTGCGAGCAGCGCCTCCGCGAGCGCGGTCTTGCCGCAGCCCGTAGGCCCGATCAGCAGCGCGTGCTCGCGCGCGATCAGCGCGAGCAGAAGCGCGGTCTTCGCGTCGCCCTGCGCGACGAACGCCGAATTGAGCGCGGCTCTCATTCGCGCGAGCGCAGCTTGTGCAGGGTCCAAGCCGCGAGCCTATCTCGCGCGGGCCGCACTTCGCGCGGGGCAATCCGTCCGAACGAGCCAATGCATTTCGCGCGCGGGCGTGTTCCAATCGGCGCATCACCAGAGAGGAACCCAATGCCTGGCGCTTTCGTCGATCTGCAAGTTGCAGCGCGCCTGGGCCTGCGCGAAGCCGGACGCCGTCTGCGCGGGAAGCGCGAGCCGGCGCCGGATCTGCCGCGCTTTCGCGAGGCCCTCGATCGCGCGCTCTCGGCGCTCTCGCCGGGCGTCGCTGCGGAGCACGCCTGGATTCAGCTGCCCGCGAGCGAGCCGCCCTGGCGCGACAGCGGCATCGCGCTGCGCGCGGGGGAGCAGGCGAGTTACTTCGCCGCAGGGCGCGTGGTGGTGTCGCCCGCGCTCGACATCTGGGTCACGCCAAAGACCCAGATCTGGGCGCGCATCGGCGCGGCCGGGCCGATTCGCTCTTCGAGCCGCGATTCGAACACGCTGACCGCCGCGCAAGACGGCCGCCTCTGCTTCGGCAACTACTTCCCTAACGACTGGAAGGACGCCAGCGGCGCGCGCCTGCAAGACGACGCCGTCTACGCCAGCAGCGCGGGCGAGATCTGGATCCTCGCAATCCACTGGGGCGGCCTCGCAGTGGAGGGTCTCGCCGCGCTTGCAGCCGCAGGCGACCCGTTAGGGGTCGTCGCGAGCGAACGCGAGCGCCTCGCGCTCGGCGACCCGAGCCCCGCCGGCTGGCACCACCTCTGGCACCTCGGAGACAGCGAGATCTTCCACGCGGGCCACGGTCCGATGGGCGAGCCGACGCTCGCGTGCGAGGTCGAGAGCGACGTGGGCATCCTGCAGCGCGACGTCGCGTTCCCGCTGCGCCCGGACACCGAGATCGCTTGGCGCTGGCGCGTCGATGCGCTGCCCGGCTTGCTGCGCGAAGACAGCCTCCCGAGCCACGATTACCTGAGCCTCGCCGTCGAGTTCGCGAACGGCCTCGACCTCACTTATTACTGGAGCAAGGAACTCCCGGTGGGCGCCGCCTTCTGGTGCCCGCTCGCAAACTGGAAGCAGCGCGAGTTCCACGTCGTGGTGCGCTCCGGCCGGAGCGGCCTCGGAGCGTGGCACGACGAACGCCGCAACCTGCACGCCGACGCGCTGCGCTACTTCGGCAAGCACCCCGGCGACGTCGTGCGCGTCTGGTTGATCGCGGTGAGCCTGTTCAAGCGCCAACGAGGAAGCTGCGAGTACGCGGCGATTAGGCTCTGCGGCGGAGACGAGCAGCGTGTCGTGTTATGACGCGCCCGGGCGCCCTCGGCGCGGGGGCCCAAAGCCGATTCGCGCCGGCGGCTTGCCCGGCGGCGGCACAGGCGGCGCATCCATCAGATCGTGAATCGCGCGGAAGACGACACGAAACTGCCCGTCGTATTTGCGCTCGAGCGCGCCCAGCTTCCTCGACAGATCCTGATGCGCGGACAGCATTGCGCGCAGGCGCACGAACGCGCGCATGATCTCGATGTTCACCGCGATCGCTCGCCTGCTGTGCAGCACGCTCGACATCATCGCGACGCCCTGCTCGGTGAACGCGAATGGAAGAGTACGCCGGCCGCCTCGTCCGTTTGAGGTCACAGATTGTGACCTCAAAGATTCCCATTCCTCGTAGCCGAGTTGGAACATGAAGTCGCTCGGGAAGCGCGCCCGGTTTCTGCGGACCGCCTGATTCAATGCTTTCGTCGTAACCCCGTAGAGCGCTGCCAATTCCTCATCCAGGATTACGCGCTCGTCCCGAACGCGAACGATTGCACCCTCGACTCGCTTGCCGATCTTCGCGACTGCCTTGGCTCCCATCTCGCCACCTCGTTGCGCGAACGCCTTCGTGTTCGCGCGGCAATTCGGGGTGAGGTGTGTGGGATGAGTGCCCGAAGGAAGAGTTCGGTGTCACGCGCTGACGCGAGAGCCGCTGCAGGCGGACGCATGCGCGCGCCTTCGCACCTGGGCGCACGCGAGCGGCCGCCCTTGTCAGTGCTCCAGCTTCCGGAACCGCACGCGATGCGGCTGGTCTGCTTCCGAGCCCTTCCGCCGCTTGTAGTCCGCCTCGTACTCCTGATAATTCCCCTCGAACCACTCGACGTGCGAGTCGCCCTCGAAGGCCAGCATGTGCGTCGCGATACGGTCGAGGAACCAGCGATCGTGGGAGATCACGACCACGCAGCCGGCGAAGCTGAGGAGCGCGTCTTCGAGCGCGCGCAGCGTGTCGACGTCGAGGTCGTTCGTGGGCTCGTCGAGCAGCAGCACGTTGCCGCCGCTCTTCAGCAGCTTCGCGAGGTGCACGCGGTTGCGCTCGCCGCCTGATAACTCGCCGACGCGCTTCTGCTGCTCGGCACCCTTGAAGCCGAACGAGTTCACGTAGGCGCGCGAAGCGATCTCGCGCTTGCCGAGCGGGATGCGCTCGGCGCCGCCACTGATCTCCTGCCAGACCGAGTTATTGGGCGCGAGCGCGTCCCGGCTCTGGTCGACGTGGGCGAGCTTCACGGTCTCGCCGAGGCGGATCGTGCCGCTCTCGGGCTTCTCAACGCCGACCAGCATGCGGAACAGCGTCGACTTGCCGACGCCGTTCGCGACGATCACGCCGACGATGCCGCCCGCGGGCAGCTTGAAGCTGAGATCGTCGATCAACAGGCGATCGCCATAACCCTTCGAGAGATTCGTCGCCTCGACCACCAAGTCGCCGAGGCGCGGGCCGGCCGGAATGCTGATCTCGACCGTCTCCGGCAGCCGCTGCTCTTCCTGCTGGCGCAGAGCTTCGAACTCGCGGATGCGCGCCTTGCTCTTCGTCTGCCGCGCGCGCGGCGACATCTTGATCCACTCGAGCTCGCGGTCGAGCGTGCGCTGGCGCGCGCCTGCCTGCTTCTCCTCGACGCCGAGGCGCCCGCGCTTTTGTTCGAGCCAGCCCGTGTAGTTGCCCTGATAAGGGAAGCCGCGGCCGCGGTCGAGCTCGAGGATCCAGCCCGCGACGTTGTCGAGGAAGTAACGGTCGTGGGTCACCGCGACGACGGTGCCCGGGTATTCCTGCAGGTAGTGCTCGAGCCAAGCGACAGATTCGGCGTCGAGGTGATTCGTGGGCTCGTCGAGCAATAACATGTCCGGCTTCGAGAGCAGCAGCCGGCAGAGCGCAACGCGCCGGCGCTCGCCGCCCGAGAGCACCTCCACTTTCGCGTCGCCCGGCGGCAGCCGCAGCGCGTCCATCGCGATCTCGAGCGTGCGGTCGAGTTCCCAGCCGCCCGCGGCGTCGATCGCGTCCTGCAGCTTGCCCTGCTCCTCGAGCAGCGCGTTCATCGCGTCGTCGTCCATCGGCTCGGAGAACTTCGCCGACACCTCCTCGAAGCGCCGTAACAACCCCGTCATGGCCGCGGCGCCGTCCTCGACGTTGCCCTTCACGTCCTTGCTCGCATCCAGCTGCGGCTCCTGCGCGAGATAGCCAATGCGCAGCGCCGGATGCGGCCGCGCCTCACCCAGGAAATCCTTGTCCACGCCCGCCATGATCTTCAGCAGCGAACTCTTCCCCGACCCGTTCGCCCCGAGCACCCCGATCTTCGCGCCCGGCAAGAAAGCCAGCGTAATCCCATCCAGAATCACGCGATCCGGCGGCACGACCCTGCGCAGGTCGTGCATCGTGAAAACAAAATCAGCCATGGCTCTCAGCTCCCAAATCGCGAAAAGGGCGCGCAACTTAGCAGCGCGCGGCAAAGCCCCGCGCCAAGCGGATCCATCCGAGCAGCGGAGCCGGCGAGCCTCAACGGCCCGCTGGCTCCGCCCTCCCCCCAGCAGCCGCCGTTCGCCAGAGCCGCTGCTCCCCGCCCGCGCGCTCCGAGCGAACACGAGCACGAGCTCGGGGCGGGAGGGGGGCTTCGGAGCGGAAGCCGCCTACACCTAGCAACCAAGCCCCAAGCGACTCGCTGCCCCAACACTCGCGTAAACGTGCGCCACACCTCGGTGCACTCGTGTTCGGCAATGCGCAGCGAGACGCCCGCCTGTTCGCATTCGCCCGCCGTTGCGAGCTGAAGCGCAGAAGCCCCCTCCCGCCCCGAGCGCCCTACGCGTCGAAGACCCTCCGAGCGCGAGTCTTCGATGCGCGAGCCCCTCAGCTCCGCCGCAAGGCCTCGATCAACGAAGACGTATCCCGCCTCCCGCCGCCCGCACTTTGCAACCTCGCATACATCGCATCCACCGCCCGCGCCGCCTCCACCCGCGCCCCGTTCTTCTCCGCCTCGGCAAACGCGATGCCCAAGTCTTTGCGCATCCAGTCCACCGCGAAGCCGAAGTCGTAACGCCCCTCCGCCATCGTGCGCGCGCGATTGTCCAGCTGCCACGATTGCGCAGCGCCCTGCGAGATCACCTCGATCACGCGCGCGAGATCGAGCCCCGCGCGCTCCGCAAACGCGAGGCCCTCGGACAAGCCCGCGAGCGCGCCGGCGATGCACAACTGGTTGACGGCCTTGGTGAGCTGGCCCGCGCCCGAGGGGCCGACCAGCGCCGCGCTCTTGGCATAACAAGCGAGCAGCGGCTGTCCGCGCGCGAACGCCGCGGGCTCGCCGCCTGCCATCACGCTGAGTTGCCCGCGCTTAGCGCCTTCCTCGCCGCCCGAGATGGGCGCATCGAGAAACGCGGCGCCGAGCGCGACGGCGCGCACCGCGAGTTCGCGCGCGAGCGCGGGCGATGCGGTGGTGTGATCGACGAACACCGCGCCAGGCGCGAGCGTCGCAAAGGCGCCCGCGGCGCCGAGCGTGATCTCGCGCAAATCCGCGTCGTTGCCCGTGCACGCGAACACGAACTCGGCGCCGCTCGCGGCTTCGCGCGGCGTCGCGGCGACGCGCCCGCCGAACTCGCTGACCCACGCCTCCGCCTTCGCGCGTGTGCGGTTGTAGGCGACCACTGCGTGGCCCGCGCGCGCGAGGTGCCCCGCCATCGGTCGCCCCATCGCGCCGAGACACAAGAACGCCACGTTCACGGTTCTCCTCCTTCCGCCGCGCGCAGCGCCGCTTCCGACGCCGCCCAGCTCGCTACACGCTCGAGCTCGATTCGTAACAACAGCGGCTCGCCCGCGAACAACGGGACGCTCGCGTACTGCGGATACTTCGCACGCAGCGCGGCTTCGCCTGCCGCGAGCTCGGCGCGCTGCGCGCTCGCTCGCCCTTCGACGCGCAGCCACCAGAGCTGCGTCCAGTTCGCGTCGTAGCCGTCGAGCAGCAGCGCCACACGCGCATCGCGCGCGATGTTCGCGAGTCGCGTGAGCGCCGGCCCGCGCTTCGGCTTGCCATCGATTGGCGACCACAGCGCGCCCGCCGCGCGCGCGAACACCACCGGCACGAGCGCGGGGCTGCCATCGGCGCGCAGCGTCGCGAGCACCGCACGCGGCTCGCAGTCGAGCCGCACCTCGATCGCGCGCGCAGAAAGCTCCATCGCGCCCTAAGCGCTGCGCGGTGCGGGCGTGCTCACGCCGCGAGTTCCAGCAGCGCCTGCTTTACGTCCGCCACGCTGTCCTCGACGCCGAACAGCCGCTTCACCACGCGGCCCTCGGCATCGACCAGCAGGGTCACCACGATGTGATCGACTTCGCCCGTGTTGGCGCTCTCTTGCGCGAACACGCCGTAACGCTTCAGCACGTCGCGCACGGCTTCGGGCTCGCCGGTGAGGAACGACCAGCTCGTGAGATCGACGCCGCGCGCGCGCGCGTAGCTCGCGAGCACCTCCGGCGTATCGCGCTCGGGATCGATACTGATCGAGACGAACTGGATCTTCGCGCGCAGCTCAGGTGTTAGGTCGCGCTGGATCTGCGCATGACGGCCCGTGAGAATCGGGCACGGCCCGGGGCAATGCGTGTAGATGAAATCGATCAGCAGCGTCTTGCCGCGCAGGCTCGCGAGCGTCACCGGCGCGCCTGCCTGGTCGATCAGCGTGAAGTCCGGCGCGAGATCTTGCGCGGGCGCGACCGCGGCGAGCGCCCCCGAGCGGCCGGGGGCGGCCTTCTCCTCGAGCACCTCGGCGCGAATCACGCGGAAGCTCTTGTCGCGAATCTCGAGCGTGAAGGAGATGCGCTGGCCGGCGGCGAGCTTCTCGAACACGGCGCGGTCGGGCACGTCGAAGCTCATCGTCATCGCAGGCATTATGCCCGGCACTTCAGCGTGATCGATCAGCGCTTGCTGGTGCGCGGCGTCGAGGTCCTGGACGACGCCCTCGAGTTCGTAGCGGTGCAACTTCTCGGCGTGGTTGCCGGCGTCGCAGGCGAGCCCCACGAGCGCGGCGACGAGTAGAGCGGCCCGCGCGAGGCGGGAGCGTCGCCGCGAGATGCGCAAGAATCGCGTCATGCAAAAGCCTCCGGTGCGCAGCGCGCGAGCAGCCGCACAACATACCGGCACGCCGAGCGCGGCGTGTGCGCTGATTGCCCTCGCTCTCGCGTTCGCGGTCCCCCCGCTCGCGCGCGCGCGCGAACGCACGCCGGTCGCGCGCTGGACGCCCGCGCTCGAAGCTGAAGCCGCACAGCTCGAAGCGGAACTCAGCAAGCGCCTGCCCGCGCGGGACGGCGCGCTGCGTGTGCGGCTCGCCTTCGGCGGCGCGGCGGACCTCGACCTGTACGTCACCGACCCGCGCGCCGAGACGATCTATTTCGCGAATGAGCGCGCCGCGGCTGGCGGGCGGCTGCTCGCCGACGCGCGCTGCGCTTCGCCGAGCCCGCGCATCGAGGAAGTCGTGTTCGCTGCGCCGGTGCCGGGCCGCTACCGCATCGGCGTCGATTACATGGTCTATCGCGAGGAATGCGGCGAGCAGCCGGCCGTGATGGCCTACGTGCTCGCGATCGACACGCCGGGGGGCCGGCGCCTCGAACGCGGCCTCGCGCGCCGCGGGCTTTTCGAGGCCGAGCGCGTGGCGATCACGCTGCCTGAGTAGCGTTGACTTCGCTCACCTGCGGCTCGCTGCCCGCGGCGAGGCGCCGCTTGCTAGGCCTTCGCACTCGGCCGCGCCGAAACCTCTGCGTGCCAGCGCGCGACGTGTTTGTGCTCCGGCGCGGGGCGGATTTTCACGACGCGCCCGAAATCGAGGCCGACCAGCGCGGTGATGTC
The DNA here is from genome assembly GCA_031401135.1 of Deltaproteobacteria bacterium. Taxonomy (GTDB): domain Bacteria; phylum Myxococcota_A; class UBA9160; order UBA9160; family UBA6930; genus VGRF01. The sequence continues at coordinate 14,238 of JANNRF010000197.1, read as the reverse complement.
TGCGATCGTGAAGCGTTCACCTGCCAAGAACTGGCGCTCTGCGAGCACGCCGTCGAGCAGCGCGAGCGCCGCCTCCGCGCGCTTGCGCGCCACCTCCCCGTACTCCGGCACCTGCGGAAGCCGCCCCTTGAAGAACTCGTGGGTGTTCTGAAAACAGAAGAACACTTGTTGGGTGAGTTCGAGTTCCGCGCGGCGCTGCCACATCTCGACCAGCGCCCGCTCGCGCGCGCCAGCGCCGAACAGCGGCGGCTCGGGCTGCACCTCCTCGAAGTAGCGACAGATCGCAACGCTCTCCGAGATGAACGTGCCGTCATCGAGCTCGAGCACGGGCACCTGGCCAAGGGGATTCTTTGCTCGAAAGTCAGGCCCACGGTTCTCTTGCTTCGCGATGTCCACCTGCACGACCGGAATTGTTATGCCCTTCTCGGCCAGAAAGATGCGGACGCGGCGCGGGTTCGGCGCCGACGCGTTTTCGTGGAGCTTCACGCTTCACCTCCGTGAAGCGCGCACTCTAAGTCAGCGCGGGTCACGGCGAAGCGGAGTTCAGAACGCTCCGTGCGAGGCTGCGAGCGCGGCGAGGCGCGCCGCGACCACAGCGGCCTTCACGAGCAGTTCCTCGCTGGTCGGACCTTTCTTCGAAGGGCACAGGCGCTGGCGCTCGGCTGCGAGCCGAAACACACGCTCGCGATTCGAGAGCTCCCAGAGTTCGTTGCCCTGGTCGTGCGCCCAGCCGGCGTCTCGGTCGTAACGCGCAATTTGCTTGGTGAGCTTGAGACACGCGCCGCGATGCGCTCGCTGATCGTCGCGCATCTCCCACTTCTTGGGAGGCACAGGCGCGCCGGCCGGATTGGAAGCGTTGGTGGGGTTGTTGGGGTCGACCGGCGGCGTCGCCTGCGGCGCTGCGGGCGGTGTGGCCGGCGGCGTGTCCGCAAATGCGCTGGCGCAAAACATGAAGAGCAGCGCGAACGCGATTCCCCGCATGCTCCGTCCCCTCCGCCGCAGACAGACGCGGCGAGAGCGTTTTCGGCAAACGCGGCGCGAAGTTGACCCCATCCGCAGGAAGATCGTTTGCAACTCGTCTGCAGCTTCCCGGGGCAAGTCATCCAACCCTCAGGGCGAGCGCGGAGCCTGCCGATTCACAGCGGCAATGAGCTTTTTCGCCTTGGTGAACCTTGGCTTCGCCGCCCTCGCGCTTTGCGCCGCGATCTTCCACCTCTGGATCTATCGCATGCGCCCGCGCGACGCGGCGCATTTCTGGATTGCCGTGGTCTCGTTCGGGGTGGTCTGGGTCGCGGGGAGTTATGCGGTTCTGTACGAGGCGCGCTCGCTTGGGGAGGCGCAGCGGGCCCAACTGGCCGGCATGATCGCCGCGCTGCCGTTGGTGATCGGTTTCGTTCGCTTCAGCGAGCTGTACGTGGGCGTCGAGAGCCGGCTGCTGCGGCTGTGCGTGCCGTACTCCGTCGTGATGCTCGCGGCCGCCTACGCGAAGCCGTCGCTTCTCTTCAACGGCGAGCTGATCCGCGTCTCGTTACCGCTCGGCGCGGAGTACGTGCGGGCCGGCCTCGCGCCATCCGCCGGAATCGTCTTCCTCGGCTTTGCCGTGATGATCCTGAGCGTCGTCGGCATCTACGCGCGCCGGGCTCGCACGGTCGAAGGGGGCGGCCTAATCACTCTTGCGCTGGCCGGCTGGGGCGCCGGCATGGCGCACGATCTGTGCGTAGCCACCGGCCTCTACGAAGGCCCGTGGCTCCTCCCGCTCGGCTTCTCGCTGTTCAGCGGCGCCTTCGGTTCGATCCTGCTGCGGCGGCTCGTGCGCGCCCATACCAAGCTCGAACGCAGTGCCGGCGAACTGCAAGCGCTCGTGGAGACGCGCACCGCCGAGTTGCGCCGCAAGGATCTCGAACTCGCGCACGGGGCGCGCCTCGGCACGCTCGGCGCCCTCGCAGGCGGGATCGCGCACGAGATCGGGACCCCGCTCGCGGCGGTCTCGTCGCATGTGAAGGAACTGCGCGACGCCTGGCGAGACGAGCGGCGCCCGCACGCGTTCGGGGAGCTGCTCGCACAATCGCAACACAGGATCGAGCGGATTCGCACGGTCGTCGCCGAGCTCTTGCAGCTCGCGCGGCGCGAGGAAGGCCAGCCAGGGCGACACCAGCTGCACGCGATCGTGGCCGGCGTGCTGCCGATCGCTGGCTATGAACTCAGCCGGCGCGCACGGCTCGAGACGCACCTCGCCAGTGCTCCCGCTGTCGTCGGCGACGGCGCGATGCTCGCCCAGGTCGTGCTGAACTTGTTGGTCGGTGCGATCCACGCGATCGAGCACTCGGCGCCGCAGGGGCGCCCGGTGATTGCGCTCTCGACCGGCGACCATGCGGGCGGCGCTCGGCTCGTCGTCTCCGACAACGCACCCGCGCTGCCGACAGAACTCGCGGCGGGTCTGTTCGAGCTCGCCGCGGCGGGCGGCGGCGAGGATCAGCGCCGCATCGGGTTCGTGGTGGCGAAGCAACTCGTCGAACGCCACGGCGGAACGCTCACGATCGAGAGCGGCGAAGCCGGAACCCGCGTGACCGTCGACCTCCCGGCCGCCTGCGAACTCGGAGAATCCGCGTGAGCGCCCTAATCGTCGCGCTGATCGCGCCGCTCGCGCTCAGCCTGTTCACCACCGGTGTGAACTACAGCGTCTGGTTTCACCGCCGCGAGGAACTCGCACACCGCGCGCTCGCGATGACGTGCATGGCCTGCGCCGTCCTGCTCGCCGCAACGGGCCTCGTCTACACCTCGGATTCTCGGGCCGATGCAATCTTGGCGCGCACGCTCGTGTTCGTGTGCGCAATCCCTGGCCAGGTCGGCAGCGTGCTGCTGACCGAGCGCGCCTACCGCAAGAGCTTCGGGGCTCACGTCTGGCTCGGCGCGAGCCTTTCGCTCCTGTTGGCCGCGCTCGGCTTGATCCCGGGCGTGCTCTACGCCGACGGCGCCGTCACGCGCACGATCCAGTTGTTGGGGATCGAGTTCGTCGATGTCGCGCTCACGCCGTTCGGGCGGTTGGCGCCGCTCGCGCTCGTGGCGCCGGCCGTCCTGCTCGCCGTGTACTCGCGGAAGGCGTCGGCGGACGACAGCGACCGCACGCTCGTCAGGCTGCTGTCGAGCCTCAGCTCTGCCGTGGTGCTCGGCGACATGCTCCTGCTCGGCGGCTGGGTCGATTGGCCATTCCTCTACCCGCCGACCTTTGCGCTGGTCGGCGTGCTCTACACGGGGATCATGCTGCGGCACTTCGTCGCCTCGCTGGCACGAGTCGAAGCCAGCGCAGATCTGCTCCAGCGAGCCGCAGAGAGCGGCGCGCGCGATCTGCGCGAGGCGGATCTTCGCCTCGCGCACGGCGCACGGCTGGCTGCGCTCGGCACGCTCGCCGCGGGCCTCGCTCACGAGATCAACAACCCGGTCGCGTTCATCCGCTCGAACCTCAACTACTTGAGCGAACTGGCCGCGAACCCGCGCGACGACGCCGAACTCGAGGAAGTGCTCGGCGAAACGGAGCAAGGCGTCGCGCGCCTGCGCGGAATCGTCGACGAACTGCTGCGCATGTCGGCACAGAGCGGCGGGCGCTTTGGCGAGGTGCTGCTCAGCGAGGTCGTCGAGGCTGCGCTGCCGACGCTGCGCTTCGAGGCGCGCGGCGACGTCGCGCTCGAGGCCCGGCTCGCTCCGGTCCCGGCGATTCTCGGCGACCGAAACTTGTTGGGCCAAATCGTGGCGAACCTGGTGATCAACGCGATCCAAGCCGTACGCAGCGCCGGCTCGAGCGGGCAAGTGCGCATCGCCACCTTTGCTGACGGACAGCGCGCGGTGCTCGAAGTCTCCGACAGCGGCCCGGGCGTTCCGCCGGAACTCGCGGAGCGCATCTTCGAGCCGTTCTTCACCACCAAGCCAGCGGGCGAAGGCACGGGCCTCGGCCTCGCCGTGACGCACCGGCTCGTGGAGCGCCACGGCGGCCGGCTCGTACTGTTAGGGAGCGAGCGCGGCGCGCGCTTTCAGGTGCAGCTCCCGCTCGCGAGCCCCGCCGCTGGCATCAGGCCCCGAACTTCCGCTCCGGCCACCACGGATACGGCTGCGGCAGATCCTGCGATACCCGCATCGTGAACTTTGCCGGGCGCTTCTGCAGGAAACTCTGCACGCCCTCGTAGGCGTCGGCGGAAGATCCCATCGCGTGAATCATGCGCGAATCGAGCTTGTGCGCCTCCATTGGGTGATCGGCGCCGAGCATCTTCCACATCATCTGGCGCGAGAGACAGACCGAGACCGCGCTCGTGTTCTCCGCGATCTCGCGCGCGAGCGCGCGCGCCGTCGGCAGCAGCTCCGCGTGCGGCACCACGCGCGAAACGAGCCGCCCAGCGAGCGCTTCCTGCGCCGAGAACACGCGGCCGGTGGCGACCCACTCCATCGCCTGCGAGATGCCCACCACGCGCGGCAGGAAGTACGAGCTCGCCGCCTCGGGCACGATGCCGCGGCGCGCGAACACGAAGCCGAAGCGCGCCTGATCGCTGGCGATGCGCACATCCATCGGCAGCGTCATCGTCGAGCCCACGCCGACCGCGGGGCCATTAATGGCTGCGATCACCGGCTTGCGGCATTCGAACAGGCGCAGCGTCAGCAGCCCGCCGCCGTCGCGGTGCTCGCTGCGCTCCTCGTGTTCCCTGTGATCGAAGGTGCCGCCGCCGCCGCCGAGATCCGCGCCCGCGCAGAAGCCGCGGCCCGCGCCCGTGAAGATGATTGCGCGCACGCTGTCATCCGCATCCGCATCATCGAGCGCCGCGATCACGTCGAGCAGCATCGGCCCGTTCAGCGCGTTGAGCCGATCCGGCCGGTTGAAGGTGATCGTCATGATGCTCTCGCTCTTGTCGACGAGGATCGTCGTGTAGGCCATGTGTCAGGGCTCCTTGCGGCGTTGAAGGCGGCGCACGGTAGTCCAGCGGCACGCGAGGGCGCACGGCGCCAGGTCGCAATTCATGCGCTGCCGCCTACCCTGCGCCGGCTTTTGCGGAGAACCTGTGCGCATCGCAGTCGTCAGTGACACCCATAACAACTTGACGAATGTGCAGCGCATCGTCGAGCTGCTCAACGCCGCGGACGTGGCGCGCGTCGTGCACACCGGCGACATCACGCAGGCCAAGACGCTCGAAGTGCTCGCGCGGCTGCACGCGCCGCTCGTCGGCGTGTACGGCAACAACGACGAGCGCGAGGCGATCGCGCCGGTGGCCGCGCAGTATGCGATGCAGCTCGTCGACGGCAGCCTCTCGTTCGAAGCGGGGGGCCGCCGCGTCGGCGTGATTCACGACCCCTACGAGATCGACGACGCGCTGCTTGCCGCGCACGATCTCGTGCTGCACGGCCATAATCACCGGCTCGTGCTCGAGCGCCGCGGCGGTGCGCTGCTCTTCAACCCCGGCGAATGCGCGGGAATGATGGCGGGCTACAACGCGGTGGGGATCGTGGACTTGGTGAAGCTCGAAGTGGAGTTGCTCAGGTTCTAGGAGGGAACGATGAATCGTTCGACTGAGTCTCCGGTTCAGCGGCTCTGGGCGACTCTCTATGCCGACCGGCCGATCGCGAGCATTCGGTTGCGAACGCCCGACGCGCCGTCGGTCGCCGGTGACCGCCTCGCTCGGATGCTGCGATTGCAGTCGACAATCTCCCGTCGGCGGATCGAGGATCGATCGAGCGGACGCGTGATTCGCGTGATTGCGAACCACAGGAAGCCGGCTTGGTGGTTTCTCGACGAGACCCTCGACTTGCGCGGCGAGATCTCGGCCGAGGGGAGCGGCAGCGTCGTGGAAGCGGCTTGCTTCGCCGCAAATCGAGGCGGCCCGCGAGGCGACCACGCAATCGTCCAGGTCGTGGCGATGAGCGCCCTCGCCCTGTCGCTCGGGATCGATCTGTACCGGTGGCTGCTCGGGACGACCAGCCTCTCGGACACGGGGGTTGTCTTCGATTTGCTCTGCTTCTCAGGCATCGCCGCAATGCTGTCGAGCCAGCGAGCGATGGTCAGGGAGGCCGACACGCTCACCAACTTGGTGGCCCGCATGGTCAGGCCGCACGTCAGCTGACCAAGACACGATCCGCTTGAAGGAACCACAGCTCGAACTTCGGCGGCGCAGCGAGGCCGAGCGCGCGCTGCACCGCGCGCGTGTAAGCGGCGCCTTGCGGCGCGTAGTGCGCTGCGCGCGGCGCGATCTCGGCGCCGCTCACGTCGTCCGTCTTGTAGTCCGCGACCACGTACTGGCCCGCTTCGTCCTGATACAGCAGATCGATCGCGCCCGAGATGAAACCCACCGGCGCGTCGTCTGTCGCAGGCAGTTCGCTCGACGCGAGCAGCACGGGCAGCTCGCGCGCGACGATGCGCGGCGCGAGCACGCGCAGGCGCGCGAGCAGCTCGCCCGCGCACACGCGCTGCCAGATCGCGCGCGCGCGCGCTGCGCAGCGGCGGCGCGCTCGCTCGCGGGTTCGAGCGCTGCTAGCGCGGCGGCGAGCGCGGCCTCACCCGCGGCGGCGATCTCGCGCGGCTCGGCGTCGAGGCGCGCGTGTTCCAGCGCGGCGTGCACCGCAGTGCCCGCGGCCATCGCGGTGCGGCGCTCGCGATCGGGCGGCTCGGCAGCGCACTCGCTCGCGGGTTCTTCCGCTGCCTCCTGCTCGCGTGTTAGGGGCGCCTCGCGCTCCTCGCTCGTCGCGTGCGCAAACTCCGATGCCGTCGCGTGCCACGCTCGCGCCTCGCGCGCCTCGGCGGCGCTGCGCTTCGCCCGCAGAAACTGCTCATCGCGTTCCAGGCGCGCGGGATCGATCGGGCGCAGCGTGATCTCTGCGCGCGGCAGCGGCGGCGCGTCTTGCCAAGCCAGCGCGCGCCAGAGCACGCCGTGCGCGTCCGTGAACGCCCCGCCGGCGTCGATCGCGTTGCGCGCCTGCACGCGCGGATCGCCGCGGTTCGTCAGCAAGTCGGCGAGCGATCGCGCGTTCTCGGGCTCGGGCGCTGCCCCGAGCTTTCGAGACCAGCCGATCACCAGCCGCTCGCGCGCGCGCGTTGCCGCGACGTACAAGAGCCGCACGCGCTCGTGCGCCTCGACCACGTCTTGTTCGACGCGCGCCTGCCACGCGCCGGGCGAGGGCATGCCGAGCAGCTCGAAGGCGCGTCGGCCGCGCCCGCGATAGACGCGCGTTTCCTTCTCTGCCGGCTTGCGATCCTCGCGGTGGCCTTGCAGCAAGTAAACGTGCTCGAACTCGAGGCCCTTCGCGCGGTGAATCGTCATCACCTGCACCGCGTCGCCGGCCAGCGCGCGCGGTCGGCCCTCTTCGTGTTCGCGCGCGATCGTGCCCGAGCGATGCAGCGCCGAGAGCAGCCCCGCGGCAGAACCGTCCGCGTCTTCGAGCGCCCCGACGAGATCGCGCAGCAAGCGATCGACGCTCGCGACGCGGTGCACGCCCAGGAAGCGCGAGGCCTCCGCGGGCTCGAGCAGCCAGACCTCGCGCAAGCGCTCGACGAAACGCTCGGGCGATTCGCTCGCGAACGAGCGCCGCAGCGCGGCGAGGCCATGCAGGAATGCCGCGAGCGAGGCTTCGAAGCCCGCGAGGAGCTCGCCGCCGGGAACTTGCGGCATCGCGAGCGCCGCCTCGTGCGCGACGGCGTGCAGCGCCTCGAGTTGAGCCTCGCTGCCCGGCGTCAGCTCGGCGACAAGTTTCGGGAAGCTGCGCTGCCAGAGCGGCACGAGCGCGGCGTCGGGCACGCCCACCGCCGGCGCGCGCAGCGCCGCAACCAGCGCGAGCTGATCGTGCGGATCGAGCACGCAGCGCAGGAACGCGCGCGCCTCGACCAGTTCGCGCCGCTCGCCGTGCCTCGTCTCGCGCTCGACCACGAACGGAATGCCGACGCGGCGCAGCGCGCCGAGCACCGGCTCGAACGCGGTCGTGGTCCGTAACAACACGCCGACTTTGCCGAGCGCGACGCCGCTCGCGCGCAGCCGCACGAGATCGCGCGCCAGAGTTTCCCCTTCGAGGCGATTCGCGCGGCCCACGGGATTCTTGTCTTCGATCGCGCCATCGGCGCCGCGCGCGAAGCTGAGCCAATGCTCGACCGCCGCCTGGCCCGGGCCGGCCGCGCCCGCCGCGAGTGCGCGCTCGGGATGCACTTCGAGGCCCTGATAAGCCGGCTGCAAGCCCTTCGCTTCGAGCATCACCGGCTCGAGCAGCCGCGCGACTTCGCCGAGCACCGCTGGCACGGAGCGACGATTCACGACGAGGCGCGCAACCTCGCCGCCCTCCGCCAGCACGCGTGCGCGCATCGCCTCGTACGCTGCGAGATCGGCATTCCGCCAGCCGTAGATCGACTGCTTCGGGTCGCCGACGAGGAACAGCGCGGGCCGCGGGCCCCCCGCGAAAGCGAGCGCTTCGACGATTTCGCACTGCAGCGCGTCGGTGTCCTGGAACTCGTCGACGAGCAGCTGCTGGATCTCGCTGCGCACGCGCGCCGCCACTTCGGGGTGCTCGTGCAGTAGCGCATGCGCATCGCGCAGCAGCGAGCCGAAGGTGGCAACGCCCGCGGCGCGCATCCGGCGCGTGCTCTCGCTGAGCATCTCGTGAAGGAGGCGACGTGCAGCGGAGAGCGCGTGCGGGTCGAGCTTCCCGAGTTGGCGCAGGCCGTCCCGCAGGCGCCGCGAGTAAGCCGCCACTTCAGCCTGGCGTTCGGCGAAGCAGACGCCCTCGGCTTTGCCGAAGTCACCGCGCGCCCACTTGCCGAGCTTGTCGATGTCTTCGCTCCAGTCGGCGGCGGCGTGCGAGGCGAGATCTGCGAGCGACATGCCGGCCGCTGCGCTGGCGCCGAGTTCGCGCTCGAGAAGGCGCAGCCGCTCACACAGCCGGGCTCCCTGCTTTGCCTGCGTCCGCGCCAGCTCTCCGCCCTCGATCTCGGCGATTCCGCGCGCGAGCTCCGCAACGTCGCGCGCGAACTCGCAGACCGCGCCTTCCCCCAACAACTCCTCGGCGAGATCCTCAGGCCGCGCGCCCTCCGCCAGCAGCTTCACGAGCGCCTCGTGCAGCGCCTTCGGCCCGATGCCGGCGTCCGCGAGTGCGGCGAGATCGCGATCGAGCCCGGCGCCCGTAACAGCTGCGAGCCGCGCTTCGATTACTTCTCGCGCGATCGCGTCGGCGCGGATGGCATCCGGGTCGACCTCGAGGTCTGGATGCAGCCCTGCTTCGAGGGGGTGCGCGGCCAGCAGCCGCCGACAGAAGGCGTGGATCGTGCGCACCGTCAGGTGATCGAGCGCGCCGATCAACTCGCGTGCGCGCGCGCGGCGAGTTTCCTCGGGCGGGAGCGGAGCCTTCGCGAAGTATCCCGCCGGCGTCGCGCCGCTGGCGATCTTCGCGAGATCGAGCGCGATGCGCGTCGCCATCTCGGCAGCCGCGGCCTCGGTGAACGTGATCGCGACGATGCCGGATAACGCGCGCACGGCCGTGCCGGCGTCGCCATCGCTGCGAAGCGCGGCGTCTCGGCGGCGCGCGGCCGGTGAGTTCTGCGCGTTCTCCAAGTTCTGCGCAGTTTCCCAACCGGGCCCGAGCGCCCACACGACGACGCGCGCAACGAGCGCCGCGGTCTTGCCCGTGCCGGCGCCAGCCTCAACGAGCAGCGGCCGCTCGAAGCACGTCTGCGCGAGCTCGCGCGCGGCGGAATCCGAGAGCGGCGTTTCGCTCACGTGTCGTCCTCCGCAGCGCCGCGCTCCGTGGCCGCGCCGGTCGACTCGAGCCAAGCCGCGAGCCGCCGCTTCGCGCTCGCGTCGCCCTTCCAACAGGCCTCGCTCACTTCGCAGAACTTGCAGCTCGGGCCCTCGCTGTCCGCGTCGTCGGCGATCAGCAGCGGGAGCAGCTCACCCGTCCGCCATTGGCGGACTGCGCGCACGGCCGACTGCTCGAAAGCTGCGATCACGCCGCTGGCGGGCGTGTCGCTCTCGGCGCGCGCATCGGCGAGTTCCGCTGCGAGCCCCGGCTTCACGAACAGGTATCGCCCCGTGCTCGCGCCTCCCGCAGCGCTCGCGTACGCGGCGGCTTGCAGCTTCTTCCCCTCGACGACCGCTTCTAGAAGATGGGCGCGACGCGTCTTGGCCTGCTTCGCCTCGGAGATCGGCTTCCCTGTCTTGTAGTCCGTGAGCACGAGCCGCCCGCCGTTCTCGTCGACGCGATCTGCGCGGCAGCTGAGCCGCAGCGGCGCTTCGCCCGGAATCGGAAGTTCCAGTTCGGAAACCACCTCGACGCCGCGCACGCCGCTGAGCACGCCCTTCGGCCAATCGAGTTCGCGCGCGCGCTCGAGGTACGCGCCGGCGCGATGCGCGAGCAGCTCGGCGAAACCCGGCAGCAAGATGCCCTGATCGATCGCCGCAGCGCGCGCCGCGTCCGAGACGATTGCTGCGAGCTCGCTCGGATTCGGCCACGGCACCGAGATCGACGCCGCCTCGCGCGCGCTCGCGAGCGATTGCTTGACCGGCACGCCCGCGCGCCGCGCGATCTCTTCGAGCGCGCCGTGCACGCTGTTCCCTAACAGCAGCGGGCTCAGCTCCGGAAGCGCGGCCAGCGCGTCGGGCGGCGGCTGCAGGCCAAGCAGCTTCTCGAGGAATGCGCGCCACGGGCAATACGCCAGCGCTTCGAGGCGAGTCACCGAGAGCTCGCTCGTGGCGGCGAGCACGGGGCCGATCTGCCCGAGGTGCGGGCCCAGCACGCGCGGCGGCTCCCACTCGTCGCGGAACTCGAGCGAGGCGTAACGGGCGCGCGCGGCTGCGCTCGCGCTCGCGCCTAACAGCGGCGCCAGCGCGAGCGCCGTCGCGTGCTCGGCGCCGCTGCGATCGCCCGCGAGCCCCGCGAGCAAGGCATGCTCGTGCGCCGGGCGCGGAGCGCCGCGCTCGCTCCAGACGAGCGGCGCTGCGGGCGAATCCGCGCCGAGGCCGTGCGCGATGCGCAGCCGCTGCACCAAGGGAGAGACGGGCCGCTCCTTGCCGTCGTCGGTCGTCTCCTGCCACGAAACGTTCACGCTCTCCGCGGCCGCGCACAGCTGCGCGAACAAGAAGCGCTCTTCCGCATAACCGCGCACCTTGATCGGCACGTCGGGCAGCACGACCTCGAGGCGCCGCCGCAGCCGATCGGGCAGCAGCGCATCTTCCGTCACGACGCGCGGGAACACGTCGCGCTCGAGGCCGAGCACGAAAAGGTGCGAGAAGGTGCGCGCGCGCGCCGCCGTCGCGCTCAACACCTGCACGCCGCCGCCGCGGCCGCCGAGCGCGCCGATGCCGACGTCGCGCAGCGCGCGCGATAACAACAGCCGGAACTCGCTCGCCTCGAGGCGCAGCGCGGCCGGGAGTTCGCGCGCAAGGCCTGCCAGCGCGGCATCGAGGGCGACGCGCCCGGGCGTATCGCGGCGCCAGCGCAGTGCGTCCTCGGTCAGCTTTCGCAGCGCTGCGATTTGCTCGGCGAGCGTGCCGGCCGCAGCGAGCGCGCGGAAGGCAGCAAGCGCCGCCGCTGCGTCATCCCGCGCCCACGCCAGCGATTTCTCGGAGACGCTGCGGCGCTCTGCGCGCGCGATGCCCGTAACAGGTTCGGGCGCGGGCGCCTCCGCGCTCTCGAGCGGATCGGCGTCCGCATCGAGTGCGAGATCGCCGCCGGCGAGGCGTGCGCGCACCGGCAGCCGATAGCGGGAGCGCCCAGCCAGCGCGGCATCCACGTCGAGCGCCGCGACCTCGGCGAGGCGCCCACGCCCGAGCGTGTGGAGCGCGAGCCGGAGATCCGAGAGATCGAGGCCAGCGCCGCGGCGTAGATCCGAAGCATCGAGCCAGCGATCGGCCGCGGCGCGAGCGCCTTCGTCGAGCAGCGCGAGCAGCGCACGCAGCCGGCGGCCCGCCGGATCGACGAAACCCGTGCCGCCCGAGAACGGAATCCCGAGCCGGCGCAGATGAGTGGCGATCGCGAAGCGGTACGGCTGGAGGTTGCGCGCGACGAGCGCAATCGATTCCGGCGCTGCGCCGCCGCCGTCCGAATCGAGGAGCTCGCGGATCCGCTCCGCCGCAGCGCGCACTTCGGCGTGAATGCCGGGAGCGCGCAGCAGAGCCGGCGGCTGCGGAAGCAGCGAGGGTTCGGCCGGCAGTGCGGGCGCCCCGAGCCGCTCGCGCAAGCGCTGCGTGAACGCGCCGACGCCGCCCCCCGCCATCGGGTCCTGCGGGTGATCGAGGACGACGCGCGCGCCTGCCAGCGCGAGCAGCCGTTCGATCAGATCGAGCTGGACGCCGGTGACGTCCGCGTAACCGTGAATCCAGATTTCGCGCGAGGCTGCCAGCGCTGGATCCTGCTCGAGCGCCTGCTTCGCGCTGGCGAAGAGCGCCGCGGGCGGCGAGAGCCCGAGCGCCGCGAGTTCGGCGCGCGCACGCAGGGCGAGCGCCACGATCGCGCGCGCGCGGGCGACCTGCGCGTCGTCGCCCACCGCGGCGAGCGCTTCGTCGGCGGACTCGGCGTTGCTCTCGTCGAGGCCGGCGTCGAGCAGATCGCGCACGCTCTCGACCAGCGGCGCATAGCCCTCGTCGAGCGCGCTGAGCACTTCGCGCAGCGCCTCGAACTCACGCGCAACGCGCCGCACCAGCACGGGCAGCAGCAGCTCGCCGCCGCGGCCGACCTCTGGCTCACCCGCGCGCCGTAACAACTCGCGCGCAAAGCCGCGCAGCGTCTGCACCACTACGCCCGCGATTCCAGCGTGTGCCTGCACGAGCCTCGCCGCGATGTGCTCGCGCAAGCTGCGCGAAGGCACGATCACGCGCACGGGCAGCGCGAGCAGTCGCGGGTTCGCGCGCGCCTCGCCGCATGCGCGGGCGATCTCGCGCAGCAGCAGTGCCTCCGCGGCGCGCGGCCCGGGCGCGATCAGTACGCGCGGGCTCGGCGGCGCGCCAGGCGGGCCGGCCGAGTCGCCCGACGCACCGTGAGAACTGCCGCTGAAATCGAAAGCGCCCTGCGTCACGCCGCGAACCCTACTCCGCGGGCGTGTCAGAAGCGGTCACAGCGACGGCAAATTTCGCGGGATCCCGAGGCGCTCGCGCACCTCCGCGGGCGTCGCGAGTTCGCGCCCGCAGCCGCGCGCGATGCGGGCGACTTCGCGCACGAGTTCCGCGTTGGTCGGCGCGCCGAGTTCGGGGTAGGCGTAGTCGCCGAGGCCAATCGAGATGTGGCCCCCGCGTTCGATCGCAGCGGCGACGAGCGGCAAGACGCTGCCGCCGCCGTTCATCACCGACCAGACGATGTCGACGCCGGCGGGCAGAAAGTCGACCAGCGCGTTCATCCCGCGCACGCTGCCGGGATGCGCCGAGAGCAGGCTGTCTGCAAGCGCGATCTGCGCGGCGACCGGAGCGGCGAACACGCCCAGCTCGAGGAAGGCGCCCAGCAGCCGCGCGCTGCCGACACCCCAGAGCACAGCCTGCGGCAGCACGCCCGCCGCGCGAATCGTGCGGGTGATCTCGCGCAGACCCGCGACCGAGGTCGCGTAGATCATGTCCTCGACCAGGAAGCGCCGCTTATCAGGATCCCACGGGTCGATGTTGAGGCTCGCGAGATCGACCGGCGCGAGTTCGGGACGCGTCGCGAGATCGGCGGCGAGCGCTGGGATGATCGCGACGCGCTGCTTCGGATCGGGCACCGTGACGGCGCCGAGCGTGGGGTTCACGAGCACGTCGCAAGCGGCGCGAATGCGGCGGATCGAATCGCCGTAACAAGCAGCGTCGTACGCGGGCGCGCCGCTGTTCGGCTCGCGCGCGTGGAAGTGCACGATCGCCGCGCCAGCTTCGCGGCAGGCGGCTGCGTCGGCGGCGATCTCTTCGGGCGAGAACGGGACGTGCGGGTTGGCGCGCCGTCTCGTGTACTCGTTGCAGCGCACCTCGACGATCAGCTTCTCGATGGCCCGCGCCGCCATCGCGTCACTTCAACTCGACGGCAATCAGACCGCGCTGCTTGTAACGGCCGCTGAAGCGCGAGACGAACAGGCCCACGCCGAGCATCCAGTATTTCGCGTGCAGCGTGTCCCAGCCGCGCTGCCACTGCTTGTCGCCCTCGCCGACCATGCGCGCGCTGGCGTCCACGAACTCGCCCTTCAGCTTGCCGCGGGCGTCGCAGGCCGCGACGCGCGCGCGCCCGTTGTTATTGATGCGCTTCACCTTGCCCGACGTCACGTTCGTGTACATCCAG
>JANNRF010000196.1:0-12979 GCA_031401135.1 Deltaproteobacteria bacterium | reverse complement strand
CGCGCGCGCTCGAAGCTCTCGAGCACGAGCGTGCCCGCGCCTTCGCCCACCACGAGGCCGTCGCGCTCAGCGTCGAACGGCCGCGGCGTGCGCGTCGGCTCCTCGTTGCGCGCGGAAGTGGCGTAGAGCACGTCGAACACGGCCGCGTCGATCGGGTGATATTCCTCCGCGCCGCCGGCGATCATCGCCTCTTGCATCCCATAACGAATCGCCTCGGCCGCGTAGCCGATGCCCTGACTGCCGGAGGTGCAGGCGGTACAAGTCGCCTGCACGCGCCCGCGCACGCCGAAGAACTGCGCGAGGTTCGCGGCCACGGTGTGGCTCATGGCCTGCACATAATCATTCGGGCGAATGCCCGAGAGTGTGCGTGCGAGGGTGAACTGGCGCGCATACACCTCGAGCGCCGGCGGGCTGCCGGAAGTCGAGCCGTAGGAGATGCCCACGCTGCCGTCGCCGAGCGCGGGGTCGCCCGCGAGGCCGGCATCGAGCAGCGCGAGCTCGGTGGCGCGTGCGGCGAGCAGCGCCACGCGTCCCATGCTGCGCGTGCGCTTGCGGTCGTAATGCGCGGGCGCGCTGAAGTTGCGCACGCGCGCCGCCAACTGCGTGCGCATGCCGCCGATCTCCGCGAGCTCCGGCACGCGCTCGACGCCGGAGCGCCCTTCGCGCAGCGCCGCGCTCACGGTCTTCCAGTCCGCGCCGAGCGGGCAGAGCCCGCCCATGCCGGTGATTACGACGCGCTGCCGCCCTGATGCCTGCGCGCTCACGCGAGGCCGCCGTTCACAGAAATCGTCTGCCCGGTGATATAGGCGGCGCCCTCCGAGAACAAGAACGCCACCAGCGCCGCGACTTCCTCGGGCTGCCCGACGCGGCGCATCGGAATCAGCTTCTCGATCTCCGCGCGCGGCGCGTCCGCGATCATCTCGGTCTCGATCAAGCCCGGCGCGACGCTGTTCACGGTGATCTCGCGCTTGGCGAGCTCGAGCGCGAGCGAGCGCGCCGCGGCGGAGAGGCCGGCCTTGGACGCGGCGTAGTTCACTTGCCCGCGGTTTCCGAGCACGCCCGAAGCCGACGACATCACCACGATTCGGCCGCCCGCGTGCGCGCGCACCATTGGCATCACGAGCGGCTGCACCACGTTGTAGAAGCCGTCGAGGTTGGTGCGCAGCACGCGATCCCAGGCCTCGGGCTTCATCGCGGGGAAGGGCGCGTCCGCATTCACGCCCGCGTTGCAGACGATTCCATAATAAGGCCCATGCGCGGCGAGATCTTTCGCGAGCGCCTCGGCGGCGGCAGCGCGATCCGCGACGTCGAAGGGCAGCAGCGCCGCGCGCCCGCCCGAGGCGGCGATCGCTTCGAGCGTTCGCTCCGCGTCTTCGCGCCGAGCGCGAAAGTTCAGCGTCAGATCGAAGCCGTCCCGCGCGAGCCGCTCCGCTACGGCGCGGCCGATGCCGCGGCTTCCACCGGTGACGAGCACTCGACGCACGGCTGCCCTCGTTCGCCCTAAGAACTCGGAGTGAAGCAGCTGATGCGGCCACTAGCCAGAAGCGCGCCGCTCTCACCGTCGCGAACTTCGGCGTCGAACGAGACCGGCCCTACGTCCGCGCCCCAGAGCCGCGTTACGCGCACGCGCATGCGCTGGCCCGGCAGCAAGTGAGGCACGCGCACCTCGAAGCGGCGCGTGCCGAGCAGGAAGCCGATGCGCGGCGCGCCGCTCTGCGCCCCCGCCGCCGCGAGCCGCGCGTGCGCCGAAACGCACTGCGCGGCGAGCTCGAGCGCCGCGTAGCCCGGCGCGCGCCCGTGCGCGTCGCGCAGCAGCGCGATGTCGTCTGCGTTCGCCTCGCACTCGGTTGCATCCGCGCTGTGCGCCACGACGCGGCGCAGCCACAACATCGGCGGCTCGTGCGGCACGAGTTCGCGGACGGGCGGAAACTCAGGCGTCACGCCGCGGCGCCTCCCAGGGATCGAAGAAGTTGAACCACTGGAACGGCGCGCGGCGGCACAAGCTCTCGAGCCAGTCCGCGTACTGCTGCGCATAGCGTGCGAGCGCCGCGTCGCGTCCGCTGCGCGGCAACTCGATGCGTTCCGCGAACGGCCGCACCTCGACCTGATAACGCCGCGCACCGGTTCGCAGCGCGCTCATCGTCACTACCGGGCAGCGCAGCAGCGCCGCGAGCCGCAGCGGGCCACTGGGCAGGCGCGCCTCGCCGCCGAGCAAGCGCACGCGAACGCCCTCGGTGCGCTTCGCCCCGGGCGGCAGCCGATCCGCGAGCAGTGCGACCACGCCGCCCGCAGCGACTTGTTGTCGAGCCGCAATTAGGTGCGAGAAGTTGCCGGGCACGACCTCGACGATGCGCACGCGCCCCGCGCGCGGGCGCAGCTGTTCGAGCCGATCGACCAGGCCCGCGATCCGGGCGGCATTCGCCTCGTGCATCAGCACCGTAACACCTACCGGCGAGTAACCCGCGAGCAGGCGCATCGCTTCGAAGCTGCCGATGTGCGCGCCGAGCAGCACGATGCCGCGACCGTGGCCGGTGAAGCGTCGCATGTGCTCGATGCCGTCGGTTTCGAGCGCGAAGTCGCTGGCATCGCCGAGGAAAAAGCCGAGCCGGTCGAGGGTTGCGCGGCCGAACTCGAGGAAGTGGCGGTAGACGCCTCCAAGGCTCGGCGGCGCGCCGGTGAGGCGCGTGAGATAAGACCTGGAGGCGCCGCGCGCGCGCGCATCCGTGGCGAAAAAATACGCGACCACGGGATGCACGAACCCCTGTGCGAGCCAGCGCCCGAGGCTGCGGTACGCGAACACCACGATGCGCAGGCCGAGCAGCGCGCCGCGCTCGGGCTTCGCGTGCCACGCGAGCGGCGCGCGGCGCCTTTGCCGCAGCAGTGCTGGCGCGCGCAGCAGCATGCCTGTGATTAGGCGGGTGTGCATCCACGAGATGCGCGCGTTGTCGCGCAGCAGACGAAAGTGCGAGATGCCGCCGCTCGGGTAGTGCACGCGCGCGGGCACGTTCACGATCGGCACGCCGGCCCAGGCCATGCGCACCGCGAACTCGGGATCGAACTCCATGCGATCGCCGCAGGCGCTCCGCGCGAGCAGTTCGCAAGCCGCGGCGAGCGGGACACAGCGCAGGCCGCAGAGCGGATCCGCGATCTCTCGCGAGAGCGTCTCGATCCGCGCGCACGCAATCGAGAGCTCGCGTCCGCGCACGCGGCTCATGGGCGCGTCGGCGCCGAAGATCGGTGCGGCGAGCACCAGCGCGCTCGGCTCGGCGCGCGCCGCCGTCAGCATCGCAGGCCACGCGGCGGGGTCGTGCTGCCCGTCCGCGTCGACGAGCAACGCGTGCGTGAAGCCCGCGGCGCGCGCTGCAATTAGGCCCGTGCGCAGCGCGGCGCCTTTGCCGCGATTGCGTTCGTGGCGCAGCACCGAGACGAAGGCGTGCCCCGCGCGCGCGGCCTCGAGCGCGGTGCGCGTCTCGGCGCCGCTGCCGTCGTCGATCACGCTGCACGGCAGCGCCAGCTTCGCGAGCGCCTCGAAGAGCGCGGCGAGTGCGTGGGGCTGGTCGTAGAGCGGCACGAGCACGCAGGCGTTCATGCGCGCTCCCGGGCCCGTGTGTGCTCCAGATCTCGTGTGTGCTCCGGGTCTTGTGAGCGCTCTCGGATGCGGCCGGAACAAATCGGGCCGGCCGCGTCGAACATCTCGAAGCTGAAGGTTTTCGCTGAGCGCGCGGGTGCGAGCCGCAGGTCGAAAGTCTCCCCCGGTAGCAGCGGGCGGCGGAATTTCAGCGCTTCGAGCTCGACGATCTCGAGCGCACGCTCCTGCCAGCCCGCGAGTTCCGCAACAGCCCAGTGCAGGAGCACGACGCCCGGCACGATCGGCCGGCCGGGGAAGTGGCCGGCGAAGCAGGCGTGATCTTCGGAAACGTGCAGCGTGACGATCCGCGCGCCTTCCTCGTCGCGAGTCGCGAGGCGCACCGGCAGTGCGGGATCCATCAGCCGGCTCGCGCGCCTAGAACTCGGGCGAGCGCGCGGTCGAGCACGTGCGGCTCGAAGCGGCCGAAGCGCGCGCGGCGCACTACGTACTCGCTCGCGAACAAGACGCCGATCACGAGGTACGAACCGAGCCCGCTGTAGAACGCCCACCAGGCGCGCGGCGCCCAGCCGGCGAGCGCGAACATCGCCGTCGCGTTGGCGAGGAAGAACGCGCACCATGCCCAGGTGACGTGCCGGCAATAATCGATCTCGGCGGCGGTCAGATCTGGGTTCGTCGCGCGCGCTAGCTGCTCGACCATCGGCGTACCGCGGCGCAGCGTGCGCCCGAACGAGAGCAAGAGCGCGAGGCTCGCGAGCGGGGGTGCGGCGAGCAGCAGCCCGGGCGCATTCGTCACGGCGGTCGCGAGTGCGAGCGCGCCCAGCGCGAGCCCGGGAGCTGCGAGCGCGCCGCCCCACGCCCGCGCGCGCGCAGGCGTGAGCAGAAGTGCGCGCAGGCCAACCAGCGCAAGCAGACCGAGGCCAATCGCGCGCGCGTCGAAGTGGCCGAGCGCGAAGTACACCGCGAACGGATACGCGAGCGCAGCGCCCGCGCTCAGGCCCGCCGCGAGCCCACGCACGCCTCCCATCCTTAGGAGGCTTGCGCCGCGCGGGCCGACAGCTTCGCGAGCACCAGTTCGACCACGTCGTCCACACGCCGCACGCCGCGCAGTTCTTCGTCCGCGAGCTTCAGCCCGGTTTCCTCTTCGAGCCGCACTGCGAGATCGATCGCGTCGATGCTGTCGAGGTCGAGATCCTCGAGCAAGTGCGCTTCGCGCGTGATGCGGTTCGCGTCGAGCTCGAACGACTCGACCAGGATGGCGCGCAGCCGCGTGAAGACTTCGTCGCGCGTCGCGTTCATCGCGAGCGCGCCTCGGCGACGAACTCGGCGAGGCTCGCGATCGTTGCGAAGCGCCGCTTGGTTTCGACGTCGTCCTCGTCGACCGTGATGCCGTACTTCTCTTCGAGCGCGAGCGCGATTTCGAGCGCGTCGAGCGAATCGAGCCCGACGCCGTCGCCGAACAACGGCTCCTCGCGCGGCAAACCCGCGGGCCCGATGTCCTCGAGCACGAGCGCCTCGATGATTAGGGCTCTCAGCTCGTTTTCCAGCGCTTCAAGCGACATCGGCAAACGCTCCGCTTTCGAACAGCCGCTGGAGTTGCTCGGTCAAGCGCCGGGCTGCGAGCGGGTCGCTGCGCTCTGCAGCGTGCTCGCCGATCTCGACATCCGCACCGACGCGCAAGGTGTAACGAACTCTCTCGCCCGGAATGGCCCACCACGCTTGGTCTTTTCCGAGCATGCGCGGACGGCATTCGATCTGCACTGGCCGCAGTGCGGCGCCGCTCGCGAGCGCGATGTGCGCGGCGCCGCGCTTGAACGGGCGCAGCCCGCTAGCGAGCGAGCGCGAGCCTTCGGGGAACAGCACGAGCGTGCGGCCCGCGCGCAGCCGACGCGCGCACTCCGCCACGAGTTCGGGGCCGTCGCGATTCGGCACGTAACCCGCGAGGCTCACGATTCCGCGCAGGAATGGGTTGCGCCATGCGGCGGTTTTGACCACGCAGTCGGCCTGCGGGAACTGCGCGATCAGCAGCACGACATCCATCAGCGTCGGGTGGTTCGCAATCACCAAGGCCGGCCCGCGCGCGAGCCGCGAGGCAAAGCGCACTTCGAGCCCGATGTACCCGAAGATCTCTGCGCTGAACGCATACAAGCGGAAGGCGCGCTGGATCCAGCGCTGCGCGACGAGGTCGCCCGCCGTGCGCCAATCGCAGATGCGCGCGATCGGGATCACCAGCAGGACGAGCGCGAGCGCGCCGATGCCGAAGACCGCGAACATGAACGGCGCGAACAAGCGGCGCAGCGCTGTAGCGCTTAGGTTTGGCCGGGCAGTTGCCGTGGTCTCGGCTGTCGCTCGCATGCGGCGGAGTACACTGGCACGACGCATTCACGCGGGCAATAACAAAGATTGCTCTCCGCCAGCGAGGCAAGCAGACGCAGTGTCGCGCGTAGTTCGGTTGGCGTTTTTGGCGGCTTGGCTGTGCGCGTTGCCGCTAGCAGCGGCGCACGCTGGCGAGGCCGACGACGCGAAGCTCGCTGAACGCATCGCGAAGCTGCGCGCGCCGGGCGTGCTCGAACGCGAGTTCGTCGAAACGAAGCAGCTCGCGCTGTTGGCGGCGCCGCTCGAGAGCCGCGGCGTGATGAGCTTCGCGCCACCCGACCGGCTGCGCTGGGAGACGCGCGAACCTGAGCCTTCGCTGCTCGAGGTCGCGGGCGATGTCGTCGAGTTCAGCAAGCCCGGCGCGAAGCCGCGTCGCATCGATCTCACGCGCGAACCCGGCGCGCGCGGGCTCGTCGATGCGGTGCGCCTGCTGCTCTCGGGCGAGTTGGCAGCGCTGCGGCGCGATTACGAACTCGCGCTCAGCGAAGACGGCGCGCACTGGCGGCTCTCGCTCACGCCGCGCGCGGCTGCGCTCCGGCGCGTGGTCGCACGCATGGAGTTCGCGGGCGTTGCGGACGCGCCTCGCGAATTGCTGCTCGAGTTCGCGAACGGCGACCGCTCGCGCGTGCTGTTCGAGGCGGCGCCTTGAACGCACGCCTCGTCGGCGCTGCGCTCTGGCTCGCACTCGCGCTCGGGGTCACGGCGCAGCGCTGGCAGGTTTCGAGCGAAGTGCCGTCGCTCGTCGCGAGCCGCGAGCACCCGCAGCTCGCGGAACTCTCACGGCGCATGGCCAGCGGACCGGCCGCGCGCACGCTCGCGCTGGTGTTCTCTGCGCCCGATTCGGTGGACGCGCTTTCCGCCGCGCGCGAACTCGCGGCGGAGTTCGCCGCGCGCGGCGACGTCGAGCACGTCTCGCTCGGCCCGCCCGCCGAGGCGCTCGCCGCGCTCGAGGCGCTCTACTTCACGCATCGTTTCGCCTTTGCCGACGCAGAGACGCAGCGCCTCGCGCGCGCTTCCGAGCACGAATTGCGCGGCGCGGCGCGAACGCTGCGCGCCGCGCTCGCCGGGCCTGAATCGAGCTGGATCGCGCAGCACGCCGCGCGCGATCCGCTGCTCACGTTTCGTGCGCAACTCGCGCGCCTCGAGGCGGCGCAGCGCGGCGCACTCGAAACGCGCACGGGCCAGTGGGCGACGGCGGACGGCGCGGCGGTGCTGTTCGCGCGCACGCGCGCGTCGCCGTTCGATGCGACTGCGCAGGCGCCGCTGCTGGCCGCGCTCGAGGAAGCGCGCGCGCGCCTAACAGCCCGCGGCGTGAGCACGCAGCTCAGCGCGCTGCACCGCTTCGCCGCGGAGGCGCAGCAAACCGCGCAGCGCGACGCGCAGCGCATCTCGCTGCTCTCGCTGGGCGCAGTCGCGGCGCTGTTCGCGCTCTTGTTCGGCTCGCTGCGCACGCTCGCGGCGGCGGCGCTTCAGCTCGCACTCGCGCTCTCGACGGCGAGCGCGGTGTGCCTGCTCGCGTTCGGTGGCCTGCATCCGCTGACGCTCGCGTTCGGCGGGGCCCTGATCGGGGTGTGCATCGACTATCCGATTCATCTCGCGCACCACCACGCGCTCGCCGGCGATCCGCGCGGGCCGCTCGCGACGCTGCGCGCTGTGGCGCCGGCGCTGGTTGTTGGGGCGCTCAGCTCGATCGCGGGCTTCGCGGGCATCGCGATCTCGGATCTGCCCGGCTTGCGCGAACTCGGCGTGTTTGGCGCAGTCGGCCTAATGGCCGGTCTCGCTGCGCTCTGGGTGATCGCGCCGATCTTCCCGCATGCACTTGCGCCCACGCCCGCACAACAGAGGCTCGCGGCCTGGCTCGCGCGCGGCTACGCGGGGCTCTGCGCAAACCGCGGCGCGTGCCTCGCACTGCTCGCGGGGATCTGCGCCGCGATCGCGCTCGCCGCGCCGCGCGCGCGGTTCTCGGACGATGTGTTCGCGTTGAATCTTCCGCCGCGCCCGGAGTGGATGGCGGAGGAAGCGCGCGTCCAGGCGCTGCTCGGCGCAGGCGAGCGCGGGCGCTTCGTCGCCGTAATGGCTGCGAGCGATGACGAGGCGCTCGAGCGGCTCGAGGCGCTAGCGCCGCGGCTCGGAGCCGCAGTCGCGGCCGGCTCGCTCGCGGGCTTCGATTCGCCGCACGCGCTGCTGCGCTCGCCGAGTGCGCAGGCGGCGAGCGAGCGAGCGCTGCGCGAGCCCGGGTTCGCAGCGCGCATCGAGCGCGCGTTCAGCGCGGAGGGCTTCGCGCCGGGCGCGTTCGCACCGTTCGCGGAAGAACTCGCGCGCCCGGCGCCAGCGCCGCTCCGCGCGGCGGCGCTCGCGGGCTCGCCGCTCGCGGATGCGCTCGCCGCACTGCGTGTGCCGCTCCACAGCGGCGTCGCGTGGGTCGTAACACTTCGCGGCGTTAGCGATCCAGCAGCCGTCGAGCACGCCGTAACAAGCGTGCCCGGCGCGGAGTTCGTCGATCAGCGCCGCCTCGCTGGCGAGCTCTACGCTGGCTACCGCGCCCAAGTAATGCCGCTGCTCGCCGCGGGCATCGCGCTCGTTGCGCTCGTGCTGGCCGCGCGTTTTCGCTCGCTCGCGCGCGCCCTGGCCGCGGGCCTGCCCGCGCTGCTCGCCGCGGGTAGCGTGTTCAGCGTGCTCGCGTTGCGCGGAGAGCCCGTCACGCTGCTGCACCTGTTCGGGCTCCTGCTCGTGCTCTGCTTCGCGGAGGATTACGGCGTGTTCCTCGTCGAAGCGCGCGGAGCGGGGGAACTCTCCGCCTCGCTCACCAGCATCGTGGCCGCGTCAGCGACCACCGCGCTCTCGTTCGGACTGCTCGCGCTCTCGGACTTCCCCGCGCTCGCGGCGCTCGGGTTCACCGCAGGCCTCGGTTCGCTGGCGGCGCTGGTGATCTCGCCGCTCACAGCCGCCGCGTTTCGAAGCTCGCGCGACGCGAGCCTTTTGCGGTGAGGCTGCGCCGTTATGCTGGCCCAATAACTCGAGGTCTCATGACGCGTTTGGCCAAGCTCGTTCGTTTCGCGAGGATTGCCGGCCTCGCGCTGCTCATGCTGCCGCTCTTCGGTTGTGCGGCGAAGATCCGCAACGTCGCGCAGCACCCGCTGCTGGTCGACGCCGATCCCACGCTTGCGGAAGCGGAGCAGAAGATTCGCGCGGGCGCCGCGAATCGCGGCTGGACCGTCGAGGCGGAAGCGCCAGGCGTGCTCGTGGCAAAGATTCAGGTTCGCGTTCACACCGCCGTGGTTGCGATCAAGCACGACGCCACGCACTTCGACGTCGAGTACCGCACGAGCGAGAACCTGAACGACAACGGCAAGGGCTTCATCCACCACAACTACAACAATTGGGTGGAGCACCTGGTGCTCGACATCTCAGGCACGCGGCCGGTGAGGCCGAGCCGCTAGCAAGCGGCGCCTCGCCCGCACGGCCCTCCGAGAGGCTTACGCCTGCGCGCCGCGCACGTGCTGCCAGAGCGGGCCGTGCAGGCCGGCGCGGCGGATCTTGCGGAAGAGTCGCGCGTCGAAGTTCACGCCGAGCGGCGGCGCGCTCCAGTGCGGGTTCTCGCGGCAGCGCTCCCGCAATAACTCCTCGATCTGCGCGCGCAGTTTGTCGCGCTCGCAACGCAGCGCAGGGTCGAGCGCCTCGGCATCGTCGATCCAGATCATCAGGATCGCGCTGAATGGATCGACATCGGCAACGAAATCGAGCGTGCGTTTCACGTCGTCGAGCGATTCGCCGGGCGTGCCAAGAATGAAGGTGTGGCAGTCGGGGATGCCGGCGTCTTGGGCGAGCGCGTGAATGCGGCGTATGTCGGCGCTGCTGAAGCCCTTCTTCAGCCGCAAGAGCACGTCGTCCGAGCCCGAGTCGGAGCCGATCTCCATGCCCGCGCAGCCGGCCTGTTTGGCGAGCTTCGCGAACTCGACGTCGAAGCCGAGCGGGTTGGCGTAACAAGTCCAGGGCGTTTGCCAGCCGCGTTCGATCAGCGCGCGGCAGACGTCTTTCGCGTGGCGGCGCGGCAGGTTGAAGACCGAGTCGACGATGAAAAAATGCCGAATGCCGGGCTGCTGCTCGAGCGCGAAGGCCATCTCGTCGGCGACCGCTGCCGGCGCGCGCGTGCGGCCGACGCGGCCCTCGATCGTCGGGTAGGTGCAGTAATCGCAGCGCAGCGGGCAGCCGCGCTTGGTCTGCACCGAGTCGATCGCGTAGCGCTCGTAATAACGCGGGTCGGCGAGCGAGCGGTCCGGGCGCGCCAGCGCGTTCATGTCGAGAAAGGCGGGCGGCGCGGGGTTCGAGATGACGCCGCCCGCGCTCGCGCGATGCAGGCTGGGAACGCGGTCGAGCGCGCTGCCGCCGGCCTCGAGCGCGCTGAGCAGCTGCGGGAACGCGCTCTCCGCCTCGCCCGCGATGCCATAATCAGCGCCGAGCCGCGCGAGTAACTCGGCGGGCATCACGCTGAAGCCCGAGCCGCCGAGCACGATCTGCGCGCTGCTGGCCTCGCGCGCGGCGCGCACGAGGCCGCTGTAGTACGCGACGTTGTCGCGGATTCCCGAGTAGTCGTTGTTCTGGATGTTGCGCATGCCGAGCGCGACCACGTCGGGCCGGAACGCGGCGAGCGCGCTGCGCAGCGCAGCCTCCGGGTCGGGCTCGAAGCACAGGTCGATCAGCACGCGCTCGTGCTGGGCGGGCGTCGCGGCCATCACGTAGAGCAGCCCGAGCGGGATCACCGCGTCGGGCAGCTTCTCACGATTTCCGGAAACGAATGCGACGCGCACGCAAACCTCGGCGCTTATAATCGCCCGCCCCTGCAGCGGAGTCACCCGCGAATGTCGAACTCGGCCGAACTGTTGCGTGCGCCATTCGCGCCGCTTCGGCGAGGGTCGTGCAAATGTCCGAGGTAGTCGCGGCGCTCGAACGCCACGCGCGCGAGCGTGGCGACGAAGTGGCGCTCCACGAGCCCGGGCGCGCGATCTCTTGGAGTGAGTTGCGAGCGGCGACGGCAAACTTGGCTGCGCAGTTCGGAGCGCTCGGCGCGCGCGCGCGGGTGATGGTCGTCGCGCGCAACGGCGCGGGCCTGGCGAGCGCGATTCTCGCGGCGCTCGCAGCCGAGGTGGAATTGCTCGGCGCAGCGCCGGGAACGCCGGCCGCAGTGCTTGCCGAACTCGCGACGCAGTTAGGGGTGAAGCGAGTGCTCTCGGAGCCGGGTCTCGGTCTGGCCGGCGTGCCGCTCGATTTCGACGCCTCGCCCGCTGCGCCCGTGCGGGCAGCGGAGCCTCCACTCGCGGGCAGCGGTGCGATCCTGCTCACCACATCGGGCACCACGGGCATGCCGCGCATCGCGCGTCGCAGCAGCCGCGCAGTCGACTTCATCGCGGCGAGCAGTGCGCGCGCACTCGGGTTGCGAACTGGAGACCGTTCGCTCCTCGCAATCCCGCTCTTCCACTCCTACGGACTCGATCAGTTTGTGGCGGCCGTGACCGCGGGCGCCACGGTCGAGCTGCACGCGAGCTTCAATCCAGCCAGCGTCCGGCTCGCGCTGTTCTCAGCTGGCGTCACGCACTTGCCGGCCGTGCCCACGATGCTCGATGCGCTCGCGCGCCTGGCAGGTGAAGCCGAGCCTCCCCCACATCTGCGCTGCGTGGTCTCGGCGGGCAGTGTGCTCCCCGAGCGGGTGGCGCGCGCGTTCGCGGAGAAATTCCGAATCAGCGCCGGTCAGATCTACGGTTCGAGCGAACTTGGCACGGTGGCCGCGACTCTGCCCGGTGACCCCTTCGGCTGCGTCGGGCGAGCGCTGCCCGGCGCCGATCTGCGCATCCTTGATCGGGAGGCGCCCGACCCAGAGAAACCGCTCACGCAGGGAGCGGAGGGCCTCGTCGCGGTCGCGGGCCCGTCGCGCTTCGATTGTTATGTCGATGCAGCCGATTCCAGCGGCGAGTTCGTATTGACGGGCGATCTCGGCCGGCTCGACGCGCAGGGCCGCCTCTGGCTCACCGGCCGCGCGAGCCTCTTGATCGACGTGGGCGCGGTGAAGGTGAATCCGCTCGAAGTGGAGATGGTGTTGCTGCGCCACCCCGGCGTGCGCGAAGCCGTGGTGCTGCCGCTCGCGTTCAGCGCCACAGCCTCGCGCCTGCGCGCCGTGATCGTGCCCGAACCGGGCCGCGAGCCGAGCACGGCGGAGCTGCGCCGCTTCGCGCGCGAACAGCTGATCGATTACAAGGTGCCGCGCGTGTTCGAGATCCGCGCCGACGTGCCGCGCTCGCCCACGGGCAAGATCCTGCGCGGGGAATTGTTGCGGGACGCGCGGTGAGCGACGCGATCGGGCTGCCTGCGCTGGGCGTGGTGTGCGCGCTCGGCGCGGATCGCGACGCGGTGTGGCGCGGGCTCAGCGCTGGCCGCGAAGACGCGCTCGCGCTGCGCAGCGATCTCGCCCTTGGCGCGAGCCTGCGTTTCGGCAGCGTCACGAGCGCGCTGCCCGAGGTTCCGCGCGCGGTCGCCCAGCACGCGACGCGCACGGCGCGGCTCGCGCTCGCCGCGTTCGCGCAGATCGAAGACGCGGTGTGGGAGGCCGTAACAAGGCTTGGCGCGGCGCGGGTCGGCGTGGTGGTGGGCACCAGCACCGGCGGCATCGGCGAGACGGAAGCGGTCTTTCGCGCGCGCGGTGCGGACGGTGCGCTGCCGCCGGGGCCTCATCTTCAGCGCATCGAGTTCGGCGGCGTCGCCGAAGTAGTCGCGCACACCGCGGGCGCAGCCGGCCCGCGCTTCGCGATGTCGACCGCGTGCTCCTCGGGCGCGAAAGCGCTCGCGAGCGCGAAGCAACTGATCGCGAGCGGCTGGTGCGACGCTGTGATCGCGGGCGGCGCCGACGCGCTCTGCGGCATGACCGCGAACGGTTTTCGCTCGCTGCAGGCGCTGGCCGCGGATCGCACGAACCCGCTGAGCGCCAACCGCGACGGCCTCACGCTCGGCGAGGGCGCCGCGCTGTTC
>JANNRF010000195.1:0-15956 GCA_031401135.1 Deltaproteobacteria bacterium | reverse complement strand
CATGACCGCGGCGGATCTCGGCGCAGCGCGCAATTCCGTGCGCGGCCTCCGCGAAGTGATCGCCGCCGCGCGCGCAGGGCGGCTCGCGGAGCGCATCGTTCCGCGCGCGGTGCTGCGGGTCACGCCCGGCCACGGGGGCGCGGTGCGCTGCGGCATGTGCGTGGTGGCAGGCTTTCTAGGGCGGGCGGTGCAACTGACGACGCGGCATCTGCCGAAGGGTCGCGCGCAAGAAACGTTCGGAGTGGGGCTTGTTACTGCCACGCTGCTCAGCCGCTTCATATCCGGCGCGCGCGGCGAGTTGTTCCGGCCAGACAAGGTGCGGCTCGCGTTCGACGGGGCGCCGCTACCGGACGAAGAGCGCGTCATCACGCTGTTCTCGACGCTCGAACGGCTGGTGCTCGGGATTCGCCCTTATTGGGGAACGCAGCCGGGTCCGATCCGCGCGACGCTGATTCGCGGCGAGGCAGAGCGCCTGGCGCGCACGCTGCCGGGAATCATCAGCGGGCGCGCGTCCGCCTTCGCGACGCCCGAGCACGGCTACACCAGCGCGAACGTCTCGCGTGTGGAGATGCGCCTCGACTGCGAAGTGGCGGTGGACGGCGAGCTGTTCCCGATCGAGCCTGACGCCGCGTACACCATCACCGCGGAGGAGCGCGTGCCCTTCGCGCGCGCCTAATACTTTGGCGGCTCGCACGGCGCTCGAGCAGATTCTCCGCGCGGAGCTTCACGGCGCCGTGCTGCCGGGCGCGCAGCGGCTCGCAGCCGAGCTTCGCGCGCGGCACGCAGACGCCGTGGTCGCGGTGTTGTTCTACGGCTCGTGCCTGCGCCGCGGCAGCACGGAAGGCGTGCTCGATTTCTATGCGCTCACGTCGGGTTATCGCGCGGCGTACCGCTCGATGTTCCCCGCGCTGCTCGGCGCCGCCTTGCCGCCGAACGTGCACTACATCGAGTTGCCCGAGGAGAACCTGCGTGCGAAATACGCGCTGATCTCGCTCGCGGATTTTGCGCGCCACGCAACGCCCGCCAGCCTCGACTGCCGCATCTGGTCGCGCTTCTGCCAGCCCGCGCGCATCGTGTATGCGCGCGACGAAGCGACCCGTGAAGCACTCGTCGGCGCGGCAGCGGACGCTGCAACGACGATGGCCGCGCGCATGCTCGCGTGGGCGCCGGGCGACGCGCGCGAGCGCGAACTCGAGACGCCCGCGCTGTGGGCGCGAGCGTTCGGCGAGACCTATCGCGCGGAGCTGCGCAGCGAATCGCCCGCGACGATCGAGGCGATCGCGGCGGCAGGACCCGCGCGCTACGACGCCGTCGCGCGCGCGGCGCTCGCGGTGCTCGCCGAGCGCGGCGAGATCGAGGTGTTAGGGGCGGCCAGCGCGGGCGCAGCGCTGCGCGTCGCACAAGAGCCCGCCGCACTCGCGCGTGCGCGGCGCGCCTGGCGCGTGCGCCGGCCACTCGCGAAGGCGCTCGCGATCGCGGGCCTGCTGAAGACCGCCTTCACCTTCCAAGGCTGGCTTCCCTACGTGGTCTGGAAGCTCGAACGCCACAGCGGCGCAAAAATCGCGCTCAGCGAACGCCAACGCCGCCGCCCACTCCTCTACGCGTGGCCCGTAATCCTCCGCCTGCTGCGCTCCGGCGTGCTGCGTTAGCCGCGCCGCGCGAACAGGGAGCGCAGCGCGCTCGCCAGCGTAGGCATTAGGGTTCCGCGGTAGACGGCGCCCTCGGGCAGCTCTCGCGTGAGCGAGCGATGGACGGCGCCGAGGCTGTGGTAGGGCAGCGTCGGGAACCAATGGTGCAGCGCGTGGAAGCGCAGGCCGACGGGAGCGATCACTGCAGTGAGCGGCCGGAGCCACGCGGGGCCCCACAGGTTGATCGAGTCCGCGACTTGCTCGCTGCTCGTCATCGCAGCGCCTTCGTTCTCGTAACGATGGGCTCCGAGCGTGCGCAGATGGTTCAGCATCAGAATCGTCGAGAGCAGGGCGTACCACAGCGCGAAAGTCGTGAGCGGCAGCGCGCCCAGCCCTAGCGCGGCGCCCGCGGCCCACACCAGCGCGGCGCAGCACAGCTCTTCGTTGCGCCAACGCTTCTTGAGCTTGCCCATCGGCTCCTTGCGCCGGTAATCAGGATTGATGGCGAGCGTCGAGAGCCGCTCGACCGCGAGCTTGCGCACCGGCGGGAGCCACCAGCCAAGCGGAACCAGCAGCCCCCAGCGCAGCACGAGCGCAGCGGGTACGAATAACAAGCCGAGCGTCGCGCCGAGCAGCTTCAGCGAGCTCCAGTGCGCGAGCGGCGCGTACTCGGGATCCAAGGCGGTGCCGAAGATGTGCGTCTTGTGATGCTCGCCGTGGGAACCGACGTACATCAGGCTCGGCGCCAGCAGCGGGAAGCCCGCCAGTAGATCCCAGCCGACGTGGAAGCCGGGCACCGCGCCGCGCGCGAGGTGCGTGAGCTCGTGGATGAAGAGCGCGGCGCGGTAGAGCGCGAGCACCGCGAGCGCGAAGGCGAGGAGCGCGGCGCCGCTTCCCCAGTTCGCTGCGGCGAAGCCAAACGCCAGCCAACCGATTGTGGCGGCGGCGAGAAAATCTCCCCAATAAATCGCCGGCCGCGGCCGGTGAGCCGCGGCGAGTTCGCGCTCGAGCGGCTCTGCCGCGGCGGTCTGCTGGGGTTCTAGGGCTGCGACTGCCATGGGTTGCCCAAGATACGGAACCGAACCGGGCTGGGAAGCGGCGCAGGCGCAGGCTGCGAGGTCCTGGTCGACCCCTTGGACTGCCGCGGGTCGCAGATGCGCCGCATTCCTCGGGAGGGAATCGCCGCACGGCCCGAGAGCACTTAGGTTTCGTACGCGCCCAAGGAGGCCCCGATGTCCGCACGTCAACTTATCTGCCTGGCCGTGCTGCTCCCGTTCCTCGCGCTGACCGCGTACGTGCTCGCGACGGCTGGCCTCGATGGCTTCTACCGCGAAATGCTGCAGAGCGCGTCCACCGTCCTGGCCGGAGTCGACATCGCGATCTCGCTCGGCCTGATCCTGCTTTGGATGCGCAGCGATGCGCGGGCGACGGGAACTCCGTTCGCGCCGTACGTCGCGGTCACGCTCGCGATCGGCGTCGCGGGCCCGCTGATGTACCTCGTGCACCGCGAGGCGCGCGCTTCCCGCGCGCTGCCCAGCGCAACCCGCGCTGCCTAACGCGCTGCCTAGCGCCACCCGCGCCGCCTAGCGCTCACTGCGCGGCGAGCGCGCGAAGCGCTGCTTCGCTCGCGGTGTCCGCGGGCATCAGGCTCTCGATGTGGAGTTCCGCCGCGGTCACGTCTTGCGCGCTGCCGATCTGTACGAGCATCGAGAACAGGCGCAGCTCGAGCTCGCCGCGTTTCAGGTGCAGCGGCAGCACCGGCTCGAGCGCGGCAGGCAGAGTGCTCGGCTCGGGCATGCCCGGCAACGCGCGCAGTTCGCGCTCGAGTGCGGCGAGTTCCGCGTCGCCGCCGGCAAGCGCGACGGCGCGCTCGAGCCGCGTGAGCGTGGCGGCGGCCACCTCCGCGAAGTTGACGATGTGGGGGCGCAGCCCGTCCGGGTGCAGCGTGATCCGTAACAAGTTCGGCGGTTGTTCGCGCCAGAGCGGCGCCGCATTCGCGAAACCGCCGAGCGCCTTCAGCGCGGCGCTGTTGGTGCGCAGCACGCGGAAGTGGCGGTCGAGCAGGAACGCCGGAAACGGCTCGAAGCGCGCGAGCGTGAACTCGATCATGCGTAGCAGCGCGCCCATGCCCGGCGCGTCGAGCGCGCTCTCGCGGTAGATCGAAGCGAAGCCGGCCGCCCCGAGCAGCGCATTGCGTTCGCGCAGCGGCACATCGAGCGCGTGCGCGAGACGCAGCACCATCTCGCGGCTCGGCTGCGCGCGGCCCGTTTCGAGGAACGAGAGATGACGCGTAGAAGTTGCGGCCACGCTCGCGAGTGCGAGCTGGCTCATGCCGCGCGCAGCGCGCCAGCGGCGCAGTACGCGCCCGAACGGAGAGAGGCCGGATTCGTCGCTCATCGAGTCGTTTCCTCGCCCGCGCGGCGCCCAGCATTGCGTAGCGCGGAACTTCCCCAATTCCCTGCCGGGGAATCGTTCTCATTCGCGGCGGGGCTTAGGGTCGGGGCGCGCGCTCTGGAGTTCGCCATGAAGCTTTACACGCATCCCCTCAGCCCCTACTCGGCCAAGGTGCGCATCGCGCTCGCGGAGAAGGCGCTGCCTTACGACGAGATCTCGCTGCCGATCACGCGCATCGCCGTGCTCGATAAACCCGCCGAGATGCTCGCGATCAATCCGCGCGGCGAGGTGCCGACGCTCGTGGACGGCGACGTGCGCCTCTACGACTCGACCGTAATCAACGAGTACCTCGACTCGGTTCACCCCGAGCCCGCGCTGCTGCCGCGCGCAATCGCCGCGCGTGCGCGCGCGCGCCAGTTCGAGGATCACGGCGACTGGCTGCTCGCAGGTTGCGTCGGCGACCTAATCGACGCGGCGTACCGTCAGCCCGACCCCGCCAAGCAGGATGCTGCGAAGCTCAGCGCTGCGCGCGACGCGATCGCGCGCGAGTACGATCGCCTCGATCGCGAACTCGAGGGCCGCGCTTGGCTCGCGGGCGAGTTCAGCCTGGCGGATATCGCTTGCTTCGTGCCCGTGAGCATCGCCCTCGCATTCGGCGCGGCGCCCAGCACGGCGCACGTGAGAGTTGCAGCGTGGTTCGCGCAATGCCTTGCACGGCCCGCCTTCTCGCGCGAGATCGCGAACATGCGCGACGCGCTCGCTAAGCTGCCGGATTGAAATCGGGCCCGCCGACCGCGAGGCGTTAGGGCCGCGCGGCCAGCGTTGTCGTTTTCAACGCGGCGCGTACCAGATCGGGCTCGTCCAGGCGCGCTCCTGCACCGTGTGCTTGTGCTCTGGCGAGCAGCACGCCGCGAGGCCCGGGGGCAGGCTCTTCGGATCGCTGCAGTCGACTTTGTTCGCGACGCAGACGTGCTGGCTCCAGCGGCAGGTCGGGTTCTCGAGCACGCGGGCGTAATAGAACGCGCGCTGGTTCGGGTCGAACGCGGGGTCGCTCCAGGTCGAACACAACTGCTTGTGGCCCTCGCCCTGGGCTTCGCAGGTCGCGAGATCGACGCTCGCGCCGTTGGCACCGCCCGCGACGTCCGTCACGCGCTCGTGCACTTCGCCTTTCGCGTCGGCCCAGCCCTTCACGATCTGCACGCGCTGCAGCGGGGTGCCGGCGCGCTCCGCGCTGCCTGCGTCTTGCAGTGCGCTCACCACGAACGTGGGCGCCTTGGCGCCGCGCGGCTTGGCGGCGAGATCGCCGCCCATGGCGACACCGCCCGCGTAGCCCTTCGCGACGAGCGCCGGGTCGCTGCAGAGTTCGGCGCCATAATCCCAGCCGCCGAAGAAGCGCACCACTGGGCGCGTGCCGCTCGTGCCGTAGGCCTCGCGCCGCTGCATCGCGCTGAACAGCGAATCGCGCGAGTTCTCCTCGGCCCATAACACCGCGAGGCCGCCGGGGTTGAACTCGGGATCGTCGGGCAAGCCGGCGACCTGACCCATTACGCCCGCGCCGCCGTGGCCCTTCGGCGTGTCTTCGTCGGTCATGCCCGGCGTGCCGAGGTGCGTGTCGGTGCTGCCGATCAGGCCGTACTTCAGCGCGTTCACGCCCGTCTCTCGTTCGATCGCGAGGCCCTTCTTCAGCGCGTGCCGCACCGTCGACTGCTGATTCGGCGCGAGGTCGCTTGCCGGCTGGAGCCCGCGGAAGCGGCCCACCCCGGAGAAGCTGTTATACGGGAGCTTCTCGAAACCGCAGGCCTCGTCGGTCGTCTCGCCGCCGAGCAGGCACTCGCTGTCGCCCTTGTGCTGCGAGACTTCGATCAGCGGAGTCCAGCGCTGGCGACAGCGCGCCTCGTCCGCGTCGATCGGGCTGCCCACCTGATCGGGCCGAGAATTGCGCGCCGATTCGAACATGTAGCCAGGCCCTGACAAGTTCGAGTTGTGAGGGATCGTCACCGCGTCACAGCCCGGCGTGCCCTCGACGCACTGCTTCTGCAGCTCCTGCCAGAGCTCCATCGGCGAGCCCTTGTCGATGAAGCTGATCGGGAGCGCGGGAACTTTCTCGTTCCGGAACACCACGTTGTGATGCAGGTTTCCGCCGGCGCCGATCGTGCCTGTCCACTCGTAGCCGACGAAGCTCGAGAAGCGGCACGCTGCGGAGCGGTCGTAGGCCTCCTCGGCGGCGGCTTGAATTTCGCGCCAGACGACGCCTTGTTGGGTGATGCAGTCGCGATCGCCCTCGCCGCACATCTGGTGGAAGCGCTCGCGGCCGGGAATCAGGCGAATCAGGAACAGCGCCGTCGCGAGCGGGCGTACGTTGGAGTTGTTGTAGACCCAACACATGTCGGAGTCGTGTCCGGGCAGCCCTTCCTGCGAGCAGATGCGCACCTCCGCGAGCGTCTCCGAGTGATCCGAGACCACGGTCCAGTCGAGCGCGCGGCGCAGTTTCGCTGTGCGCTGGGGCTTGCCGCTCGCGTCGTACGGCTGGAGGCCGACCTCGTGGCCGCGCGCAAAGCGATACGCGTCGCGCGGGGTGTTACGGGTGCCGCCGAGGTTCGCGTCGAGCGAGAACGCGGTGTGCACGTGCGTGTCGCCGAAGAACGGGCGGCGCTGCGCATCGTGCGCGGCGCAGGCGGCGCGCTCCTCGGTGCGCGCGAAGGGCGGATCCGCAGCGAGCGCCGCCGCCGCCCCCAGCTGCACGGCCACGAACCCCATCAACGAGACGCGAACAAACGAGCGCACGAGGCACCTCCAAACGAAGTGCGCACACTACTCCGAAGCGCCGCGCGCTCCCCAGCAAAACGCTTCGAAACACCCCGGGACGTTCCACGACGAAACGGGGTTCAGGCGAGGCGGTAACGCACGCGCATGCGCTTCACGCCGCCGATGAAGCTCGAACGCATGCGCTCGGGCTTCGCCGCGAACTCGAACTGCGCAAAGCGGCGCGCGAGTTCGGCGAAGATCACGCGCAGCTCGAGCCGCGCGAGGCTCGCGCCCAGGCAGAAGTGCTCGCCGATGCCGAAGCCCAAGTGGGGATTAGGCGCGCGGTCGATGCGGAACGCGTCCGGATCGGCGAAGACTTCCTCGTCGCGGTTCGCGCTCGCATAGAACAGGCACATCGATTCGCCCGCGCGGATCTTCTCGCCGCGCAGCTCGAAATCCGCGATCGGCGTGCGGCAGAATTGAAGCACCGGCGTCGTCCAGCGCACGATCTCCTCGACCGCGGAGTTCACGAGCTGCGGCTTCGTGCGCAACGCCGCGAACTCGGCCGGGTTCTCGATCAGCGCCATCAGCCCGCCGCTCGCGGCGTTGCGCGTCGTCTCGTTGCCGGCGGCGACGAGCAGCTGGTAATACGAGAGCAAGTCGTTCGCGGGCAGCGGCCCGCTCGCCGTGCGCGCGTTCACGAGCACACTCGTTAGGTCGCCAGTCGGCGCGGCGGCGCGCTCTGCGGCGAGCTGTTCGAAGTACGCGAACAGCTCGCGCAGCGCGCGCTCCTCCGAGGTTCTCGAGTCGCCGTCCTGGAACTCGGGGTCGGTCGAGCCGATCAGCCGGTTCGTCCAGTCGAAGAGACGCGGCCAATCCTCGCGCGGCACGCCGAGCATGTCAGCCAGCACCGAGAGCGTGAGCGGCGCCGCGAAGTCCGTAACAAAATCTAACTCGCCGGCGCGCGGCAGGCGGTCGAGCAGCTCGCCCGCGAGCTTCGTGATCTCGGGCCGCCGCGCCTCGATCGCGCGCGGCGTGAACCACGCGCTCGCGAGCTTGCGATACGCCGCGTGATCAGGCGGATCCATCGTGAGCAGGTGGCGCGACTGCATCGTGCGCTCGCTCGAAGGCGAACTCTCCGCGAACACCGCCGTGCGCGGCGCGATCAGGAACTTCTCAGGCTCCTTCGAGAGCGCCACGATGTCCGCGCGCTTCGTGATCGCCCAGAAGCCGGGACGCGGCGAGCCCTCGAACGCGAACCACTTCACCGGCGCCTCGCGCCGCAGCGCGCGCCACGCTTCGTGCGGATAGCCGCGCGAAACGAACCCATCGGGATCCATTAGGTCGGCCGTCGTGACGGAGGAGGCGGACTGGGTGGCAGCGGACTGCATCGCGATGTCCCTCACTCCGCCACGCTAGAACGCGTTCGTGCCACGGGGCTAATCGAACTCTTTCTCGCCCTTGGCGAAGGCCAGGAAGAACAGCAGGCCCACGATCTTCACGGCCGCGGCGAGTTGGAAGACGAGCACCCAGGAACCCGTGGTTTGGATGATCCAGCCGCTGATCAGGAGGCCGAAGATGCCGGGCAACGTGCCGGCGGTGTTCGAGAAACCCATCAGCACGCCAGCGTGGTTCGGCGCGATGTCGAGGTGATTTGCGAGGAAGCCGGCGCTGGCAGCGGCGCCGAATGCCGAACTCACGCACATCACCGCGATCGCGAGCGGGGCGGTTTCGATCTGCGCGACGGCGAGCAGCGCGAGCGCGACCGAGCCGAAGCTGATCGTCTGCATCAACTTGCGCACCGTTATGACGCGCATGCCGCCACGAATCAGGCGATCGCCGATCGCGCCGGCGCTGTTGAGGCAGAGGAACGAGACGAGCGACGGCGCCATCGTGTACCAGCCGACCGAATCGAGCTTGACCCCGAGCTGCGAGTTCAGGTACGTCGGCAGCAGGCCAAGCATCACGTAGCCGCCCCAGTTGTTACAGAAGTGGCTCAAGATGATCGCCCATACCGCGGGACTCGCGAGGAAGGGGAGCATCGGCGGGCGCGGTGCGTCGGCGGCTGGTTCGCCCCCCGCGCGAATCGCGCGCAGCTCCTCGGGGCTGACGCGCGGGTTCTCTTCTGGCGAGGCCGTCACGAGCAGTTGCCACGCGACCACCCAAACCAAGCCGAGCGCGCCGAACGAATAAAACGCCCAGGGCCAGCCGTAATGCTCGATGATCCACGGCGTCACCACGAGAGCGAAGACGGTGCCGAGCGGGATTGCGCTGAAGTTGAAGCCAACTGCACGCGAGCGCTCGCCGGCGGGAATCCAGCGCGAGAAGAGCGCGTAGATCGCCGGAAACGAAACGCCCTCGCCGAGGCCCATCCCGATGCGCGCTGCGATCAGCGCGGCGAATCCGCCAGCCGCGGCCGGGGGTGCAAGCGCGGTGAAAAGTGACCAGACCACGACGCCGCCGAGCAGCACACGCTTGCCGCCGACGCGGCTTGCGAGCCAGCCCCCTAATATCTGCGTAAGCGCGTACCCGAAGAAGAACGAGGCCAGCACGCGCGTTTGCTGCGTGATGTCCCAGCCGAACTCCTCCGCCATCGGGATGATGGCGATGGAGATGTTCACGCGGTCGATGTAACAGAGGAACGTTGCGCCGGCGCAGAGCGCGAGCACCGTGTAGCGGTGGGGCGTGCGCGCGGGCGCGGCGGTTGCGTGAGGGGACATCGCGCGGGCTCCGCTGTTGGTGTGCGCGCAGTCTAAGCCGCTCGCGAAGCGATTCGCTCAGCGAATCGCGCACTTGGCGGCTCGGAGTCGTAGCGGAGCAGCCGTTAGTTAACGCTTGCTAACTTGCGCCGCGCCATGTCCCCCCGCCGCCGCAAACCGCCCGCTCGCCCCGCCCGCATGCCCGCCGACGTGCGGCGCGCCGACATCCTCGCGATCGCGGCGCGCGTGTTCTCGACGCACGGCTTCGTCGGCGCGACCACGCGCGACATCGCGCGCGAGATCGGCATCACCGAAGCCGCGCTCTACCGCTACTTCCCGAGCAAGGAAGCGATCTACACCGCGATTCTCGAAGAGCGGCTCGCGGCGGAGGATCTCGTCGCGCGCTTCGAGGAAGCGGCGCGCGCGGGCGACGACATCGCGGTGTTCGGCGGGCTCGCGCACGCGCTGCTCGAGTCGGTCGAGAGCGATCCCACGTTCCTGCGCCTAATGCTCTACTCCGCGCTCGAAGGCCACCAGCTCGCGCGTCCCTTCCAGGAGAAGCGCGTGCGGCGGCTGCGCGAGTTCCTCACGTCGTACATCGAGCAGCGCACAAAAGCGGGCGCCTTCCGCGAACTCGATCCCGTGCTCGCCGCGCGCGCGTTCGTCGGCATGCTGATCGACCACCTGACGGTGCGCGAGGTGTACGGCATGCGCGCCGAGTATCCGCAGACCAACGCCGAAGTGGCGGAGACGTTCGTCGCGATCTTCCTGCGCGGCGTGCGCCGCGACGAACGGCCGGGCGCGACCTCCAAACGGAGGCGCGCACCGCGGAGGTTCCATAATGGCTGAGGCGGAAGCGGCTTAGGCTCAGGCGCGGCTGCAGCACTACCGACGTCACGAGTACCTTGCAGCTACCGCGTCGACTTCGACCAGCCACTTTGGATCGACAAGCTGCGAGACATATACCGCCGTCGATGCCGGGCGATGCTCGCCAAGATGCTTAAGCCGTGCCGCGCGTACCGCGTCCCCGTCTTGTCCCGCAACCATGAAGGTGGAGAGCTTTACGATCGAAGTCGGTTCGAGTCCTTGCGCGCGCAAGAGCTCGACAAGGTTTGCGAAGGCCTGATCAGCCTGATCGGCGATTGAGCTTGGAGTAGATCCGTCCCGACGCACGCCGAGCTGGCCGGAGATGTAGATGAGTTCCGTTCCCGCCGGGACCGTTACGGTGTGGCTGTACAGCCCGAGTGGCGAATGCACGCTGGGCGTGTTTCTGAGTTCAAGCATCGCAACACCTCAGTAAACGCCCAATTGCGTTCTCGGGGGAACCTCGAAGCGGCGCTTCAATGCGGCCTAACGGCTTGTTAGACGGAAGCCTCCTCGTGCGCCGCACACCATGATTGGTGAACGTGACTGAGGATTGCTGGATAGATGAGCACTCGGCGGAACGGGTCGATTAGAGCCATGTACAACGCCGTGAGCCGACTCACTGGCGCGACGTAGATGGCCCAGAACAAACGGTAGCCCCCGGAGCACTGCTCGAAGGCGAGGACCGAGAAGGCATGGACGGTGGCGTTTCGAGTCTCGCTGACGGCCTCGAAGGGACGAACGTAGATAACCGTGAATGGACCATCAGAGGAACCCGGCTCAACGAGCGACTGCTTTCGGTCTTCGTCAGAGAGGCGGTTGATGAAGGACTGGGCACTGGGAGTCCGAGTCGTGGAGTCCCACCGAAAGACGCGACCGAGCCACGCGCGCAGTCGGAACAGGGCGCTCACGACGGGGTTGAGCGACATGAGATTCTCGGCGCTCATGAAGGCTCGCGCGTCGGCAAGTGTGCGGTTGAGTCCACCGCCCGGAAGGTCGACCATCCACACATCGTGGAGCGGGACGTCGGCGAGAAGCGCATGCACCCGAAGATCAAGCCGTCGAAATTTCCCCGGATCTACGCGAGACCAAGGCCGCATTTGTTCCTCTTTGCTGCCGCCCAACGGCTCGGCAATAAGCTGCCGGCCCCCCGTGACCCTACCACGCGTGCTCCGGAGGCCGGCCGCGCGATGACCCCAGACCGGCCGGCCGACGACCGCTGCCATCGCGCACCTGTGAGCGGCGGCCGGTCAGCTTCATTGCCTGGTTGGGCGGCGACGGGCGTTACTGAAGACGTCCGCAGTTCGCTTGGTCGATGACAACTTGGAACGGCGACTTCCCGGTTCCCCATGCGACCTCGCCTGTGCATCGAGTGCGCTCGGTTCCGTAGTCCCGGACCACCCACACGATCCAGAACCCACCGCCCGCAGTGTCGAACGTCGCGGTGTCCTCTTCTCCCGGAACGAGCTCACCGGAAACTGATTCAAGTAGTAAGTCCTCTGACCAAGCAGCTGGCCGACTTCCGTCTTCCGCCTCGGAGTAGTACTGCCGAAGCTCCACGAGGACCGTGGAGCCGAGGTCGTTCCGCATCTCGACGTCGAACGAGAACGACAAGGCGGCGGCGGATGTCGCGACTATCGCGAGAGCAAGGGGCCACCTTCGGGTCATCTATTCGCCGCCCAACGGTTTGCGGCTCAGCTGCGGCCGCGCGTGAACCACCGTAGCACCGACCGCAGGCCGCCGGCGCGAGGAGCACGAGACCCGGCGGCCGGAGGCTGACTGCTCAGCACGCCGCCGACCGCGGCCGTCAGCTGCAGCGCGTTGATCGTCATTGGGTCCTCCTCCTGCGCGCTACTCGCGGTGAGTAGCCTCCGCGCAGTCCGTAACAAGCGCGTTGATCGCGCAAGAGGAGAGCCCGATGCGATTCTACACAGGCCAGCACCGCCACTACTGCGGCATCGATCTGCACGCGCACACGATGTACGTGTGCATCCTCGACGCCGCCGGCGAGATCGTGCTCGAGCGCAATCTACCGACGACACCGGAGGTCTTCCTCGCGGCGATCGCCCCGTACCGCGACGGCCTGGTCGTCGCCTGCGAGTGCCTCTTCGTCTGGTACTGGCTCGCGGATCTCTGCGCGAAGGAGCAGATCCCGTTCGTGCTCGGCCACGCGCTCTACATGAAGGCCATCCACGGCGGCAAGGCCAAGAACGACCGCATCGACGCACACAAGATCGCGGTGCTGCTGCGCGGCGGCATGCTGCCGCAGGCCTACGTCTACCCGCCCGGCATGCGCGAGACGCGGGACTTGCTCCGGCGACGGCTCCACCTCGTGCGCAAACGCGGCCAACTGCTCGCGCACCTGCAGAACCTGACGCACGCCTACAACCGCGGTGCCTTCGAGAAACGCATCGCGTATCCGAGCAACAGGGAAGGCGTCGTCGCGCACTTCACGGGCGAACCGATGGTGCAAGCCAACGCGGCGCTCGATCTCTCGCTGCTCGATCACTACGACAAGATCCTCGTGGAACTCGAGGCGCAGCTCGTGCGGCAGGCCAAGCGGGAAGCGCCGACTGGGTTCCACTTGCTGCGCTCGATCCCGGGCATCGGCAAGGTGCTGGCGATGACGATCGTCTACGAGCTGCACGACGTCGCCCGCTTCGAGCGCGTGCAGCAGTTCGCGAGCTACGCGCGGCTCGTGAAGTGCGCGAAGGAGTCGGCGGGCAAGAGGAAGGGAACGAGCGGCGCGAAGATGGGCAACGTGCACTTGAAGTGGGCGTTCAGCGAGGCCGCGGTGCTGTTCGTGCGCCACTCGGCCGAGGCGAAGGCGCTGCTCGCGCGCATGACCAAGCGCCACGGCAAGGGCAAGGCGCTCTCGATCCTCGCGCACAAGATCGGCCGCGCCGCTTATTACGTGCTGCTGCGCGAGAAGCCCTTCGACGCGAAGAAGTTCTTCGCGCACGCGGGCGCGTGATGCGAGCGAGGGCGGCGAGCCCGATGCCTAACGGGAGCCATGAAGGACCGAGCTCGACGAAGATCGACGCGAACCTTTGCGCCACCGAGCGCGAGCGCCCGATCGGGAGCACAACGTCCGGCAGCCCGCTTCGCTTGATTGGACGCCGCTCTCGCTCCATCCCCAACAACATCTCTCGACTCGACGGCGCTGGTTGGGTGCAGCGTCCCGGACGCCGCGCCATAAGTCGAAGCGAAGACAGACCCCGAGGAGAGAGCATCACCGAGCAGGGGCGGCCTTCGGCCGCGACGGGAGAGAACTGCCCCTTGACGAACACCGGACCCATACGTGTTAGGCAGCGGCCCAGAGCGCTCGTTACATGAGGAGCCCCCAGAATAAGCGCTAGGACTAGAACGATTGGTGGGATTGCCAGGCGCACCGCGCGATGCTGTGCCCTAGCTAGGAAGGTTAGGACCCCGGCGAGCGAGTAGACCGCGGCGTTGCTTCCAACGGAGAGGAGTGTGACCCAGTGGTAGGACTCGTGAAACCACTCAACCGGAGCGAGGTTTAGACTTGGCAGCAAGGACGGCCACAGGAAGAAGACCAAGAAGAACGCCGGATCACAGACGTTCTCGGAATCGGGCATCAACGGGAGAGAAACGACTGCCAACGGAACAGCGATCCCGATCGCCGCGAAGATCAGCACATGCCATCTCATTTCACGTGCCGCTGCCTAACGACCCGTCGTTCAGCGGCGAGCAACCGAGGGAGCGAAGTGACCGAGGTGATCGTCCGACTGCAACGACTGGTTGGGCAGCGCTTTCCCATCCTCACATGAATTCGCGCGCGACAAGCCGACCAACGTCGGCGTGTGCAGCCTCGAGCACATCGCGTTCCGAGTCTCCTTCGGCCATGTACGCGGCGATGAGGATGGGAGCGCGCTCCGGCGGCACCGCGATGGCGACGTCATGGACTGCGCCACGCGGACCGCTGCCGGTCTTGTCGCCGACTGTCCAGTTTGCGGGCAGACCGGCACGCAGGCGGGCCCTGCCGGTCGTGCAGGCTTGCAGCCAGCCCAGTAGTCGCTCGCGACCTGCGGGCGAGAGGGCGTCGCCGCAGAGGATCTGGCGCATCAGACCCACCATCGCGCGTGGGGAAGTGGTATCGCGGGGGTCGCCGGGATCGCTGTTGTTAAGGGCGGGCTCTGTGCGGTCCAGGCGCGTAACTTGGTCCCCCAGCGAGCGGACGAACTGCGTCAGGCTGGCAGGGCCGCCCACCTTTACGAGCAGAAGATTGGCCGCCGTGTTGTCGCTGACCGTGACGGCGGCCCGAGCGAGGGCATCGACGGTCATGCATCCCTCGGCGAGGTGCTCGCCAGTGACTGGTGCGTATTCGAGCAGGTCAGCCAAGCCATAGGACACGCACTCGTCCAACGATAGTTGCGCCCGATCCACGCGAGTGAGGACGGTTGCGGCGAGCACCCACTTGAAGGTCGAGCACATCGCGAATCGCTCGTCCGGCCGGTAGCTCAGCTGCCGACCGGTGCCGGTGTCGACGGCGAAGACGCCCACCCGCCCGCCTACCCTTGCTTCGAGCTCGCCGAAGAAACGCGGCGCTTCTGGCGGACTCGATGCTGGCGCGGTGGCACGCGACGCCCCGCATCCGCTGGTTACCGCGCTCAAGCTGCCGATCAAAAACTGCCGCCGCGTCCAAGTTTCGATCATTTCGGAATCCACACGCGCGGCCACACTGGCAACCGCCATAGCTTCGTCTGCCTAACGGTTTGGCGCTCAGCTGCCGGCAAGGGCCGCCGCCACGGCCGACCGGAGCGCAGATGCTCGACGCCAGACCTTACCGCGATTGATCGGAGCGCGGCCCTTGCCGGTCAGCTGCAGCGCCTTGAACGTCATGGGGTCCTCCTCCTGCGCACTACTCGCTCTGAGTAGCCTTCGCGCAGTCCATAACAAGCGCGCGCGTCGCGCAAGAGGAGAACCCGATGCGATTCTACCGAGGCCAGCACCGCTTCTACTGCGGCGTCGATCTGCACGCGCACACGATGTTCGTGTGCATCCTCGACGCCGGCGGCGAGACCGTGCTCGAGCGCAACCTCGCGGCCTCGCCCGAGGCCTTCCTCGCCGCGGTCGCGCCCTACCGCGAAGGCCTCGTCGTCGCCTGCGAGTGTCTCTTCGTCTGGTACTGGCTCGCCGACCTGTGCGCGAAGGAGCAGATCCCGTTCGTGCTCGGCCACGCGCTTTACATGAAGGCGATCCACGGCGGCAAGGCCAAGAACGACCGCATCGACGCCCAGAAGATCGCTGGCCTCTTGCGCGGCGGCATGCTCCCGCAGGCCTACGTCTACCCCGCTGGCATGCGCGAGACGCGCGACCTCTTGCGCCGACGCCTTCACCTCGTGAGAAAGCGCGGCCAGCTGCTCGCACATCTGCAGAATCTCACGCACACCTATCAGCGCGGCGCCTTCGAGAAGCGCATCGCGTACCCGAGCAACCGCGAGGGCGTGGTCGCGCACTTCGCGGGCGAACCCATGGTGCAGGCCAACGCGGCGCTCGATCTCGCGCTGCTCTACAAGTACGACGAGCTGCTCGTCGCGCTCGCGGCGGAGCTCGTGCTAAAGACCAAGCGCGCGGCGCC
This sequence comes from Deltaproteobacteria bacterium, assembly GCA_031401135.1. Lineage (GTDB taxonomy): Bacteria > Myxococcota_A > UBA9160 > UBA9160 > UBA6930 > VGRF01. Next base: position 24 of record JANNRF010000195.1, on the reverse strand, counting down.
GCGCCGCTTCCACCTGCTGCGCTC
>JANNRF010000194.1:0-21182 GCA_031401135.1 Deltaproteobacteria bacterium | reverse complement strand
ATTCTCCCGGCCAGCCCGGACTTGGAGTTTTCTTCGCTCGCATTCGCGCCTAGCTTGCGCGGCGCCGGAGGTGGACAGGAGATCGCCGGCGGACAAGCACCGTCCGCGGGAGGAAAGTCCGGGCTCCATAGAGCAGGAAGGTCGTTAACGGCGACCCGGGGCGACCCGAGGGAAAGTGCCACAGAAACAAACCGCCGATGGCCGTCGATCCCGCGTGCGCGGTGAGTGTGCGCGGAGGAGGCACAGGCAAGGGTGAAATCGTGAGGTAAGAGCTCACGCGATGTCGGGTGACCGCCATCGGGGTAAACCCCTTCCGGAGCAAACTCGAATAGGGGCGCTGCGTGAGGCGGCTCGTCTCCGAATCGCGCGAGCGATTCCGGCGCCCGGGTGAGAGCGCTCGAGCGTCACAGCAATGTGTCGCCTAGAGGAATGATCTCCGCCGGCCGAGGGCAACCGAGGCCGGAACAGAACCCGGCTTACCGTCCACCTCCGGCAAACCGCGGCGCGCTTCGCGCGCACGGTTTGCTGGGAGGCGCTGCAGCAGGCGACGCTTCGCGTCGCAGCTGAGCGCCTCCCTCGGCGCGCGCCCGCTGCGCGGGCGACGCGCGTCTGAGGCGTCGATCAGAACTTCTGCCCGAACCGAATGCCCACGGTGCGCGGCGTGTTCGTCACGATGTACGGCTGCGAGCAGTACTTCGCGTCGCACTGCGTGGAGCGCGAGAGGTCCGCCCGTTTGTCGAACGCGTTATCCAGGTAGAGCTCGACGTGGAAGCTCTCGGTCTCGATGCCCGCGGAGAAATCCACGAGCTCGTACGCTCGATTCCTGCCGAGGATTGCCTCCTCTTCGGGCACGAGCGCCGAACGCGTAGCGCTCTGGAAGACCAGCGAGCTCTGGGCGTAGGCGCCGTACTCGCCAAGCTCGAAGTTGTACCGCCCGATGAGGTTGATCTTGTAGTCGGGCACCACCGGAAGACGTGTGCCCTTGGCCGCCGCGTCCGTCCCGTTGGGCGCCGCTGCCGTCGTAAGCCCATTGGCGATTGAAAAGGCAACGCAGTCCGCATACGGAACGATTGGTGTGGCGGTCACAGGGTCGAGGTTCTTGCAGAAGTCTCGGGTCAGCTCGGCGTCGAGGAGTGTTATGCCGCCAGACAGCATGAGGCCATCGGTCACGGCCCAGTTGACGTCGGTCTCGATGCCCCAGATCCGCGCGCCGCCGGCGTTGGAGATGTTGGTCAGGCCGTTCTCACCGAGGAATGAGAACTGGAAGTCCTTCCACTGTTGCCAGAAGAAGGCGCCGTTGACGCGGATCCGATTGTCCGCCCAGCTCGTCTTCCAGCCGAGTTCGTAGTTCGTCAAGAAATCCGCCTTGTAGGGCGGGAAGGTTCCGCGACGGTTGACTCCGCCGGGCCGGAAGCCCTTGGACCAAGTGGCGTAGAGCAAGCGATCGTCGTCGAAGCGGTAGGTGAGATTGACCTTGGGTGTGTAGTCCTTCTCGGTGACGGTTCGATCGAGGTTCTTGCATGGCGCGGTGCCGATGCTGTTGAACGGCGACCAGCTCGCGTGGGCGGCTGCATACGGGAAGATCGTCGGGTCGAAGTCGCCGTTGATATCGACGTAGTCTGCGGGATCGAATCCGTTCACTTTGTTGCAGAGCATCTCGCCGCTGTTGCCGCTCCCGCTGAAACCGTCGCCGAAGCCGAAGTAGCCCTCGAGCGAGTTCTTCGCTCGGAACAGCCGGATGCCGCCAGTTGCCGTCAGCTTCTCGGTGACGTCGACGCTGAGCTCGCCAAAGAGGGCGAGGTCGCGGTCCACGCGCTTCTGCTCGGTGAGCCAGAGTGTGTCGGTCCAGCCGGTGACTTCGTAATCCGTGAGGGAGAGGTCGTCGATCAAGTAGTTCTGCTGGATACGATGTTGCTGGCGCTGAAAGAAGAGCCCGCCTACGAAACGCACGCGCGAATCCTGTGGCGTCGCGACGCGCAGCTCGTGGCTGTGCCGGCGGTACTCGTCCTTGCCGCGGATGTACTGGGTCGGATCGATCAGGAAGCTGCCGCTCGAGTCGAGCAGAAAGGCACCGATCGCATCGTAAAAGTAGGAGTAGTCCGCATAGTCCAAGCGCGTCTCGTCGTTGCGCGTGAGGTACGCGCCCGCGTAGACGACGTCGAGGTTCGCGATCGTGCCCTCGACTGTTAGGGCCGCTTGCGCCCAGCCGTCTCTCGTTTTCTCTGGATTGAAACGAATGAGCTCGAGCCCGCCGACGCTCGGGTCGTACGCAAATGCGCCAGACGATTTCTGCAGCTGCCCGATCACGCTGGGCGTCACGGTCCAGTTGTCGTTCAGGTCGATGCGCAACGCTGCGCGCGCGCCGTAGGTGTCGACCCCGTTGTAGTCGCCCTCGACGAGACTCGCGTTGTTGATCGTGTTGCCGGCAGTGGCGTAAGTGCGTGAGCCGGCCACGTTGCTGATGTAACCGCCCTCGTGCTTGCTCCAGGCCACGAGCCGGATCGCCGCCTTCTCGCCCAGCGGCACGTTCACCATGCCCTCCGCGACGTAGCCGGGTTCGTCGCCGATGAAGTTGCCCTCGATGTCGTAGGACGCCTCGAACTCTCCCGGCTTGGGTTTGTTCGTGATGATGCGAATGGTTCCGGCCTGGGAACTCGCCCCGTAGAGAGTGCCTTGAGGACCCGCGAGCGCTTCGATGCGCTCGATGTCGTAGACGTGGACATCGAGCGCGCCCTGGATCGTGGTGATGGGCTGCTCGTCGAGATACATGCCGACGCTCGGCAGCGAACCGGAGTGGTTGCCGTTGTCGCCGCTGCTGACCCCGCGGAAGAAGACGCGCGAGAAGCCAGCTCCGCCGGTCGTGTACGAGAGGCTCGGCAGGTACTTCGCATAGTCATCGAAGTCCGAGATGCCCAGCTCCTCGATCTCCTGCGTCCCGAACGCCGTGATGCTGATCGGCACGTCCTGCACGTTCTCCGAGCGCTTCTGCGCGGTAACGAACAGCTCCTCGATCGCGGGCGCATCGCTCGGGGCCGGCTGCGTCGGCGCCGACGGCTCCGCGGCCGGCGCTTCCTGGGCGTGGCCCTGTTGCGACAGGAACGTCATGACCGCGGCCAGCGGGCCGGCGGCGCCCAGGCTTCGCGTCCGCTTGAGTTGCATGCGCTTCAGTTTGCGGAGTCGGCTGCGAGTCATTGGGATCTCCAGTGGTTGAATCGGGGCTTGAGCTGCGCCCACAGGCCGTCGTGCGGCGTCGCGGGGTAAGTAGTTAGGACGGGACCGAGCGCGCGCTCGAGCGGGCCTAGCCACGGCTCGTAGTTGCGCCACTGATCCTTGCCTTCGCGATAGAGCGGTCTGCGCACTTGCTCGGAGCTGGCAGTGCGAACCGCGCGCTCGGTCTCGTGGAAGCGCAGGCAGCGCGCGTCGAAAGGCAGGCCGCAGTGCGCGAGCAGCCGCCGCACCTCGGGCTCGAAGTCATCGACGATCTGCTCGTAGATCACGCGGTGTACGCGGCCGGGCAGCACGCGCTCGAAGTGCGCCATCAACTCGACGTAATCCCGGTAGTACTTGCCGATGTCTTCCAGGCTGTAAGTGAAGTGCTGCCCGCGCGCGAAGTGCTGCTTGAAGCCCGAGAAGCAGCAGCCGAGGGGATGCCGGCGCGCGTCGATGATCTTCGCGTTCGGCAGGATCAACTGGATCAAGCCCACGTGCGCCCAGTTGTTGGGCATCTTGTCGATGAAGTATGGCGCGTCGGTCCGGCGCTGGATGCGCGTCTGCTTCAGGTAGCGCTCGCCGAGTTCGCGCAGCTCATCGGCGTCGAAGTCCTCGAGGATCTCCGGGTATTCCGACGTCTCCTTGCGCGTGCGCTTGCCGCCGAGTTCGCGGGCAAGCGAGATGATGTCGGGCAATTCCTGCGTGCCTTCCACGAGCGGATGGCTCGCGAGAATCTGCTCGAGCAACGTCGACCCCGAGCGCGGCAGACCGACGATGAAGATCGGATCGGGCGCGGGACAGCCCATGCCTGCGCGCGCGGCGAGGAACTCCGGCGTGAAGAGCGCCTTCGTGCGCCGCATTTGCGCCGTGGTCTCCCGCGCGTCGTAGGCGATCCCGCTGCGGCGCAGCGCGTTGCCCTTCTCGAAATGCGCGAACGCTTCTTCGAAGCGCTGCTCGTCCTCGAACGCCTTGCCGAGCGCGAAGTGCAGGTGGAAGCGGTCCTCGATCGCGATCTCGCCGCGCGCGAGCTGTTTCTCCATCGCCAGGATGTCTGCTGCGGTGAAGCGAAGCGTCTTCAAGTTCGCGAGGCTGAACCAGGCCTCGCCGAGCTGCGGCGCGAGTTCGAGCGTCTTGCGGTACGCCGCGATGCAATCCGCTTGACGCCCCGCGCTCTTCAGCGCGTGGCCGTAGCTCAGCCACACCTTCGGATGGCCCGCGTACTCCGCGAGCACGCCGGCGTAGAGCTCGGTCGCGCGCGCAACCTCGCCGAGCCGCGCGAGCACGCCCGCCTTGAGGTTGCGATAGGCCGGGTTGCGCGGCTCGCGCTCTAACAAGCGATCGATCTGCGCGAGCGCCTCGGCGGCCTTCCCCGAGCGATGCAGCACGAACGCGTAGTTTTGGCGCGCGGCTGTGAAGCTCGGCGCGAGCTCGAGACAGCGCGCGAACAGATTCTCGGCATCGCCGTAGCGGCTGAGGCGCGCCGCCACCTCGCCGAGCATGCGAATCGCGGGCACGTCGGTCGGCTTCTGCTTCAGGTGCGTGCGCAGCAGCGCTTCGGCGATGGCGAGCTTGTTCTCGCAGAGGGCGGCCGCCGCTCGGAGCAAGCGCGGGTCGCGCGTCGAGTGCTTGATGTGCTGCGCGTAGGCGGCGTCCGCAGCCTGCGTGTCGCCGAGCGCGCTGCGGTGATCGCCGAGCGCGCGCCAGGCATCGGGCAGCTGAGGTGCGAGCTGCACCGCACGCTCGAGTGCAGCGACCGCAGCCTCGCCTTGCCCGTCCGCACCGAGCGCCACGCCGAGTTCGTACTGCGCAGCCGCCCAGTTCGGCTGCGCGAGAACGAGCGGTTCGAGCGCAGCCAGCGCGCCCTTCGCATCGCCCAGGCCACGACGCGCGATGCCGAGCACAAGCGTCGCCATCGGCTGATCCGGCACAGCGATTAGGATTTCTGCGGCCTGCTCGGCCGCCGCCGGCAGATCGCTCGCAAGCAAGCGCTGCGCGTGGCCGAGCGCCACGTCGAGAGTGCCTACGGGTTCTGAACTGGCGGACATGGCAGTGGCCCAGCAAGAGGTGCGCGCATCCTACTCCGAGCTTGGTTCTCGTGGCAGCGAGAATCGAGACTGCTTCTCCAGAACTTTGCAAGGCCCGCACAGTAGGGCCGCGCTCACTCGCTCGCGGGTGGGTCGTGTTCCGGAGGCGGCGCGCTCGGCGCCAGATCCATCCTGAAGCAGCGCACCTGCATCTTGCGCTCGGGGTCGTAGCCGAGCCATCTGCGATCCGGCAGCTGATCCTGCGGCACCTCGCGAAAGCCCTGGCGCATGAAGAACTGCCCGACTCCCGCACTGGTGGTGCAGGCGAACACGTAGGCGAGCCCTAATCGCCGCGCTTCGGCGACGCCGTAGTTCGCGAGCGAGACGCCCACGCCTTCGCCGAGGAAGCGCGTGAGCGCGTAGAGCGAGGCGATCTCGCCGGAGAGGCCGTCGCCGCCCGGCAACAGCGCGCCGATGCCCGCGAGGTGGCGATCTTCGACGAACGCGCCGAATCCGTGGGCGAGCACAGCGTCCACTGCCGCCTCATTGCGGTTCAGCAGGTAGCCCTCGCCCACGCCGCGCCTAATGAGATCGTCCGCGGCGTCGAAATCGTCGACGCCGAGTTGGCGGACGCGCATGTAGCGCTTGCGCGTGAAGAGCGTGCCGCTGCCGGCGTACGTGAAGAGCTCGTCGCCGAGCGCCTCGGGCGCGCACACGTTCACGTTGGGGATGCCCGCTTCGAGCATGTCGCCGATCTCGCTGAGCAGCGCGATGCGGGCCTCCTGCGGCAGATTTTTCGCGGGGTTCGCGAGCAGCTGCCGCAGCTCGGCGCGGTGCACGAAGGAGAGCCGCGCGCCGTGCTTGTTACGGATGCCGCCGCCCGCGTCGAGCCAGACCAGCTTGAACACGCCGAGCCGCTGCGCGAGCTCGCGCACGCTGTCGCCGAAATCGAGGCGCCGTGCGACCGCGATGCCCACCCACGGCTGCACGCGCAGCACGCGCCAGACCGCGCCCTCGAGGCGCGGCGTGCTCGCGCGCAGCACGTGCTCGATGCCGAGCGGCGCCAGCGAGACGCGCAGCGGCGCAATGATCACCGCGTTGGCGTTGCACGCCGCGAGCTCGCGCAGCGGCGCCGCGAGCGGCGCGAGATCCACGCCTTCGGGCAGCGCGATCGCGAGCGTGCGATCGCGGAACTCGCGCTGATAGAACTCGCGCTCGGTGAAGAGCTGCGTTTCGGGCGCACGGCGCCGTCGGCGCGCACCCATCGGCGCCACAGGCGCGCCAGCACCTGCGCCCATAGGCCCGGCGCCCGGGGGCTCGCCGTCGCCGGCGCTCACGCTCCGCGCACCTCGCGAATCGCCTCGATCACGCGCGCGTGGATCGTGCCCGCGGTCGCCACGACGCCGCTGTTGCGCGCGAGCGTGCGGCCGTGCTTGAAATCGAGCGGCTTGCCGTCCACGTCCGTAACACGTCCGCCGGCTTCTTCGACCACGATCATGCCGGCCGCGTGGTCCCAGATCTTTTCCTGATAATCCGCGCGCGTCGGCAAGCGCAGATAGATCGACGCATCGCCGCGCGCGACCGCGCCGTACTTGCACTGGCTGTCCATGCGCAGCGGCGGCGCCGTGATGCCGAGCTTCGCGGCGATCTTCGCGGATTCGCTCTGATCGGAGTGCTCGGCCTCGACCGATTCGCAAAAGCGCGCGCCAGCGGGCGAGGCGATGCGTGAGACGTGCACCGCGCGCGCGTCCGCCTCGTCGCCGCGCCAGAGCGAGAACGCGCGCGTGCCCTGCCCGCGCGCCGCAGCGAGCAGCACGCCCACCCCGCCCGCGCCGTCCTCGAGATTCGGGCAGCCGAGCACGCCCGCGACCACTTCGCCGTGCTCGATCAGAGCGAGCGCCACCGCGTATTGCTCGCGGCGCAGAAAACCCTTGGTGCCGTCGATCGGGTCGAGCGTCCAGTAACGGCGCGCCTTCGCGTCCGCGCTGCCGCGATCGATCCACGCGAGCACGCGCTGCGCATCGACCGCGCCGCCCGCTTCGCCCGCGACCGCACCCACCACCGACGCGAGCAGCGCCGAGTTGTCAGGCGTGCGCAGCTCCGCCGAGCCTTCTTCGCCCACCACCGCGTCCGCGGGGAACGCTTGCTCGAGGCGCCGGCACACGATCGCTTGCGAGGCGAAATCCGCGACCGTCACCGGGCTCTTGTCGCGCTTCTCGAGCGTGTCGCGAGTGATTAGGCGCTCCTGCACCGCGCGGCACACGCGCGCGGCGCTGCGCACGGCATCGAGCGCCGCCTCCAACTCCGCCCGGTAATCCGCCGCCACGCGCACCCCCAAATTGCGCGCGGTACTTAGCGCGCAGGAGCGAGCAGCGCGCGCGCGTTGTCGCGCATCACCAGCTGCACTTCGTCCGCGTCGTAGCCCTTGAGGTCGTGGATGAAATCGGTCGGCACGGCGAGGCCTTCGGCGTGGGGCCAGTCGGAGCCGAACAGCACGCGATTCGCGCCGAGCGCGCGCTTCAGCGCCTCGAGGTCGTCCTCGTAATAGGGCGAAACCGAAACGTGGCGCCGGATCTGCTCCACCGGGTCGTGCTTGAAGCGGAACGGCAGCTGCCCGTAGGCCTTCTTGAGCTTCTTGAGCAACGGCGCCACCCAATCGCTGCCGCTCTCGATGGTCGCTATGCGCAGGCGCGGGAAGCGCTCGAACAGCCCGTGGCAGGCGTGCGCTGCGAGCGTGTCGAGCACCGGCGACGGCGAGAGGCAAAGGCGCAGCGCGTCGTACTCGAAGGACTTGAACTCGCCGCCAACGCCCCATTGATCCGCGAACTTGTTGTAGCCCGCGTCGCCCGAGTGGTACGCCAGCGTGATGCCCGCCTCGGCGACGCGCGCCCAGAACGGGTCGAAGAGCGCGTCCGCGGGCGACTTGCTGCCGCTCGGGTGCGCGACCGGGCCTGCGCGCATGCACACGATGCGCGCGCCGCGCGAGAGCACCCACTCGAGCTGCGCCACGGCGTCCGGCACATCCACCAGCGTGAAGTACGGCGCCGCGAACACGCGATCTTGGAACGCGAAGCCCCAGTCTTCGTCGAGCCAGCGGTTGAAGGCGCGGAACGCCGCAGAGCACGCCTCGGGATCCTGCTTCAGGCTCTCCTCCATGCCGACGCCCAGGGTCGGGAACAGGAAGCAGCCATCGAGACACTGGGCGTCGAGCGAGGCGAGCTTCGCCTCGCGGTCGCGATAGGCGGGCGCGATCGGGTCGAGCGCGCCAAACAGCGCGCGCATGTCCTGCCCGTGTGGATTGCGGCCGCGGAAGTACTCGTCGAGCACGCCCGGCTTCGCGACCGGGTCGAACGTGGGGTTCGGGATGAACTTGTTGACCTTCCCCGCCACGAGGAAGCGCTTGCGGCCATCGACCACGGCCCACTGCATGCAGCGCGAGCGAAAGCGCGGCTCGATGTGGCGCGTGAAGGCGTCCTCGGCCTCGTAGTAGTGGTGGTCTGCGTCGAAGGCGCGGAACGCGAGCGAAGTCATCGGGGGGGGCTCCTATCGGAATGCGAAGGGAAAGTGGGGCCGAGCGCTGCGAAGGTGAACAATTTGCTTGAAACGTTCAATGAATTGCTGGTACAGAAGATTCAGGAGCGCACTCACCCCCTCGATGCACGCCGTCCTCTCCCAGCCCAAGCCCGATCCCGAAGGGCGACCCTCGCGCCGCGAACGCAGCGGCGAGCGGCGCGCGCGCATCCTCGAAGCCGCGCGCGCGTGCTTCGGCGAGGCTGGCTTCGCGGGCGCGACGATCGAGGCGATCGCGGCCCGCGCCGGGGTCTCGAACGGGCTGCTCTACCAGTTCTTCCAGGGCAAGGAGCAGCTGTTCGAGGTGGTGCTCCAGGAGATCATCTCGGATTGGGTGCTCACGATCGCGCCGCCGGGCGGGGAATCCGGCGCGGACAGCCTCGCCGGAATGTTTCGCCGCTCGGTCGAGTTCTGCCGCAGTCACCCACTCTTGCCCGCTCTGCTGCGGGGCGAACGCGGCCTCCAACTCTCGCGGATCCAGAGCGCGGCTAGCGACAGCGTGCAGCCGCACCGCGATCTCGTCGCGGGCCTGCTTCGGGACGGCGTTGCGGCGGGCGAGTTCAGACTGGATCTCGACGTCACTTCCGCAGCCGACGTGATCTGCCTACTCCAGTCCCATTATTCGTCGCGCGCGTACCTCAACGACCCGACCTACCCCGATTCGCCCGGGTTGATCGAAGCCACGATCCGCTTCGCCCTCGATGCGTTGCGGCGATGACACCGAGCCATATGCGAGCCGAGGAATCGCGCCACGCCTCACCGCCGGCCCGCCACCAACATTCCGCCAGCGCGTGGAAGAAAGCGCTGGAACTCGGCAGTGAGGAAGTAGAAGATGCGAAGTCGCTGTTGAGCTTGGGTGGCTGGGTTGCGCCTCCCGCGCACATTGATGAGCCGCCCCAGCACTCGCCGCGACCGCAGCGCCCGATGTCTCTTCGCCAGCAAACCAGTGGGCGATCACCCTCGCCACCGGCTCACGCCGGGGCGGACACAACGAGAGGGAACCTGTGAAGCTCGAAGACAAAGCTCCGATCGATGCAGACCTGCCGGGTGAGGGCCGTCCCAAGCTCGCAGGCGGGCTCAGTGCTGAAGAGCTCGATGTCGTTCGCGACCGCCGCCCGCTCGAGTCCTACTTCCAGGAAATCGGCGGCACACGCACGCTGAAGCGCGAAGAGGAAGTCGTCCTCGCGAAGGAACTCGAGGCGTCGACCGCCGCGCTGCGCAATGCGCTGTACGCGATCCCGGCCTCGGCGCGCTTCGTGGTCGACCGCTGGGATGGGCTGCGCGCGCTCTCGCACACCGGCGCGAAGCTCTCGGAATCCACGGGCGACGAGGAGACCAGCGAGATCGCGGCGCGCGTCGAGCGCGCAGTCAACCGCCTGCGCAAGCACGTGAAGCGGCGTGAGGCGGCTTGGGAAGGCGTGCAGAAGATGTCGCCGGAACTCGACCGGCACGACCGCGCGGTTTCGCGCGAGCTGCACGGCGCCATGCTCTCGCTGGCGCTGCTGACCGAGCTGCGGGAGCTGAGCCGCGCGCTCTCGAAGGATCTGCGCAAGGCGCGCCCCAAGTCGAAGCGGCTCGAAGAGCTCGAAGGCAAGGCCGGGCTCGAGCGCGATCAGCTGCTCAACTATCACGAGATCGTGGAGCGCTCTCAGGAGCGCATGACCGCGGTGAAGAACCGCTTCATCGAGCACAACCTGAAGCTCGTGGTCGCGATCGCGAAGGATTACCGCAACCTCGGGCTCTCGTTCCCGGATCTGATCCAGGAAGGCAACCTCGGCCTAATTCGTGCGGTCGAGAAGTTCGACCACCGCCGCGGCTTCAAGTTCTCGACCTACGCGGTGTGGTGGATTCGGCAGGCCCTCGTGCGCGCGATCCAGAACCACTCGCGCACGATCCGGCTGCCGTCGCACGTGCACGATCGCCTGCAGCGCAGCCAGCGCGTGAAGGCGGAACTCACCGGCAAGCTCGGCCGCGAGCCCACGCCGGCGGAACTCGCGCCGGCGCTCGGCGTCGACGCCGAATCGCTGGAAGCGCTCGACCGGCTCTCGCGCGAGGCGATCTCGCTCGAATCCGGCGTCGCGGGCACCGAGAAGCGCCTCGAAGACTTCGTCGCGGACGCCACCATCGGCCAGCCCGACGGCGGCATCGACGACGATCGCATGCGCCGCGGTGTCGGCCACCTAATTGGCGGCCTGACTGAGCGCGAGCAGCTGATCCTGCGCCTCCGCTATGGCCTCGTCGGGGAGGAAGAGCACACGCTCGAACAGATCGGGCAATCGCTCGGGCTCTCGCGCGAGCGAGTGCGGCAACTCGAGGCGCGCGCGCTCAAGAAACTTCGCGACACGATGCCCGCGCAACGGCTGTATCCGATTCTGGAGCCTTAGGGATTACGGCTCGGCTCTCGGGCGCGCCGCGCAGTCGCAAGATTGCGCGGCGCGTTTGCGTTCTGGCGTCAACGCAGCGCGAGGTACGCCAAGAACGCCGCGCCGGCCGCCCAGCAGTAATAGGCGAAGAGGTGGAAGCGCTGGCTCGCGAGCACGCGCACGAACAGCGCGAGCGCGGCGAGGCCCGAGAGCGCGGCGGCGGCGGCGCCAATCAGCATCGGCGTTGCCGCAGATGTGGCGCCGGCTGCGAGCAGAGCGGGTAGATCGAGCACCGCGGCGCCGACGATCGCGATGATGCCGAGCAGGAACGAGAACTCCGCGGCTGCGAGCGGCGCGATGCCGAGCGCGAGCGCGAGCGCGATCGTGCTGCCGCTGCGCGAGACGCCGGGCAGGATCGCCAGCGCCTGTGCGCAGCCGATCGCGAGCGCGTGGCCGAAGCTCGGTGCCAGCGCATGCGCCTGTGGCAGTGTGCGTTTCGTCGTAATCAGGAACGTGCCCGTGACGAGCAGCCCCGCGCCTGCCAGCCACGGAGTCTGGAACGCGGCCTCGACGCGATCTTTGAGAAAGAGCCCGACGCCGACTGCGGGCAACGTCGCGAGCGCGAGCTTCCCGATGTGCGCGATCGAAGCCGCGTCGCGCGTGAGCAGGCCGCGAATCAGGCCGAGGATGCGCTCGCGGAAGAAGAGCAACAGCGCGAGCAGCGAGCCGATGTGCACGGCGATCACGAACGAGAGCCCGCCCTCTTCCTCCCCGACACCGAGCAGCGTCTCGAAAATCACGAGATGCCCGTCGCTCGAGATCGGCAGGAACTCGCTCACGCCCTGCACGAGGCCGAGCAACGCTGCGGTGAGAGAATCCATGGGCCGCACTCCTTAGCGGGCCACAACTTCTCGGCCAGACGTAGCTAGGATGCACGCCCATGATCGTCGCGTGTCTCGACCTCGAGGGAGTTCTCGTCCCCGAAATCTGGATTCAGTTCTCCGAGCGCACGGGCATCCCCGAACTGCGCCGCACCACGCGCGACGAGCCTGATTACGACAAGCTGATGAAGTGGCGCATTGCGCTGCTGGCAGAACGCGGCTTCGCGCTGCGCGACATCCAGGCCGTGATCGCGGGCATGGCGCCGATGCCTGGTGCGCGCGAGATGCTCGATTGGCTGCGCGCGCGCATGCAGGTGGTGATTCTGAGCGACACCTTCAATCAGTTCGCAGCGCCGCTCATGCAGCAGCTCGGCTGGCCAACGCTGTTTTGTCACGACCTGATTACGGACGCGGCGGGCCGCATCAGCAGCTACCGGCTACGCCAGCCCGATTCGAAGCGCCAAGCGGTGCTCGCGCTGCGCGGGCTCAATTTCCAGACGATCGCCGCGGGCGATTCCTATAACGACACCGCGATGCTCGGTGAGGCCGACCACGGGATCCTATTCCGCCCGCCGGAGAACGTGATCCGCAAGTTCCCGCAGTTTCCAGTGACTCAGAACTACGAAGAACTGCGCGCCGCGTTCGAGCGCGCCGAGGAGAAGCTGAAGTGAGCAAGTTCGGTTCGCGTGCGTTGATTGTTGGGTTTTCGCTGCTCGCCCTGGTGGCCTTCGCGGCGTGCGGTGGCGATGAAGCGAAACCGGCGGCGACGCCGGCGCCGGCGGAAGAGCCCGCGCCGGTAGAGGAGCCCGCGCCCACGCCCGAACCCGCGCAAACCGAGGCCGCCCCGACGGAGGCTGCGCCCGCAGCGAGCGCGGGTACGCCGTTCGCGTGCATCGCGGGCAACGCCGACGCTGGCAAAGTGAAGTACGTGCAGTTCTGCTCCACCTGCCACGGCATGGCAGGCGCAGGCGACGGCCCCGCGTCTGCAGGCCTCGTCCCGAAGCCCGCGCACCACAACGACGGCGCCTACATGAACGCGCTCAGCAACGAGCATCTCGTGAAGGTGATTGCGGAAGGCGGCCCAGCGGTGGGCAAGTCCGCGGGCATGGTGCCTTGGGGCCCCGTGCTCGGTAAGCAAGGCGTGCTCGATGTCGCCGCCTTCGTGCGAACGCTCGCGACGCCCGCGTACGCGTGTCCGTGAGCTAGGAGACCGGCCCGAGAGTGGACGGGTCGCCCGGACGCCGCGGCATCCGCCCCAACTGCGTTGCGCTCCTTGCGCCGTACCCAGAGGTACGGCTCGGTCGCGCGCCTTGTTGGGCCGGCGCCGCAGCGCCCGTGCTCAACCGCCAATCTCGGGCCGGTCTCCTAACGCGAGGCGGGTCGCGCTTCTGCTCCGCAATCCCGCACGCGATCCACCTTGAACATGCGCTTCCCCGCCGGCTGGTAGGTGAGCACGAGCGCGCGGCGCGGGGCGTCGCTCGAGTTCGGCTCGGAGCCGTGCACGCTGTGCGGGCTGAAGAACATCGCGCTGCCGGCGGGCAGCAGCGCGAGAACCTCTGCGCTCGCGTCGAACGCGCTCGGGTGCGTGAACAGCGGCCCTAAGCGCCCCTCGCCGATGCGGCCCGGCAGAATGCCGCGCGCGTGGCTGCCGCGGATCACGCGGAAGCAGCCGTTGGCTTCGGTCGCGTCGTCGAGCGTAATCATCACGTTCGGCAGCTGATCGAGGTGTGCGCAGAAGTGCGCCCAATAAGGCGAGTCCTGGTGCCACGAGAAGCGCGAGCCCTCGCGCGGGCGTTTCAGGTTGAGCTTGTCGGTGAAGAGCGCGACTTCGGCGGCGCCGACGAGATCGCGCATCGGCTCGACCAGGCGCGCGTCGTCGACGAGTGCGGCGAAGCGCGGATGCAGCGCGTGAAACGGCTCGATCACGCGCAGCGTGCGCGCGCCCGGCGTGTGCTCGAGCTGGACGGTCGCCTCAACGCCGCCGATGCGCGCCTCGGCGTACCGATTGCCGTCGATCTCATAACACGCGGCGTCCGGCAGCGCGGCTTCGGCGCTGCGCACGATCTCCTCCGCCGCCTCGCGCATCGCAGCCACTTCCTCGCTCGCGAAGATCGCCGCGCGCATCACGAAGCCGTCGCGCGCATACGCCTCGCGTTCGGCTGTGCTGAGTTCGTGCGCCACGGCGGTTGCTCCTCGGGGCAAATGCGGCGCGGCAGTCTCCGCAACACAGCGACGCGCCGCCACTTCCGCCCGCGAGAGCAACGCGGGCTCGCTGCGTGCAGCAAGCGGCGCACTCGATCCCGGTTGCGTGCAGCGCCTGCGTGCGCCGCGCGCAGCGAGGCCACGCGAGCCCTTGGCTCGCGTGAGCCGAGCGAAGACAAGGACAGGGCCCGCTTTCACAGAACTTTGACAGCCCAGCCGCTGCGCAGGTCGAAGCGCAGCTTACGATTCACAGCACTCCAGAAGGGGCTGATTCCATGGAAGCGACAACCGGTCTCCCGCGCGGCGGCAAGAGCGCGCAAAAGCAAACGTTCTCTCAAGCAGACGGCTGGCTGACGCGCACCAAGCTGATCTCGCGCACGATCTATTGGGGCGTTCACGCCTCCTGCCTGCTCGCGTTCTGGGTCGGCGCGCCTACCGAGGCCGTCGCGCTGTGCGCCGCCACCTACGCGATCCGCGTGTTCGGCATCACCGGCGCCTATCACCGCTACTTCGCGCACAAGGCCTACAAGACGAGCCGCGTGTTCCAGTTCGTGCTCGCCTGGATCGCGTGCTCCGCGACCCAGAAGGGCCCGCTCTGGTGGGCCGGCACCCACCGCCGCCATCACCGCTACTCGGATCTGCCGGGCGACCCGCACTCGCCGAAGGAAGGGCTTTATTACGCCCACCAGGGATGGGTGTTCGACGGGCGCTGGGAGGGCACTCCGGTCGAGGGCATTCGG
This sequence comes from Deltaproteobacteria bacterium, assembly GCA_031401135.1. Taxonomy (GTDB): domain Bacteria; phylum Myxococcota_A; class UBA9160; order UBA9160; family UBA6930; genus VGRF01. The sequence continues at coordinate 6,192 of JANNRF010000194.1, read as the reverse complement.
GATTTCGCGGCGTTCCCCGAGTTGCGCTGGCTGAACACGAACCACTGGGCGCCGCCGCTCTCGCTGGCGATCGCTTGTTATTTGATCGGCGGCTTCCCCGGCTTGCTGTGGGGCTTCGCGATCTCGACCACGCTGCTCTGGCACGGCACCTACTCGATCAACTCGCTGGCCCACATCTGGGGCACGCGCCGTTACGAGACGGGCGACACCAGCCGCAACAACTTCCTGCTCGCGCTGATCACCTTCGGCGAGGGTTGGCACAACAACCACCACTACTACATGGCGTCCGCGCGCAACGGCTTCTTCTGGTACGAGATCGACATCACGTACTACATCCTGCGCGTGCTGCAGGCCGTCGGGCTGGTGTGGGACCTGAAGCTGCCGACCAAAGAGATCCGCGAAGGAACCGCACTGCGGGTGAAGGAAGCGGCCTAGCGCGCCCCGTTCTAGGCAGCGCCGAGTTCGCGCCAGTACACGGCGCAGTCGACGATGCTCGCAGTCTCGCGCGCTCGTTCGGCTGCAAAGCCCAACAAGTGCCCCTCTAGCGCGCTCTTGCCCGTGGAGCGGAGCCGCGCGAGATCGCCGCTGTCGAGCACTTCGGTGAAGTGATCGAGCAGGCCGTCGTCGCCGCCAAAGTGGTCGAGCACGGAGCCCGTCGTCGAGTGGCGCTCAACGCCGAGCGCGCCCACGCGCGACACCTCGATCGCGCCGTCGTGCAGCACGCCGCGAATCTCGCCTCGCGTGCCGCTGATGCGAACGGTGCGCCGCTCCTCGTTCGCGAAGCCGTGCAGCCCGAAGCTCGCGGTGACGCCGCTCGCGAACTCGACGGACACGCTCTGGTGATCGAGCACGTCGTTGTCGCAGCGGTAGATGCAGCGCCCGTAACGGCCCGTGCGCAGCGCTTGCATGCGCGCCTCGCGCTCCGGATCGAGGGAGACGTCGCTCCACGGCCAATGGCGCGCGAGCCGCTCGTCGGGGCCGGCGTAGAAGCGCACGGCGTCGTGCGGGCACTCGGCCTGAATCGGGCAACCATCCGTGCAGCGCTCGGGCACCGCAGCCGGCGCACCCTCCGCGCAGTAATGACTCAGCGCACCGCTCGAGCTGACGCGCGCCGGCCGCTCGCCCACCAGCCAGTGCAGCAAGTCGAGATCGTGACACGATTTCGCGAGCAGAATCGGCGCCGCCTCGCGCGTGTTACGAAACTTGCCGCGCACGTAGGAGTGCACCATGTGCCACGCCGCGATGTGCTCGCGCAGGTCGAGGTGCACGATCCGCCCGATCGCGCCCGCAGCCACGAGCTCGGCGACCTTCAGATAGAACGGGATGAAGCGCATCGGGTGGCAGATCTGCAACACGCGCCCCGCGGCTTCGGCCGCGCGCACCACGCGCACGCAGTCCGCGGCTTCCAGCGCGATCGGCTTTTCGAGCAGCACGTGATAACCGCGCTCGAGCGCCGCCAGCGCAGGCGCGACGTGCAGCGCATCGGGGGTCGCAACGATCACCGCGTCGGCCGCGGGCGCAGCAGCCAGTAGCGGCTCCCAGCTCTCATGCACAGCGCTCGCAGCGAGCGCGTGCCGCGCCGCCACTTCCTCGCGGCGCTGCGCGCTCGGCTCCGCGAGCGCGACGATCTGCAGCCGCAACGGATGCTTCGCCGCGTAGCGCGAGTACGTGTCCCGCCCGCGCAGCCCAGCTCCAATCAGAATCGCGCGCACTGCCATCGCATCCTCCTGCCCCGGCCTGGTTCGCCCATATACTGCGCCGCATGTCCGACGACCAGCGCGACGCGGATCTCGGCGCTCTCACCAAAGCGCTCAAGATCGGCAGCTACACGCGGCACATCTTTCTGTGCACCCACGGCGACTGCGCGCCCGGCGAGCAAGCGCAGGAATCCTGGAGCTTCTTGAAGCAGCGCCTGCGCCAACTCGGCCTCGCCGACGCAGACGGCGGCGTCTACCGCACGCAGGCCAATTGTCTACGCATTTGCAAGCACGGCCCGGTGGCGGTCGTCTACCCGGACGGCGTCTGGTATCGCGGCTGCACGCCCGAGGTGCTCGAGCGCATCCTCCAAGAGCACGTGATCGGCGGGCGACCTGTTACGGAGTTCGCCTTCGCCGCGAACCCGCTGGCGGCGCGCGCTTGAGGAGTGCGCTGCTGCGGGGCCGCGAGCACGCGGCGCTCGGCGTGTACGGCGCGATCGCGGAGGCGAACGTCGCGATCGCGCTCTCGCGCGGCGGCTTCGCCAAGCAGTACGCCTACGTCGACCCGAACGAAGACGCGGTCGCCTTCGCGTGGGGCGAACGCGGCGTGCTGCTCGCGGTGGCCGACGGGCACTCAGGCTTCGAGGCGGCGGAAGTCGCCATCGAACACCTGCTCGAGAACCCGGCGCCGCACTGGACCGAGGCGAGCGGGCCGCCAAACCCCGAGGCCTGGCAGCGGCACGCGCTCGCTGTGCTCTCGGACGCCGCGGTGCAAATCCTCGCGGAGCGCCGCGAAGGCGGCCGCTCGCGCACGACGCTCACGCTCGCGCTGGCCGTCCCTAGCGCGGGCCAGTGTTATTACGCCGCGATCGGCGACAGCCACCTGTTCGCAGCCTACGCCGGCGAGGCGCGCGAAATCGTGCCCGCAGAAGGGGGCAGCGCGTTCCTCGGCGACCCGGCCGTGAGCGAGAAACTCGCGGACTACTGCCGCATCGGCGCGTTCTCGCTGCGCGGCGTGCGCGCGCTGGTGCTCGCGACGGACGGGCTTTCTGAAGAAGGCATCGGCGTGCCCGACCCGAGCGCGGCCGTGCACGCGGCCCGGCTCGCGGTCGCGGGCGAGCGCGCCGAGCTACGGCCCCTCGCTCTCGCGCGCGCAGTCTGCGAAGCGGCCTGCGCTTCGCACCGCGCTCAGCACTCGGGCGACAACATCGCGTGCGCTGTGCTCGAGTTGGCAGATGAGGATGCGCGCGCGAGCTGAGGCGCGGCTCGGTTCAGCGCGCGGCGGCGCGCGTCAGCCCTTGTATCGAAGCGAAGCCATGAACGCGGTGCGCCGATCGGGCGAAGCGATCATCAGCGCCACGAAGATGAACAGGTAGAGCAGCGCGAATGCCGTGCGCACCGCGGTTTCGGTGAAGAACAGCTGCACGCTGAAGGCGCCGGCGAGCAGGATCGCTTCGAAGCGCGAGAACTCGAGATCGACGATCAAGAGCGCCGCGAGCAGCGACTGCGCGGAGGTCAGGAACAGCTCCTCGGTCTGGCGCGCGTCGAGCGGCAGCGGGATCAACACGCCGGAGGAGATGGCGAACGCGACGGGCAGCGCGCCCACCAGCAGCGTCCACTGATTCACCTTCGAAGAGATCAGGGTGCCAATGCCGACGTGGCCGCGCAGCTTCCAAGCGAACATCAGCGCCACCAAGAACTCCGGAGACTCCGATGCAAGCGGCGCGACCCACTGCACGAGCACGAACTCGTCGATCGCCAGGTGATGCCCGAGCTCGACGAGGCTCTCCGCGAACGGCTCCGCGGCGAAGAAGATCGAGGCGGTTGCGTACACGAGCAGCCCTGCGACGACTGCGCGGCGGCTGTTGTTGGTGGTGCGCGCGCCAATCCACTCCGCCGGGCCTGCGAGTTCGACTTCCTCGCGATGCCCCTTCGAGGCCGCGCGCGCGTACGCGGCAAACAGCGCGAACAGCACCGCCGCGTCGAACACGTTGAGGCCCTTCATCGAATCGGGCAGCGGCAGGTACTGGCGCAGCGGAATCACGAACGAGTAGAGCGTCGAGAGCAGCAGGTATTTCATCTCGAGCCGGTGGTGAACCGGGATCAGGAGTTCGTGTTCCTTGCGGCGCCAGCAGGAAACCAGCACAACCGACGTCCAGCCGAGGCCGATCAGCAGCCGGTTCGCGCCGGTCATGTTCGCAACGGGGTATTGGAGCCACTCAGGGTTGTGCGCCGCTTTGATCGCGAACGTCACGTCGATCGCGTACTCGGGCAGCACCGCGACCAGCGCAAGGATCAGCAGCGCGAGCGACTGCGGGATGTCGCGCTCGGCGAGCTCCGTCGCCCAGGAGAGCAGGAACGCGGCGCCGAGAATCGCGATGCCCGTGAGCGGCGCCGCGATCTCGGGCACGAAATGAAAACTCCCCATCAGGGTTTGCAGCGTCCACGGCAGCGGCAGCAGCAGCGCGACGGCGATCCAAATCACCGAGCTCGCCGACGACGCCGGTTTTGCCTGAGAACTCATCGAATGGTTTCTCCGAAGGCGCGCTGGTAGTGCGCGTCGAACTCGCCGCTTGCGAGCGTGAGGGTCTGCGTGCCGTGGCGTTCGACCAGCAGCGCGCCGAGCACGCTGCCCATCTTGGCGCAGGTCGCGAACGAGAGGCCACGTTCGAGGCCGTGGGCGAAGGCCGCGCGATAGGCGTCGCCGCAGCCCGTGGGATCGAGCACCGCGCGCGCCGCCACGGGCGCGATCTCGCTGACGCGCCCCCGCTCGTGGAGCTGCGAGCCGCGCTCGCCGAGCGTCACGATCGCTGCGCCCACGCGCGCCACGATCTCGCGCTCCGCGAGCCCCGTGCGCTCCTGAATCAACGCCCATTCATAATCATTCGCGAACAAGAGCGCTGCGCCGTCGATCAGCTCGATCAACTCGTCGCGCTCGAACAAAGGGATGCCTTGGCCGGGATCGATTAGGGCGCGCTTGCCCGCGGCCTTGAGCGCGCGCGCGTGTTCCTGCATCGCGCGCTTCCCGTTGGGCGAGACGAAGGCGAGTTCGTAGGGCTCGCTCACCCGCGAGATCGCCACCTCGTGCGCGCGGTCCATCGCGCCCGGGTGGAAGCCGGTGATCTGGTTGTCGTCGAGGTCGGTGGTGACGTACGCGCCCGGCGTCGACTCGCCCGCGATTCCCACGATGTGCTTGCGCGAAATCTGGTGACGCTCGAGCCACGCGGCATAAGCGCTGAAATCGTCGGCGCCGACCGTCGCGAGCACGATCGGCTCGCCGCCCAGCAGCTTCAGATTGAAGGCAATGTTCGCCGCGCAGCCGCCAAAGGTGTGGCGCAGCTCGGGCACGTGGAACGCGACGTTCAGCACGTGCAGGCGATCGGGCAGGATCACGTCCTTGAAGCGCCCGCGATAGACCATGATGTGATCGATCGCGACGGATCCCGTGCACAAAACCGGCATGCGGAGGGGCGCCTCTCCCGAAACGGCGGCGCAAGATGGCCGCAGGGGTTTCGCGAGTCAATGGAGCAACGCGCCTCTCCTACCTAAGATGCGCGAATGCGAATCGCTGGACTCTACGGTGCGGGCAAACCCGTCTTCTCGTTCGAGTTCTTCCCGCCGAAAACGCCCGCCGGTTGGCGCACGCTCTACCGCACCATCGCCGATCTCGCGGAACTCGCGCCCGCGTTCGTCTCGGTGACGAGCCACGCGCGCGGCGAGAACCGCTCGCAGACCGTGGAGCTGACGACGCGCATCCAGAGCGAGCTCGGCATTACGGCGATGGCGCACGTGACCTGCGCGGGGCAGACGCGTGACGAGCTCGGCGCCACGCTCGCGCAGCTCGCGCGCGCGGGCATCGAGAACGTGATGGCGCTGCGCGGCGACGCGCCTAAGGACCAGCCCGAGTGGCGGCCCGTGCCCGGCGGCTTTTCGTTTGCTTCCGAACTCGCTGCGTTCGTGAAGCAGCAAGGCGAGTTTTGCGTGGGCGGCGCTTGTTATCCCGAGACGCACCCCGACGCGCTGAGCGCAGCGATCGACCTCGAGAACGTGAAGCGCAAGCTCGCGGCCGGCGCGGAGTTCCTGGTCACGCAGCTGTTCCTCGAGAACGCGCACTACTTCACGTTCGTGGCGCGCGCGCGCGCGGCAGGCGTTACGGCGCCGATCGTCCCGGGCATCATGCCGCTGGTGAGCCTCGCGAACCTGCGCGGCGCGCTGAAGAACGCGCCCAACTGCGAGATCCCGCGCGCTCTCGAGCAGGGCCTGACAGAGGCAGGGGACGACAAGGAGCGCGGACTCGCGGTGGGCGTGGATTGGGCGACGCGGCAATGCGCCGAGCTGCTCGCGGGCGGCGCGCCGGGCATCCACTTCTTGACGATGAACCACTCGCCCGCGACGCGGCGCGTGCACGCGAACCTCAAGGGCGGGGCGAAGCGATGAGCACGCGCGAACCGCTGCGCGTCGCCGTGCTGCTCTCCGGCAGCGGAACGAGCCTCGA
>JANNRF010000193.1:0-19048 GCA_031401135.1 Deltaproteobacteria bacterium | reverse complement strand
AGCTTGTTCACCCCGGTGCACTGCCAATCCAACAGCGCCTCGTCCTGCGGCATCGAGGCGCAGTTCTCGCTGTCCTACACCGGCTTCTCGCTCGACGACGTGGACATCGTGTGGGGGCTCGTGCCGACGCTCGTGCCCGAGCCCGCGAGCGGCGCACTGCTCGCGGCCGGCCTGCTCGGGCTCGCCCACTTCGCGCGAGCGTCGGGCCGGCGGCGGCGCGCCCGGCGTTGAGGCGCGCTACTTCGCCGAGTTCTACTCGAACTCCGCGAGCAACTCGTCCGCGCGATCCGTCCAGTCCACGCTCGTCCCCAGCATCCGCGTCGCCGTCGCCGCGCGCTGCGGTTGTTGGGTGAAGCAGCGATTCGGCTCGGCCTTCAGCGCGGCGGCGTTCGGCACCGAGTCGAGCGAGTAGATCCTGCAGCGCGCGATCATGCACGCGCGGCGCAGGATCACGGCGGCCTCGAATAGCTCGGGTGAGAGAGTCTGCTCTGCCCAGCCCAAGAACTTGCCCACGAGTGCGACACCTGCGAATGGAGCGGGGCCCCGAATCGCGCCGTTCGCGATGTCCCACGCCAAGAGCGGTGCGCCGTTCTTCGCGAGCGTGACGCGCGTCGGCCCGAGGATCGGCTCGGGCACAGCGATGTCGTACTGGAGCCGCGTCTCGCCGCGCGCGGCGCAGGCGATCGCGAGGCCCGCGAGGTCATAGAGGTGCGTGCACTGCTGACGTGCGTCGGCCAGCGCGCCGACTGCGGTCATGCGCGGGTTCAGCGCCGCGCCTCGCAACACCTCGAGCTCGGACGCCGCGTTCGCGCACGCGCTCCACGGGAAGCGCACGCCTTCGCCCGCGATCTCGACGACGCGCGCGCCGTCGTGGCGCAGCGTCACGCGGAAGTGATGCGGGTCATCCTCGATGCCGGCGCGCACCACAGCGCCGTCCGTGACGACGACGATGCGGCGGCGGTAGACGCCGGTCGTCACAGCGCCGCCCTCGCGCGCGATCGCGAACGGATCCTGGGCGAAGTCAGGTGCGAGGTCCCGATCGCGCGAGAAGGGGCGAGTCCGACGCTCACCCCGGAATCCCCACCATCTCGGTGCCGCTGGTGAAGAGCAGCGTGCCGTCCGGGTCGGTCCAGCGCTCCATCCCATCGGGCTTCGCCACTTTGCCGAAGCGCTCCCAGGCCGCGGCGTCGGGGAAGTACAGCTCCGCCATGCCGGCGAACTCCTCCGCCTGCGGCTGCACGCTGTGCGCGATCACGTAACGGAACCCGCCGCTCGCCGTCATCGCGGATTGCACGTTGGGCGCATGCACTTCGAGCCAGTGTCGGAAGAACGCGCTCGTGTCGGCGCCAGTTTGCGTCTTCAGCAGGAACGTGACTTTGAAAAAGCCCGAGCGCGTGAACGGGAACGGATCGTTCAGCGTGTTCGGTGTGAGCGGCAGCGCGCCATCCATTGCGACGTACTCGCGCACCATCCACGGCATGTAGGGCTCGGCCTTTTGCTGGAAGGTGTCGGCGGGGCGCGTGCCGTGCGGCGTCGCCGGCTTCGGCAGACTCTGCGGCCACCACAGCTGCGCGATGCCATCCCACGTGGGCGCTCCCTGTGCGGGCGGGTCGAAGAGCGTGGCGATGTAGCGATGGGCGTGCGGATGCCCCGCCAAGGCCTGCACCGCCATGCCGCGCACGACGGCCGGCATGTGATTGGCGAACCAATTCGCGACGAGTTCGTCGCGCGTGACGCCGGCGCGGCGGCGGATCAAGACGTTCATGCGGTAACCGGGAGTCGCTTCGATGAAGCCCACTGCTGAGGCCTCCTTCTGATTCGCCGACGCGAAAGGAGGATCGACGCTAACCAAGAGGCGCGGCGCGCCGCGAGTTCCGATCGGGCTCGTTCGCGTGCCGCGCCCGAAGGAGTCGTGCCCTGCAGCATCCCGGACCGCTCGGCGGCATTCGCGTTCTCGACTTGAGCAGCGGCCCGGTCGGCGGCGTTGCGACGACCGTGCTCGCGGATTTCGGCGCGGACGTGGTGAAGATCGAGCCGCCCGGCGGCGAGCGCTTTCGCTCGCTCGCGGCGAGCCCGCTCTGGCTGCGCGGGAAGCGCAGCGTCGTGGCGGACCTGCGCTCGCACGCCGGACGCGACGCGGTGCATGCGCTCGCCCGCGCGTGCGATGTCCTCGTCCTAACAGGTTCGCCCGCACGCGCTGCGCAGTGGGGGCTCGCGCCGAGCGATCTCGCTGCGCTCGCACCCGGCGCGATTCACTGCCAGATCACGCCGTGGGGCCCGCGCGGCGCGCTCGCGAACTTGCCTGGCTACGAGGCGCTCGTAGCAGCGCGCGCGGGGCGCATGCGCACGTTCGGGCGCCAGCTGCGCGGCGATGCGCCCGGTTTCGCCGCGTTGCCGGTCGCGCAGCACGCCTGTGCGCTGGGCGCGGTGCAAGGCATCGCGGCGGCGCTGCTCGCGCGCGCGCGCACGGGGCGGCGGCAGCGCGTGGAGACGAGCCTGCTTCAGGGCCTCTTGCCGTACGACCTCGTGGAGCTGTTATGGGTGCAGCTCGCTGATCGCGGCGCGATCGCGCTGCCCGATGCCAGCGCCGGCGACATGCCGACGCTCAACTACCACCCCGTACTCGCGAGCGACGGGCGCTGGATCCAGTGCGGCAATCTGCTCGAGCACCTGTTCTACGCGTTCCTCGACGCGATCGAGCTGTTGCCCGAGCTGTTAGGCGAGGAGCGCTTTCAGGGCGCGCCCGGCCAGTGGAGCGCCGAGACGGTCGAGGCGGCGCGCGACCGCATCCTGCTGCGCGTGCGCGAGCGGCCCGCGGCGGAGTGGATGGAGGCGTTTCGCAAGAACGGCAACGTGGCGGCCGAGCCGTACTGCACGGCGCAAGAAGCGCTCGCGCACCCAGATCTCGTCGCGAACGGCGAGATCGCGACGCTCGTGGATCCACGCTTCGGCGAGGTGCGCCAGATCGGGCCGATCGCGCGGCTCTCGGCGACTCCGGCGAAACTCACGCGCCCCGCACCCGAGGTCGGCGCGCACAGCGCGGAAGTCGCGGCCGAGTGGGCGCACGCGCCGAGACCTCTGGCGCGCGATCTCGGCGAGGGCAGCGAGCGCCCGCTCGAAGGCGTCCTCGTGGTCGACTTCTCGTCGATCATCGCCGGCCCGCTCGCGACCTCGATGCTCGCGGATCTCGGGGCGCGCGTGATCAAGGTCGAGCCAACCGGCGGCGACCCGAGCCGCGCGATCTTGCCTGCCGAAGGGCTCGCGGTGCGCATGAACGGCGGCAAGGAATCGCTCGCACTCGACCTGAAGTCGCCGCCGGGGCTGGCGCTCGTGCGCGAACTCGTCAGGAGAGCAGATGTGGTCGTCCATAACTTCCGGCAGGGCGTCGCCGAGCGCTTAGGGATCGGCTTCGAGGATTGCCTCGCGCTGAATCCGCGCATCGTCTGGGCCGCGGTCTCGGGCTACGGCCGAAGCGGCATCGACGCGGCGCGGCCCGCGACGCACCCGGTAGTGGGCGCGGCGATGAGCGGCGCGACGTTCCAGGCCGCGCACGCGCTCGCGCTTCCGTGCGAGTCGCTCTCAGAGCTGCGCGAGGCGTCGCGGCAGCTGATGCGCGCCAACGAGGCGAACCCAGACCCTAATACCTCGAGCGTGTTGGCGGCCGCCATCCTGCTCGCCTTGGTCGCGCGCGAGCGCGGCCTCGCCGCCGGCCAGCGCGTGGACGTCAGCATGCTCGTCGCGAACGCCTGGGCGAACGTCGACGACTTCCTCGCGTACGCCGGCAAGCCCGAGCGGCCCGCGGTGGACGCGGCGCTGCGCGGCATCGCGCCCGGCTATCGCCTCTACGAAACGCGCGAGGGCTGGCTGATGCTCGCGCTCACTCAACAAGCGGAGTGGCAGCGGCTCGCGGCCGCGCTCGGGGATCCGGCGCTCGCGTCGCCCGCGACCCGAAGCGAGAGCGCGCTCGAGGCGCACTTCCGAAAGCGCACGGCTGCGGAGTGGGAAGCGTTGCTGCTCCCCCAACAAGTCGGCTGCGTGCGAGCCGACGGCCCGTCGCCGGGCCGCTTCTGGGCCGACGATCCTCATGCTCGCGAGAACGGCTTCGTCGTCCCGGCGCGCCACGCGGGCCACGGCGAGCTGCTGCGCTGGGGCGCGCTCGTCCACGTCAACGGCTTCCCCGGTGAGCGCGTTGCCGCGCCGCTGTGCGGCGAGCACACCGATTCGCTGCTGGCCGAACTCGGTCGCAGCGCGGACGAGATTGCGCTGCTTCGGGCGAAGGGCGTGGTCGCGTCTGAAGCGCTCGCTAAGCGCGCAAACGCGCGCTCGTCGCGGTTCGCGGACGCTCGCCAAAATGGCTTAGATTGCGAGCCGTGAGGACAGCGTTGAATCGATGGCGAGCGCTGCGGCTGACGCGCCGCCCTCGGGAGGCGCTCGCGACGTTGTTGTTAGTGGCCGCGTCGGTTGTCAGCACGCTCATCGGAGCTGAGTTGGTCGCGCGCTGGCTGTTGCCAGCTCCTTGGTACCAGCGCGAAGTGGGAGGGGGTCGCGGCCTCGGGTCACCGACTTCGAGCCGATTGGGAGCGCAAGCGCTGCGCGATCGCCACTACCAGGTTCGCTCAGGCTTGGATGTTCCCGCCGCCAAGAGCGCCCGTCACCGCGTGCTTTTTCTCGGTGACTCGTTCACCTCCGGCTCAGGCGTCCCGGACTCGTCGAACGTCTTCGTCTCACGGATCGAGGCGATCCTGAACCAGGGCTCGGGCACAGCCGACACCGTCTGGTGTTTCAACGGCGGCATAGCCGGCAGCCTCACGCATGCCTGGTTGAACTTGTTTCAGTCCGTTGAGGACGTCTTGGATCCCGAGCTGGTCGTGGCGGTGTTCTTCCTCCGCGATGGTCAGACCCGGACCGTAACCTCAGAGGAGATCAGAAAGGTCCGGGCCGACCTGATTCAGCGGGATCGATCGACCTCGTGGAGGCGATTCGCGCTGTTCCGTCGAGTTGCAGACCAGCTGTCCCACGCGGATCCGATCGGGGAAGAGCACCTGCGAACTATGGCGGAGGGCTACTTCGGCGGCGCTGCAGACGTCGAGGAGTGGAAGAACGCGCAGCTCAATCTGCTCGAGATTCGCAAACGTGCGGAGGCGCGCGGAGCACGTTTTTCGCTCGTGATCTTTCCCGTGCTTTTCGGACTCGAGCGCGAGCCGTATGTGCTCGGGGACGTGGTCGAGGAGATTCAGGGCTTCGGACGCAGCTTCGGGATCGACACGTTCTCCCTGCTGCCCGCGTTCGAAGGGAAGTCGGATTACTCACTCTGGGTCGCAGCCACTGATCAACACCCCAACCCAGACGGCCACGCCATCGCGGCAGCCGCCCTCGCCCCGTTCATTCGCGACCGGCTTCAGCCCCAGCCCGCCCCTCGATCTGCGATCGGCGAGCTGTCTCCGATCGCGCTGACTCGCGCTCATTTCCGAGGCCTGCCCCCTTTGGAAGATGCTGTGGCGCGAGAGGCGCTAGCGCGGCTGCCCGTGGTTCGGTCGAGCGCCGAACTCACCGCGCTGCTCGGGCAACTGACGGCAGCCGATCCCCACGCTACCGGCCGGGTCAGCGACCTGCTGTATGACCCTCAGACGGCGCCGGTGGCCCTCGGTGCACTCGAGGAGTTAGGGCCGGAGGCGCTGACCGAGGCGCTCCTTGCGATCCTCGAGGTTTCCCGCACCAACGAACTCATCGAACGCTGGGCCTCGTGGATGATTCGAGACCTCGGCGCGAAGGCCGTGCCCGGGCTACTCGAAGGCCTGCGCAATCCGCAGGCGCAGTTCGGGGCGATCTCGGTGATCGCCTTGCCGCTCAGGCCGGGCGACGAGACCTTTGCTCCATTGTTAGGCGAAGCTGTCCCAGATCTGGTGCAGCTGATGCTCGCGGGCGCCGATGCTCGGAGCGCTTGGAACGCCCGGATCGCGCTCGGAAGGATCGGTGAAGGATCGGTCCCCGCGCTGGCGAAGCTCGCGGAAGCCGCGGCTCCTCGACATCGCCGGCTCGCCTTGGAAGCACTCGGCTACCTGGGGCCGCGCGCGACCCACGCCGCGGTCGAGCTGCTCGAGCGTGGAACGGCCGATCCCGAGGATGCCGTGCGACTGGCCGCGGTCCGAGCGCTTTGGCAAGTCGCTCCGGCTTCGGCTGAAGCGTCGCAGACCCTCGATCGCGCGCGCCAAGACCCGAACGCCGAAGTGCGCGTTTGGGCCGCCCGCACCGTTGCGGAACTCGACCGGCTAGCGGGCTTGCGTGAGCGTTGATATCCCGCTCGGCGCACCGCGCAGCGCGGGCGAGATCGCGGCCCTTCAGGCGAAGGGCGTGGTCTCATAGTCGGGGCCGCTAGACGAGCTCCGCGAGCGTCAGCGTCAACTCGCGCCGCTCGCCGCCTGCGCTCTCGACTTCGAGCTTCAGCTGCGTCCCCGGCGCCTCGCTCACGAAGCGCCCGCGCGCCGCGTAGTTGGCGCGCATCCCGGTCTGGAAGTAGCCGGCTTTCTTTCCGTCGAATCCGAGGTCGCGTTCCAGGCGCGGCAGCATGATGATCTTAGTCGGGATGCGTTCTTCGAAACGCCCGATATTCGTGAAGATCTCCACCATTCGCCGGAAGTCCTCGAGTTCGCGCGCGAGCCCGGCCGTCTTCTCCGGGTCTTGTGCGCTGGCGATCACGAAGTGCGGCGTGCGCACTTCGATCCACTCAGATTCCCAGAGTTCCTTGGCGGAGGCGGGCAGCGAGAGGAGTAGGAGCAGCCAGGCTGCGCGAGCGAAGCGGGAGTTCTGCATCGCCTAATCATAAGGCGACAGCCAGCGGCGCTGGACGCAAATTTCGCGGCAGGCTCGCAAGCGCGGGCGTAGGCTGCGGCCGCCGGAGGCGACGAGATGGCCATCGAGGGTTTCGCAGCCATCGACTTCGACGAGTTTCACCGCGGCGAGTTGCCGCGGCGGCTCGCCGACGGGCGCGGCGCGCACGCGGCGCGAGCGGTGGCGAAGCTAGGCAGCCTCGCGCTGCGCACGAAGACCGGCTCGGCCTACACGCTCGCGGCGTGCGCTGGCGGCCTCGCGCTCGCGCCGGGGGACGCGGGCGCGGACACCGTGATCGAACTCGACGCCGAAGACTGGCAGGGCCTCGTGCACGATTACGAAGCTGCCGCGGGCTTGCTCTACGGCAGCCGCGTGCGCTGCCTGCGCGGCGATGCGATGAAGTTCGTGCTGTGGGAGCCGGCGCTGCGGCACCTCTACACGGGACGGGAGATCTTCGACGCGGGCGCGCTCGACTTGCAGGATTCGCACGGCGCGGCGCTCGACCCGGCGCGCGTGTTCCGCTTCGGCGACGACGCGGAGGAGCAGAGCCACTTCCTGCGCAGCGCCGGCTACCTGCTGGTGCGCGGCGTTTTCGCGCAAGCGGAGATCGAAGCGTTCCTCGCCGAAGCGCGCGAACTCGCAGCCGAAGCGCGGCCCGGCGACAAGCTCTCGTGGTGGTCGAAGGACGCGCGCGGCGTGGAGGTGTTATGCCGCGTGACCCGCGCAGCCGACAGACCGCGGCTCGCGGCGCTGCCCAGCGACCGGCGCGTGCTCGCGCTGGCCGCGCTCGCCAGGACAGCGCTCGTGCATCGCAAAGGCGAGGGCAACGGCGTCACGGTGATCTTCAAGAACCCGAGTATCCGCGAGGGGCTCTCCGATCTGCCGTGGCATCGCGACTGCGGCATGGGCGGACACGCGCTGATCTGCCCGGTGCTGATCGTGTCTACGTACCTAACACCCGCGAACCGCGAGACGGGCGAGCTGCGCTTCCTGCCGGGCTCGCACACGCGCACGTGTGGCTCGTTCATCGATCCGGCCGCTGCCGGTGCACCGCGCGGCGTCTCTTTCGACGCGCAGCCTGGCGACGTGAGCGTGCACTACGGCGACGTGATGCACGCGGCGCCGCCGCCCGCGCGCAGCGATCTCGCCGGCTACCGCATCAGCGCGATCACCGGCTTCGGTCCGCCGGCTTCGCGCGTGCACCGTGGCAAGAGCTACAACGAGGCGCTGCATCGCCGCGACGACGGGCAGATCGAGCATCTCGGCGCGGTGGCGGAGCAGGCGAAGCGCTGAGTGCAAGCGTTGACAGGAGGAGTTCCTAATGACTGACGCAATCCCGCACAGCGCGCGCGAACGTGGCCGCATCGCGCCGGCCAAGATGGCGCACGTCGTGCTGCGCACGCAGCAGGCCGCCGAGATGATTGCGTGGTGGAAGGCGGTGCTCGAACTCGAACCGCTGCACCAGAACCCGTTCATCTCGTTCTTCACGTTCGACGACGAGCACCACCGCATCGCGATCCTGTCCGCGCCGAACCTCGTTCCCAAGGCCGTGAACTCCGTGGGTGTGGATCACTTCGCGTTCGCCTACGCGAGCGTCGGCGACTTGCTCGCGACGGTCGAGCGGCTTGCGGCGCAGGGCATTCGCCCATCGACCTCGATCCACCACGGCATCTCGCTCTCGTTCTACTACCTCGACCCGGATCGCAATCAGGTCGAGCTTCAGATGGACGCGTTTCCGGACGTGGCGGCTACCAACGCATTTCTCGCAGGCGGCCCGTTCGCGAAGAATCCGATCGGCGTGCTGTTCGACCCCGGTGTGCTCGTGAAGCGTTGGCGCGAAGGCGCGAGCGACACCGAGTTGTTGCGACCGCTCGAGGGCGGGCCGCCCGACATGAGCGCGTTCCCCGAGCACTGAGCGACGCGCTGCGTCGCCGCTTTCACAGAGAGGAGCCTGACATGCGATTGACGCTTCCCGCGCTGGCAGGGGTGATTGCCGCCGCATTCGCTTTCGCCCCGGCCGCCGCACACGAGGGCCATGACGCCGAGCAGGCGCTGAACCTCGAACCCGCGCCGCCTCCGCACGCGATGGCGCAGTTCCGCGCGCTCGCCGGCGAATGGATCGCGGCGGAGGACACGCCGAACTTCAAGCAGGGCGACCTGGTCTCGCGCTCCGAGTTGACGGGCGGCGGCACGACCCTAATCGATCGCTTGTTCCCAGGCGCGCCCTATGAGATGACCACGCTCTATCACGCCGACGGCGACGACGTCGTGCTCACCCATTACTGCGCGAGCGGGCGACAGACGCGCATGCGCGCGGCGAAGCCAGCGGCGGACGCCTCGCTGTTCGAGTTCGCGTTCGATGGCGGCACGAACCTCGACGCGAGCAAGCACTCGCACATGCACAGCGCGCGCGTGCAACTGGTGAGCGCGGACGAGCTGATCGGCGATTGGCAGAGCTGGAACGAGGGCAAGCCCGACGGCCCGCCGATGCGCTTCCACTTGTTACGAAAGAAGTAGGCGCGCGCCCGCTACTTGTTCGGCGCGGCCTGCGCGCGGCGCGCGCGCAGTGCGTCGAGGCGCTGCTTGACTGCGAGCTCGTCGCCGTTCTCGGTCGGCTGGTAGAACGGCTCGCCCGTCACCGCGCTCGGGAGATTTCGCGTCGCCACGAATCCGTCCGGCGCATCGTGCGCGTGTTGGTACCCGGCGCTGTAGCCCTCGTGCTTCATGAACGCGGTGACCGCATTGCGCAGGTGCATGGGCACCGGCGCGCTGCCGAACTTCGCGACGGCCTCGCTCGCGCGCCCGAGCGCCAGGTACGAGGCGTTGCTCTTCCGCGCGCAGGCGAGGTAGGTGGTGGCTTGTGCGAGCGGGATGCGCGCCTCGGGCATGCCGAGGCGATCGACGGCCTGATAACACGCCACTGCGAGCGGCAACGCCGCCGGGTCGGCGTTGCTCACGTCTTCGCTTGCGAAGATCATTAGGCGGCGGGCGGCGAAGAGCGGGTCGTCGCCGGCGTCGAGGATGCGCGCGAGGTAGTAGAGCGCGGCGTCGGGGTCGCTCGCGCGCAGGCTCTTGATGAACGCGGACGCGACGTTGTAGTGCTCCTCGCGGTCGCGATCGTGCAGCAGCGTGCGCTCGCCGATCGCGCGACGCGCGAGTTCCACGGTGAGCGCGGCGGGCGTTCCGCCCGCACTTGGCGCGGATTGCGCGCGCAGGAACGCGACGGCGGTTTCGAGCATCCCCAGCGCCCGCCGGGCATCGCCGTCCGCGGCGTCGGCGATCGCAGGCAGCGCCTCGGGCGCAGCGGAGACTGCGCCGCCGAAACCGCGCTCGGGATCCGCGAGCGCGCGCTCGAGCAGCGCGAGCAGATCGCTGGCCCCGAGCGAGCGCAGCGTGAAGACGCGGCAGCGCGAGAGCAGCGGACCGATCACCTCGAACGAGGGGTTCTCGGTGGTGGCGCCGATCAGAGTGATTACGCCCGATTCGACGTGGGGCAGCAGCGCGTCCTGCTGCGCGCGGTTGAAGCGATGGATCTCGTCGAGGAAGAGCACGGTGCGTTCGCCGCCGCGGCGCGCGCGCTCGGCATCGGCGATCACGTCGCGCACGTCTTTGACGCCCGCGTTGACCGCGGAAAGCCCGACGAAGCGCGCGGCGCGGCCGCCGGGTGCCGCGTTCGCGACCAGCCGCGCGAGGGTGGTCTTGCCGCAGCCAGGCGGGCCCCAGAGCAGCAGTGAGGGCAGCGTGCCCGCGCCGATCAGCGCGCGCAGCGGCGCGCCGGGCGCGACGAGGTGCGACTGCCCCGCGATCTCGTCGAGCGTGCGCGGGCGCATGCGCTCCGCGAGCGGTACGGAGGCCCCGGGCGCGGAGGGCGAGGTTGCAGCGCGCGAGGCCGGAGGCGCGGAGTCCGCAAACAGGTCGAGCGTGCCGTCACCGCGCGTCATGGGAGCAGGATACTCGCGACGAGACACCCCGGGACGTTCCTCGACGAACGCGACGAAACGCCTGGGGACGTTCCTCGACGAAAACGGGGGCCGAGTCCTCCGGGGCACGCTCGGCTGGGCCAGGGATTTTCGTCGTGGAACGTCCCGGGGTAGTTCGTCGCGTTCGTCGTGGAACGTCCCTGGACGAACCTGGCTGGTGGGCGTGAACGAGGGTTCCCGGGTTGCGGCGGGCGCGGGGCGCGGCAACGCTTGGTGGCAATGTCGTTGCCGCGCACACCGGTTCACCGCGTTGGGTTGTGTGCGAAGCCGCGCTCGGAGCCCGCGCGCTTGGCGGCGCGCGAGCTGGCGGAGTGGCTCGCGGCGCGCGGCGTCGAGGTGTTATTCGATGACGCGCTCGGCGCGGGCGGCCTCGCGCGGCGCGCGCTCGCGGAGAAGGCCGATCTGCTCGTGGTGCTCGGTGGCGACGGCACGCTGCTCTCGGTCGCGCGCGAGGTGGGCGCGCGCGTGGTGCCGATCCTCGGCGTGAACCTCGGCACGCTCGGCTTTCTCGCCGAGTTCGCGCCCAGCGAGGAGCGCGAGATCCTCGAGCGCGTGCTGCGCGGCGAGTACACGACGGTCGAGCGCATGCGCCTCGACGTGCGCGTGACGCGCGCGGGCCACGAGTTGTTCCGCTCGCACGCACTGAACGATGCGGTGATCACGCGCGCCGATCTCTCGCGCATGATCAATCTCGAAGTCTGCGCCGACGGCGTGCCCGTCACCATTTATCACGGTGACGGGCTGATCGTCGCGACGCCCACTGGTTCTACCGCCTACACGCTCTCGGCGGGCGGGCCGATCCTAATGCCTGGTGCGCGCGTGTTCGTGCTCACACCGATCTGCCCGCACGCGCTCGCGCAGCGCCCGCTGGTGCTCCCCGACAGCGCGGCGCTCAGCATCACGGTGCGCCCGCGCGAAGGCGCCGCGCACCTCACGGTGGACGGCCAGCTCGGCCTCGCGCTCGAAGATGGCGACCGCATCGAGATCGCCGCCTCCGAGCACCCGGCGCAGTTCGTGGCATCGCCGTTCCGGTCTCGGTTCGATGTGTTACGGACCAAGCTTGGCTGGGGCGCCGGATGATCGAGCGCCTGCGCATCGAGTCGCTGGCGCTCGTCGACGAACTCGAGATCGAGTTCGGCCCCGGGTTGAACGTGCTGACGGGCGAGACCGGCGCCGGCAAATCGATCGTGCTCTCGGCCCTCGCGCTGCTGGCCGGCGCGCGCCCCAAACCCGGCAGCGTGCGCGACGGCGCCGACGCCGCCACGGTCGAGGCGGTCTTTCAGACGCGCGCGTTGCCCGCTCTCGCGCGCGCCCTCGAAGCGCGCGGGCTCGAGGCCGAGGGCGGCGAGCTGATCGTGCGCCGCACGCTCACCGCAGACGGCCGCAGCCGCGCCTGGGTGGGCGGCGCGCTGGTGCCGATCGGCGCGCTCGCGGAGTTGTTTGGCGAGCAGCTCGAGATCTCGAGCCAGCACGCTTCGCAGGCGCTCCTGCGCAGCGAGGCCCAGGGCTTGTTACTGGATACGTTCGGCGAGCTGCTCGAACTGCGAGCGCTGGTTGAGCGCGGCGTGCGCGAGCTGCGCGAGCGCGAGGCGGAACTCGCGCGCCTCCGCGCCGAGGCCGAGGAGCGCACGCGCCGCGAGGACTACCTCGCGTTCCAGGTGCGCGAGATCGACGAAGTGGGCGTCACGCCCGAGAACGTGGCCGCGCTCGAGCGCGATCACGCGCGGCTCGTGCACGCCGAGCGGTTGCGCGAGGACGCTGGCAACGCGGCTGCCGGCCTAACAGGTGATTCGCGGGAGAGCGATGCGCCGGCGGCGCTCGACCTGATCAGCAAGGCCGATCGCAGTGTCGCCGCACTCGCGAAACTCGACGCCGGCCTCGCGCCGCTCGCCGAGCGCCTCGCCGCGCTGCGCAGCGAAGCGCAGGACGTTGCGCGCGAGCTCGAGCGCTACGCCGCGGGCATCGACACCGATCCGGAGCAGCTCGCCGCGGTCGAGGAGCGCATCCGCGCGCTCGAGAAGTTGCGCCGCAAGTACGGGCGCAGCGCCGAGGAGATCCTCGCGCACCGTGAACGCGCGGCGGCCGAGCTCTCGGCGCTAGCGGGCAACGACGACCGCATGCACAAGCTCGAGAGCGAGCGCGCCGCCGCGGAACTGTCGCTGCTGCGCGAAGTGAAGAAACTCTCGGCGGGGCGCGCGAAGGCGGCGAAGGCTCTCGCCGCGGAGGCGCAGCACGCCGCGCGCGAACTCGCGCTGCCGGCAGCGCGCTTCGAAGTTGCGCTCACGCCGCTGGCGGACGGGTCCGGCACGAGCGGCGCGGAGAGCATCGAGTTCGTGTTCAGCGCCAACGCGGGTGAGGCGCTGCGTCCGCTGCGCACAGTCGCCTCGGGCGGCGAACTCTCGCGCGTGTTCCTCGCGCTGAAGAACACGCTCCGGCGGGCTGGCGCCGGCATGGTGCTCGTATTCGACGAGGTCGATGCGGGCGTGGGAGGCGCGGTGGCCGAGCGCGTGGGCGCGACGCTCGCCTCGCTCGCCGAGCACCACCAAGTCCTGTGCATCACTCACCTGCCGCAGATCGCGGCGCACGGGGCGACGCACTTTGCGGTGCTGAAGAACGAACGCGCGGGCCGCACGCTCACGCGAGTCGAGAACCTGAGCACTGCTGCGCGCATCGACGAAATCGCGCGCATGGCGGGCGGCGAGCGAGTGACGGAGGCGACCCGGAAACATGCGCGGGCGCTGCTTCAGGCCGCCCGCGGGCCGCGCTCGCCGAGCTGAACTCAGGCGCTCCCTATCTCTAGAGCGTCAAGATGGCCCGGAGTCCCCACGGGATTGCCCCGCGGGCGATCACGCACCGGGTCAAGTCCTGCTCCGCCATCTCCGATGCAGCCTGGGTGCAGCTGTGGGGAAGCCCCCCGTGATTCGAGTCACGAAGGCGGCTCCCTCCCAGGTCGATGGATTACCCGGGGACGGGGGACGAATGGAAGCCGGCGCCGAGCAGAGGCCTGTCGCGATCGTGCCTTCGGGCGCGTCGATCGAAGTGCTGCGCGGCTTCTATGAAGGCCTCGAGCTGCCGGTCGACCGCGACTGGTTCGTGATCGGCCGCGGCCGCGGCGCCGACGCCGTGCTCGCGGAAGCCACCATCAGCCGCGCGCACGCCGCGATCGGCTACGCGTCCGACGAGGGTTTCTTCGTGCAGGATCTCGGCAGCACCAACGGCACGCTGCTGAACGGCGAACGTCAGAAGCGCAGCGCGCTTCGCGACGGCGACGAGATTCAAATCGGCAAGCTGCGCCTGCGCGTGGCGCTGCCGAAGACCGCGGCTGCCCAATGAGCGACGCCAAGCGCGACCTCACGCTGCTCGTGCTCGCCGGGGAGAGCGCGCCCGTGCGGCGCATTCGGCTGCGTCGCGCCTGGTTCAAGCAGGGCGCCATCGGCGCCGTGGTGATCGCGGGCGCTTTGTCGGTCGCAGGCGTCGACTACGTGCAGCTGCGTCTCGACTCCACCGATGTCGAGCGCATGCGCGCCGATACCACGCGCCAGCGCGCGGAACTCGAGGCGCTGAAGAGCCAGCTCGGCGGAATCTCCCAACAATTCGAGGAACTTCGCGAGCTGGAGCGCAAGGTTCGCGTGATCGCGGGTTTGCCCGAGGCGCCGCGTGAGGCGCGCGCGCCCGGCGATGCGGGCCAAGGCGGCGCGGAGGACGCGGATGGCTTGAACGACGCGGGGCTCCCAATCGAGAGCGGGGCTGCGCCGGCCGCACCAAGCGACGACAATGGCTCGATCGAGCCCAGCTCGAAGGACGCGCTGCGCTCCGCGATCGACCGCATCGAGCTGCGCGCGCGCAAGCTCAGTTCGCTGATGCCCGAGCGGCGCGCGAGCCTCGAGGCGCTCGTCGCCGGCCTCGAAGACCACCGCGAACAGCTCGCTGCGACCCCTTCGATTTGGCCTGCGAGCGGCTTCGTCACCTCCGGTTACGGCTACCGCACTTCTCCATTCACCGGCCGCCGCCAGTTTCACGCGGGCATCGACATCGCTGCGGAGTACGGCACCACGATCCTCTCGCCCGCCAGCGGCCGCGTCGTATACGCGGGCCGCAAAGGCGCCTTCGGCCGTGTCGTCGAGATCGATCACGGCTTCGGCATTCGTACGCTGTACGGACACACCGATGAAGTGCTCGTGCGCCCCGGCCAGCGCGTGCAGCGCGGCACCAAGATCGCGACGGTCGGCAGCTCAGGCCGCAGCACGGGCCCGCATGTGCACTACCAAGTGAAAGTCGCCGGCCGCACCGCGAACCCGTCGGACTACATCTTCGAGTAGCCCCCGGCCAGAGCAACCGGAAGCGCGAACCGCGAAGCGCATCAGCCGCGACGCGAAGCGTCGCTGGCTGCATGCGCCGTGCACAAAGCTCGCGTCCTCCTCGATCAAAGATAGTATGCGCCCACCCGCCCCCCGACCGAGGACTGATCGCCTGATGCCGAGCCTTTGGAACCGCCTGGTCGGCGCGATTGGCACGCAGAACGACCGCGAGCTTGCGCGGATGCTCCCGTGGGTCACGCGTATCAACCAGCTCGAGCCGAAGTTCGTGGCGCTCTCGGACGCGGAGTTGAGCGGCAAGACCGCCGAGTACCGACTGCGCGTCGAACGCGGTGAGAGCCTCGACGCGCTGCTGCCCGAGGCCTTCGCGACGGTGCGCGAGGCGATGAAGCGCACGATCGGCAAGCGGCACTTCGATTCGCAGCTGATTGGCGGCATCGCGCTGCACGAGGGCAAGATCGCCGAGATGAAGACCGGCGAGGGCAAGACCTTCGTCGCGAACCTGCCGGCATACCTGAACGCGCTCGCCGGCAAGGGCGTGCACGTGATTACGGTGAACGACTACCTCGCGCGCCTCCACTCCGAATGGATGGGCGAGATCCACCAGTTCCTGGGTCTCAGCGTCGGCTGCATCGTGCACGACCTCGACGACACCACGCGCCGAGCCGCCTATCACGCCGACATCACCTACGGCACCAACAACGAGTTCGGCTTCGACTACCTGCGCGACAACATGAAGCCGAGCATCGCGTACTGCGTTCAGCGCGACTTGTACTTCGCGATCGTGGACGAGGTCGACTCGATCCTGATCGACGAAGCGCGCACGCCGCTGATTATTTCTGGCCCGTCCGAGGAGAACACCGAGCTCTACCGCGTGGCGAACGCGGTGATCCCGCGTCTTGGGAAGGGCCAGAAGCCGGATCTCAAAAAGGAGATTCCCGAGACGGGTGATTACTGGGTCGACGAGGAGCATCACTCCGCGACGCTCACCGAGGCGGGCGTAAAGAGCGTCGAGCAGATGCTGCGCATCGAGAACCTGTACGACCCGCAAGCGATCCGCGTGCTGCACGCCATCAACCAAGCACTGCAGGCGCACACGCTGAAGCGCCGCGACGTGGATTACGTGGTGCAGCCGGGCAAGAGCGGCAAGCCCGAGGTGATCATCGTCGACGAGTTCACCGGGCGCCTAATGCCTGGGCGGCGCTGGTCGGACGGGCTGCACCAGGCGGTCGAGGCGCACGAGAACATTCAGGTGCAGAGCGAGAACCAGACGCTCGCCTCGGTCACCTTCCAGAACTACTTCCGCATGTACGCGAAGCTCAGCGGCATGACCGGCACCGCCGACACCGAGGCGCCCGAGTTCGCGAAGATCTACGACCTCGACGTGCTGGTGGTGCCGACCGATCGACCGATGGTGCGGACAGATCTCCCGGACGTCGTCTACAAGAGCGAGCGCGAGAAGTTCGACGCGATCGTCGGCGAGATCGAGACGCGCCACGCGACGGGGCAGCCGATCCTGGTGGGCACGATCTCGATCGAGAACAGCGAGCGGCTCGCGCTGCTGCTGAAGCGCCGCGGCGTGAAGCACAACGTGCTGAACGCGAAGCAGCACGAGCGCGAGGCCGAGATCGTCGCTCAGGCCGGGCGCAAGGACGCCGTCACGATCTCCACCAACATGGCCGGCCGCGGCACCGACATCCTGTTAGGCGGAAACCCCGAGTACCTGGCGCGGGCGAAGAGCGGCGGCTCGAAGGAGCACCCGGATTACCCGCGCCTCAACGCCGAGTTCGAGGCGCAGTGCGCGAAGGAGCGCGAGGCGGTGATTGCGGCCGGCGGCCTGCACATCCTCGGCACCGAGCGCCACGAGAGCCGGCGCATCGACAACCAGCTGCGCGGCCGCGCCGGCCGCCAGGGCGACCCCGGCTCGAGCCAGTTCTTCCTCGCGCTCGACGACAACTTGATGCGGATCTTTGGCGGCGATCGCATCACGCCCTGGATGGAGCGCCTCGGTCTGGAAGAGGGCGAGGCGATCGAGCATCGCATGGTGACGCGCGCGATCGAGAACGCGCAAAAAAAGGTGGAGGCGCGCAACTTCGATACGCGCAAACACCTGCTCGACTACGACAACGTGATGAACAAGCAGCGCCAAGCTTATTACGGGAAGCGGCGCGAAGTGCTGGCGCGCGAGGACGTGCACGCGGAGGCGGTGGAAGTCGCCGAGGGCGTGCTGTTCGAACTCGTCGGCAACTTCTGGCCCGAACGCGGCGCGCCCAGCGACGAGCAGATCGCGGGCCTGGTCGCTGCGCTCGAAAAGCAATTCGGCGTGCTGATCGACCCGCGCGTGGCGCCGCTCGCCGGTGCGAGCGAGCGCGACGCGACCGGGCGCGCGCTGCTCGACACGCTGATGGGCGCGTTCGAGGAGAAGCGCAAACGCTGCGACGCGCTCTCCGAGCAGCACGCCGATCTCGGCTATCCGCCCTTCGCCAGCTACGAGCGGCAAGTGCTGTTAGGGGTGGGTGACCGCCAGTGGAAGGATCACCTCCACGGCATGGACGGGCTGCGCGAAGGCGTCTCGCTGCGCGGCTACGCGCAAAAGGACCCGAAGCTCGAGTATCAGCGCGAGGGCTTCAACTTGTTCGAAGAGATGACCGCGCGCGTCGACCGCGAGGTGGCGGAGATTCTCTTCAAGCTCGTGTTGCCGGAGCCGGATCAGCTGCGCCCGGTGGTGGCGCCGCCGCCGCCGCCGCGACAGATCGCGCGCCCTGCCGCGGCGCCACTTGGGAAGCCAGCGCTGCCCCGCGGTCCGCTGGGCGCACAGCGCCCGGGGCTGCCGGGCGGAAACGCTGCGCCGACGCAAATCCCGAAGGTCGGCCCGAACGAGCCGTGCCCGTGCGGCAACGGCAAGAAATACAAGAAGTGTCACGGGGCGTAGGGGCTCGATTGGGACTTGCGAACTCGGGGTGCGGCGAGGGCGCGACCCGATAGCTCGCGCGGGCGCTGCGCTCGGCGGCTGCAGCTGGCGGCGCTGCGCTTTGCCGCCGCTCTTGCGGCCCGCGCGCGACATTGGTTCTCTGCGCGCGCGCGAGCGTGCGCGGAGGCGATGCATCCATGAGCGACCCGGCGGTGCGAGTTCGCGGCTTTCGCTGGGCAGGCGTGCGCTGCGGTATCAAGACGCGCGGCGCGGACCTAATGCTTCTCGCGAGCGATCGCCCCGCCAGCGCGGCGGGCGTACTCACGCGCAACGTGGTGGCGAGCGCGCCCGTGCAGGTGACGCGCGCGCACCTGAGAAGTGGCGTTGCGCGCGCGATCGTCGCGAACAGCGGCTGTTCGAACGTGGCGATGGGCGCAGCGGGCATGCGCGACGCGAGCACGATGGCTGCGCTCGCGGGCCTCGCGCTCGGCATCGCGCCGCGCGAGGTGTTCGTCGCCTCGACGGGCGTGATCGGCGAACCGCTGCCGATGGCGAAGATCGCGAGCGGCATTCCCAAGGCTGCACGCGCGCTCGCGGATTCGGGCATCGGCGCCGCCGCGCGCGCGATCATGACCACCGACAGCGTGCCGAAGATCGCGAACGCGAGCTTCAGAGTGGGCGGGGCGCGCTGCAGCGTCGCCGGCATTGCCAAGGGCTCGGGCATGATCGAGCCGAACATGGCGACGATGCTCTCGTTCGTCGCGACCGATGCCGGCGTAACAACTGGCGTACTGCGCGCGCTCTGGCGCGAGATCGCCGACGAGACCTACAACCGCGTGACGGTGGACGGCGAGACGAGCACCAGCGACACCGCGCTAGTGCTCGCGAACGGCGCCGCGGGCGCGAAGAAGATCAGCGGCACGGGCGGCAAGGACGCCGCGATGCTGGCGGGCGCGCTGCTCGATGTGGCGACCGAGCTCGCGAAAATGCACGCGCGGGACGGCGAGGGCGCG
>JANNRF010000192.1:0-34707 GCA_031401135.1 Deltaproteobacteria bacterium | reverse complement strand
AGCTGCGCCGGCTGCCGCCGTACGTGCTCGCTGAGGTGACGCAGCTGAAGCACGCCGCGCGCTTGGCTGGCGAAGACATCGTCGATCTCGGCATGGGCAACCCGGACATGCCGACCCCCCCGCACATCGTCGAGAAGATCGTCGAGGCGGCGCACGACCCGCGCACGCATCGCTACTCGGCTTCGCGCGGCGTGCCGAACCTGCGCGCCGCGGTCTGCGAGTGGTACCTGCGCAATCACAACGTCGAGCTCGATCCCGAGGGCGAGGCGATTGCCGTAATTGGTGCGAAGGAAGGGCTCGCGCACTTCGTGCTCGTGACGGTCGGCCCCGGAGACGTGGTGCTCGCGCCGGACCCGACGTACCCGATCCATCAGTACGCCGTCGTGATTGCCGGCGGCGATCTGCGTCACGTTCCGATCGGCCCCGACCACGACTTCATCGCGAACCTCGAGACGGCGGTGAAGCGCACCTGGCCGAAGCCAAAACTTCTAATCGTTTCGTTCCCGCACAACCCGACCACGATGATCGTGGACAAGCCGTTCTTCGAGCGGCTCGTCGCGTTCGCGCGCGAGCACCACCTGATGGTGGTCCACGATTTCGCCTACGCGGAGATCTCCTTCGACGGCTACAAGCCGCCGAGCATTCTCGAAGTGGCCGGCGCGAAGGACGTGGCGATCGAGTTCTTGTCACTCTCGAAGAGCCATAACATGGCCGGCTGGCGCGTCGGCTTCTGCGCGGGCAATCGCGAGATGATCCACGCGCTGACGCGCATCAAGAGCTACCTCGATTACGGCATCCCGACTCCCATTCAGGTGGGCGCGATCGTCGCGCTGCGCGGCCCGCAGGACTGCGTGGCCGACACCGTTGGGGAATACAAAGCGCGTCGCGACGCGTTGATCGACGGGCTCGCGAAACCCGGCGGGGGCCAGTGGAAGATCGAAAAGCCGCTCGGCACGATGTTCGTCTGGGCGCCGGTGCCAGAGCCGTTCGCGTCGCTGGGTTCGCTCGAGTTCAGCAAGCGCGTACTGAAAGAGGCAAAGGTCGCGCTATCGCCCGGCGTCGGCTTCGGCCAGAACGGCGAGGGCTGGGTGCGCTTCGCGCTGATCGAGAACGTGCACCGCACGCGCCAAGCGGTGCGCGGGATTCGCAAGTTCTTGAGTGGCGCGAGGGCTTAGGCGATGGCCGCGCAAGCAGGCGTTGGCGTGGGCCTGATCGGTCTCGGCACGATCGGCGTTGGCGTCGCAAAGGTGCTCCGTAACAACGCCTCGGTGATCTCGCAGCGTCTCGGCTTTCCGCTCGAGCTCGTGCGCATCGCGGATCTCGACACCGAGCGCGATCGCCACATCGACCTCTCCGGCATTCGCTTCGACCGCGACGCCGCGGGCCTGATTGCCGACCCGGACGTGCAGATCGTGATCGAGCTGATCGGCGGCTACGACGCGGCCAAGCGCTTCATCCTCGCCGCGATCGAGGCGGGCAAGCACGTAGTGACCGCCAACAAGGCGCTGCTGGCGCTGCACGGCCGCGAGATCTTCGAGGCGGCCGCGCGCAAGGGTGTCGACGTCGCGTTCGAAGCGAGCGTCGGCGGCGGCATCCCGATCCTCAGATCGTTGCGGGAGGGGCTCTCGGCGAATCGCATCCTCGCGATCCGCGGCATCGTGAATGGCACCACCAATTATGTACTCACCGAGATGGAGAAGAGCGGCGCGCCCTTCGAGGCGGTCCTGAAGCGCGCTCAGGAACTGGGTTACGCGGAGGCGGACCCGAGCTTCGACGTCGACGGCATCGACGCGGCGCACAAGCTGACGCTGCTGGTGGCGATGGCGTACGGCGCCGACATCACGCCGAAGGACATTCCGACCGAGGGCATTCGCAACATCGCGCCGCTCGATTTCGAGGCCGCGGAGGAGTTCGGCTACCGCATCAAGCTGCTCGCGATCGGTCGTGCCCACGTCGACGCCGAGGGGCGCGAGCGCATCGAGGCGCGTGTGCACCCCACGATGATTCCCGCGGATTCGCTGCTCGCGAAGGTGGACGGCGCCATGAACGCGATCGCCGTGCACGGCGACGCGGTGGGGCCGACGCTGTTTTACGGCGCTGGCGCCGGCGAGATGCCCACCGCGAGCGCGGTGGTCGCGGACCTAATGGAGATCGCGCGCGAGATCCGGCGCGGTAGCGCGGGCCGCGTGGCGCCGCTCTCGTACCGGCCGGATCACCTGGTGCGCAAAGAACTGGTCTCGCTGGGCGAGCTGGTCTCCAGTTATTATTTGGTGTTCACGGTGCACGACGAGCCCGGCGTGCTCGGGCGCATCGCGACCGCGCTGGGCGAGCACGGCATCAGCATCGAGTCGCTGCTCCAAAAGCCCGGCAGCGCGGCCACGGGCACGGTGCCGATCCTGGTGTTCACGCATCCCGCGCGCGAAGAGGCTGTTAGGCGCGCGCTCGCGGCAGTCGATCGCATGCCCGAGGTGGCAGTGCGCACGCGGCTCGTGCGCATCGAGGAGGGCGTATAGAGCGGGTCGCGCTGTTTGCCCCGATGCCGCTCGAGCTGCGCCCGCTGGTGCGCGCGCTCGGGCTGCGGCGCAGCTCGCACGGCGATGCGAACGCGTACGTGGGGCGGGCAGGGGCGCGCGAGTTCGCGGCCGTAATCACTGGGATCGGTACACGCGCGGGCGCGCGCGCTGCAGAGCGCTTGTTCGAAGCGTTCGCCTTCGAGCGCGCGCTCGTCGTCGGGATCGCCGGCGGCGTCGCACCGGGGGCTGCTCTTGGAGAGTTGATCGTGCCCGAGTTCGTGCTGGACGCCGAGACTGGCCGCACGTTCCAGCCGGCGCCGATCGCCGGCTTCGCCGCGCGCGGAACCCTGCGCACCTCCGACGAGTTCATGTGCGAACCCGAGGCGTTGGCGCGGTTTGCCGCGCAAGGTGTGATCGCACTCGACATGGAGACATCGGCGATCGCGAGCGTTTGCGAGCGCTTCGGCCGGCCGTGGTCGGTGCTGCGCGCGGTCAGCGATATGGCGGGTGAGACGCCACGCGAGGTGCTCGCGCTCGCGGGCCAGAACGGCGCCGGCAATTTCAACGCGCTTGCGCGCTATCTCGCGCCAGCGCCATGGCGAGCGCTTGGCCTCGCACGCCTGGCGCGCGACTCGCTGCGCGCCGCGCAGATCGCCGCAACCGCCGCCGCACTCGCCTGCAACGCGGGCACACCCGAGCGGCATTAGGAATACTGCCCGCATGCCTGCCAAGCCTCGACACAGCGCGTGGTTCCAGAGCCTCGCGAACCCGAGCGAGCGCTACGGCCTCGACGAAATCGTCTACACCGATCGCAACGGCGGCCTCTTGCAAGTCGTGCACGACATGGAGGCGCTGAAGCGCACTTCCGGCAATCGCTGGAAGGAATTATTCGAATCGCGGCAGCACAAGAGCGAGTGGCCCTACGGCTCGGGCGTCTGGGGCAAGAAAGAATGGGTGCTGCCCGAGCTCGAGCCCGACAACGTCGTCTCGATGTACGAGGGCCACACCAACTTGTTCTGGGCCGATCGTTATGGCCGCGAGCTCGGGCTCGAGGATCTCTGGCTGAAGCTGTGCGGCAACACGCACACCGGCTCGTTCAAAGATCTGGGCATGACCGTGCTCGTCTCGATGGTGAAGGAAATGCGCGCGCGCGGAAAAGCCGTGCGCGCGGTGGGCTGCGCCTCCACCGGCGACACCTCCGCCGCGCTCGCCGCCTACGCCGCCGCCGCCGCGATTCCCGCGATCGTGTTCCTGCCGCGCGGCAAGATCTCGATCGCGCAGCTGATTCAGCCCGTCGCGAACGGCGCGATCGTGTTCGCGCTCGACACCGATTTCGACGGCTGCATGGAGATCGTGAAGCAGATCGCGGACAAGGACGGCATCTACCTCGCGAACTCGATGAACAGCCTGCGCATCGAGGGCCAGAAGACGGTCGGCATCGAGATCGTCCAGCAGTTCGATTGGGAAGTGCCGGACTGGATCATCATTCCCGGCGGCAACCTCGGGAACGTCTCGGCGCTCGCCAAAGGCCTCGACATGTTGGTCGAGCTCGGGCTTGTTACGCGGCGTCCGCGCATCGTGTGTGCGCAGGCGCAGAACGCGAACCCGCTCTACCGCGCTTACAAGCGCGGCTTCGAGAGCTTCGAACCGATCGCGGCGCTGCCAACGCTCGCGAGCGCGATCCAGATCGGGAACCCGGTCAGTTACGAGAAGGCCGTCGACGCGATCAAGCGTTATGACGGCATCGTGGAAGAGGCGAGCGAGTCCGAGCTCGCCGAGGCCGCCGCGCGCGCGGATCGCACGGGCCTGTTCAACTGCCCGCACACCGGCGTCGCGCTCGCGGCGATGGAGAAACTCGTCGCGAACGGCACGATCAAGAAGAGCGATCGCGTGGTGGTCGTCTCCACCGCCCACGGCCTCAAGTTCATCGACTTCAAGCTGAAGTATCACGAGATGCGCATCGAGGGCGTCGATTCGTATTTCCCGAACCCGCCGATCGAGCTCGACGCGAAGTATCCGCTCGTGCGCGATGCGATGCTGCGCGAGATCGAACGGCGCTTCGGCAAGCACGCGGCTTGATGGGCGCTCTACGCAAGTGGGCAATCGCTCTGATCGGCCTCACATCGTGCGAACCAGCGCTCCGCGCGTCGGACCTAGTGGGGCGCTACCGCCTGATCGACAACCACGAGGCGATCGAGTGGAACGGTTCGAGTGAGCTCTCGATTCGTGCCGACGGCACTTTCGAGCAGTCCTGCGGAGCTGTTGCTGGACCGGTGAAGAGCGTCTCCGGGCGCTGGGAGCGGAACGAGGGGAACATCTGGCTCACCAGATTCATCGATTGCGCCGGAGTGTTCGGGCGACCCGTCTCGAGCGGAGCGAGTCTCATCGTCGAGGGCGGCAATCCGCCGATCATCCTCGTTGATCCCGACCTCAATGTCTTCTACGAGAGGGAGTGATCCGCGGAATGTTCACCGGAATCGTGGAAGCCGTCGGCGACGTCGTTTCGCTCGCGGCGCGCGGGGAGACGACGCGCATCGCGGTGCGCTCGGCGCTCGCGCGCGAGGTGAAGCTCGGCGAGAGCGTGGCGGTGAACGGTTGCTGCCTCACGATCGTGGAGCCGCACGCGGAGGAGCTGCGCTTCGAGGCGATCCGCGAGACGCTCGAGAAGACGGCGCTCGGAGACCTAACAGCCGGCGCGCGCGTCAATCTCGAGCGCGCGATGATGGCGAGCGCGCGCTTCGACGGACACATCGTGCAGGGCCACGTCGATGAAGCCGGGCGCGTGCGCGAGTGGCGCCGGCGCGGCGAAGACGTGCAGTTGTTCGTGGAGACCTCGCGCGAGTTCGCGGACGCGTGCATCGCGAAGGGCTCGGTGACGGTGCAGGGCGTCTCGCTCACGATCGTGGGCGTCGCGCACGACGGCTTCGATGTCGCGCTGATTCCGCACACCCTGCAAGTGACGACGCTAGGCGCGCTGACTGTCGGGGTGCGCGTGAACCTCGAGGCGGATGTGCTCGGGAGATACGTGCAGAAGTACGTCGCCCGAATTCTCGGGGGGAAGCGCGTTTGAGGAGTTTCTCGCTTGCGGCCGCGCTCGCCCTGGCCGGCCTGATGACTGGCGCGCCGGCGCGGGCGGCAGATCCGTGGGAGGCGACGATCGATCGCGTCTCGCGCGCCGTCGTCGCGATTCGCGTCTCGGCCGTGCGCGCGTTCGATACCGAGGGCCCGTCGACTTCGGTCGCGACGGGCTTCGTCGTCGACGCCGAGCGCGGCCTGATTCTCACCAATCGCCACGTGGTGCAGCCGGGGCCGGTGAAGGCCCACGCGATCTTTCTGAACCACGAAGAAGTGGAGGTCGTGCCGATCTATCGCGATCCGGTGCACGACTTCGGGATCTACCGCTACGACCCGAAAGCGCTCCAGTTCATGCAGCCCGAGGCGCTGGAGCTCGCGCCCCAAGCGGCCCGCGTCGGCGTCGAGTTGCGTGTTATTGGGAACGACGCTGGCGAGAAGCTCTCGATCCTGGCCGGCACGCTCGCGCGCCTCGATCGCGATGCGCCGGTCTACGGCCGCGGCCGGTACAACGACTTCAACACGTTCTACTACCAGGCCGCCTCGGGGACGTCGGGCGGCTCCTCGGGTTCGCCCGTGGTCGATCGCGCGGGCCGCGTGATCGCGCTCAACGCCGGCGGATCGGAAGCCAGCGCCACGAGCTTCTACCTGCCCCTCGATCGGCCGACGCGCGCGCTGCACTTGATCCAAGCCGGCGCGCCGATCCCGCGCGGCACGCTCCAAGCCGTGTTCCTGCAGAAGCCTTATTACGATCTCCAGCGCCTAGGCCTGCGCAAGGAGACCGAGGCGCGCATGCGTCGCGCGGCGCCGGATGCGGTGGGGCTCTTGGTCGCAAACGAAATCGTGCCAGAGGGCCCCGCGCATGGGCTGCTCGAGCCCGGGGACATTCTGATCGCGCTCGACGGCAAGCCGCTCACGGGCTTCGTGCCGTTCGAGAAAGTGCTCGACGAGAAAGTCGGGCAAACGGTTTCGCTCGCGATCGAGCGCGGCGGCGAACCGCTAACGCTCGATGTCCGGGTCGGCGACTTGCACGCCGTAACACCTGAGGCCTTTCTCGAATTCGGCGGCGGCGTACTCAACCCGCTCTCGTTCCAGCTCGCGCGCTCGTTCGGGATTCCTGTGAAGGGCGTGTACCTCGCTTCCGCCGGCTACGCGTTCGGGCGCTCGAGCATTCCTTCCGGCGTCGTGATCGAGGCGCTCGACGCCACGCCCATTAACACCCTCGCCGAGATCGAGCGCGAACTCGCGAAGCGCGCGGACGGCGAACTCGTGGGCGTGCAGTTCCGCCCGCTGGGCGAGACGGACGCGCCGCGCATCGCGGTGTTGCGCGTCGACCGCCACTGGTTTCCGATGCAGCGTTGCGATCGCGCGGATGGCGCGCCGGCGTGGAGCTGCCGCGCCTCCTCGGCGCCGCCGCTCGCGCGCCCGGCGGAACCGGTTGCGGTGAATCTCTCGAGTGAGGGCGCGGGGCCGACGGCGCGCCTCGCGCAGTCGCTCGTGCAGGTGCGCTTCGACGTCGCGCTGCCCGTGGACGGCGTGCAGGGCGGACAGTTCTCAGGCGTGGGCCTCGTGGTCGACGCCGCACGCGGGCTTGTGATTACGGACCGCGACACCGTGCCGATTCTGGTCGGCGACGCGGATCTCGTGATCGGCGGATCGGCCGTAATACCTGGGCGGGTGGTGGCGCTGCATCCGGAGCACAACCTCGCGCTGATCGCCTACGACCCGAAGCAGCTCGGTGCGACGCCGCTCGTGAGCGCGGAACTCGACACGACGCCCTTCGCGCCGGCGGAGAAAATCTGGCTCGTCGCGATGACCCCGCGGCAGCAGCTGCTCGCGCGCAACACGAAGGTCGAGCGCGTCGATGCGCCCGCGATCCCGATTCCGGATACGCCGCGCTTCCGCGAGACGAACATCGATCTCGTCTCGCTCTCGGATGATCTCGCCAGTATCGGCGGCGTGCTCGCCGACAAGCGCGGGCGCGTGCGCGGCCTGTGGGCTTCGTTCTCGACCGACGCGGGCGGAAAATCGAGTTCGTTCTTCGCAGGCATCCCGAGCGCCATCATTGCGGATTGGCTCTCGAGCCTGGATCGCCCGCGGCGCACGCTCGGCGCGGAGCTCGAGGCGTTGCCGCTGTTCCGAGCGCGCGAGCGCGGGCTGCCGGGCGAGATCGCCGCCGAGTTCGAGCGTGCCAAGGACGAGAACCGGCGCGCGCTGGTCGTTCGGCGGCTGACGCCCGGGACGCGCGCTGCCGAGCACCTGCAGGTCGGAGATCTCGTCGTGCGCGAAGGCGGCCAACCGCTGGTGCACTTGCTCGATCTCGAGCGCGCCGTGCAGAGTGGTTCGGTGTCGCTCGATCTCGTGCGCGACGGCGCGCTCCTCTCGGTAGCGTTCGAGACCGAGCCCGCGCTGCCGACCGCCGCGGAGCGGATCTTGTTATGGAGCGGCGCGCTGCTCCAACAGCTGCCGGCTGCGCTCACGATCCAGCGTGGGCTGCCGCGCGCAGGCGTTTATGTCGCCGGCCGCTGGCGCGGCACGCCGGCCGAGGCGCACGGCCTCGTGCCGACCTGGCGCATCCTCGCGGTGGACGGCGCGAAAGTGGACGGCCTCGATGCGTTCCTCGCCGCAGTCAAAGAGAAGCCCGACGGCGCGTCGCTGCGCCTCTTCGTCGCGGATCTCGAGGGTCGCGAGCGAGTGATTACGCTCGAACTCGATCTCGCGTACTGGCCCACGACCGAGCTCGTGCGCAACGCCGACGGAGGCTGGACGCGGACCCCATGAAGCGGCTCGCAGCGCTCGCGTTCGCGCTGGCTCTCGCCTCGCCGGCTGCGGCGCAGGAAGCGAAGCTCGAGCCGCCGCCCGCCACGCCGAGCGCGCGCGAAGTCGCTGCGCGCGTCGAGGAAACGTTTCGTGGCCAGACGGGTTTCTTCGACGCCACGATGATCGTGAACTCGCCGCGCCTGCCCGAGCCGCGGCGCTTGCGCTTCCAATCCTGGGACGACCGCGGCGGCAAGCGTTCGTTCATTCGCGTTCTCGAGCCCGCCAAGGATCGCGGCACCGGCTTCCTGAAGCTCCACCCGAACCTGTGGAGCTACATCCCGCGCGTCGAGCGCACGATCCGCATCCCGCCCTCGATGATGTTGCAGTCGTGGATGGGCAGCGATTTCACGAACGACGATCTGGTGCGCGATTCCTCGGTGGTCGAGGATTACGACCACCGCTGGCTCGGCGTCGACCCCGCTTATCAGGGCGCGCGCGCGTGGGTGATCGAGTATGTCCCGCGCGAAGGAGCGCCGGTCGTGTGGGGCCGCATCGTCACCTGGGTCGATCCCGCGAAGAACGCACCGCTGCGCCAGGAGTTCTACGACGAGGCGGGCGTGAAGCTGCGCGTGATGACGCTGACGGATTTTCGCGACGTGCGCGGCCGGCAGTATCCGCACCGCTGGTCGATGCAGCCGCTCGACAAGCCGGGCCACGAGACGGCGATCGAAGTGAACGAGATTCGCTTCGACGAGAAAATCGACGACGAGGTGTTCACGCAGCGGAACCTCGTGCGGCGCGAGTGAGCGGCACTCGCGGGAGGGGAGCGAAGCACAATGATCTGGCGGCTCGCGTGGCGAAACATCGGTCGTAACAAGCGGCGTACTGCGCTCACCACCGCCGCAGCAGTCTTCGCGGTCGTGCTGATCGTGCAAATGATCGCGCTCACGACCGGCGTGCACGAGAAGATGATCGAGGACAACGTGCGCATGCACGCGGGCCACTTGCAGCTGACGGGCGCCGGCTACCTCGACGACCGCACGCTCGAGCGTTTCGTGCGCTGGACACCGGAGCTCGCCGCCGCGATCGAGAGCGCGCCGGGCATCGCGGCGGCCGCGCCGCGGCTAAACGGCTTCGCGTTGCTTTCGAACGGGCAGGCCTCGCACGGTGTGGCGCTGATCGGCGTCGACCCCGCGCGCGAGAGCGGCGTCTCGACGCTGCCCGGGCGCACCGTGCGCGGCGCATTCCTCGACGGCGGAGCGCGAGAGATCGTGCTTGGCGCGGGGCTCGCGGAAGCGCTCGCCGTCGACGTCGGCGGCGAGGTGCTCGTGTATGCGGTCGCCTACACGCTCGAGAACGCCTACGAGTTGTTCCGCGTGCGCGGGGTTCTGCGCGTGCCGGAGCCGACGCTCGACCGTTCGCTCGCGTTGATCTCGCTCGCCGACGCGCAGCTGTTATTCGCTTACGACGACCGCGTCAGCGAGGTCGCCATGCTCACCGGCGATCCCGCGCGGCTCGAGCAAACGCGTCGCGCGCTCGCGGTACGCGTGGCGCCGCATTCGCGCGAGGCGCTCGACGTGAACGGCTGGCCGGTCGCAATGCCCGAGCTCGCGCAGATGATCTTGATCGACGACGCACAGAACTATTCGATGCTCACCATCCTGATCGTGGTGGTCGGGTTCGGCATGCTGAACACGCTCTTGATGTCGGTGCTCGAACGGCAGCGCGAACTCGGCGTGATGCTCGCGCTCGGCCTCGCGCCTCGCGTGATTTTCGGGCTCGTCTACGTCGAGTCGCTGTTGCTCTCGGCGCTCGGCCTCGCACTCGGTCTCGCGCTCGCGCTGCCGGCAGCGGCGATCATGCAGCAGCACCCGATTCCGCTCAGCGGCGCCGCCGCCGAGATGAGCGAGATGTTCGGCGTCACGCCCGTAATCACTTGGAAGCTGACCGCCTGGAACCCGCTGATCGCGCTGACGATCATGGCCGTGGTTGCTGCGCTAGCGGCGCTCTATCCAGCTGCGAAGGCCGCGTCGGCGCGTCCCGTCGACGCGCTGCGGAGCCTGTGATGGGGCGCGCACTCGCCGAGTTCGCGCGCGCGCTGCTGGGCGCGAGCACTTGGCGGCTTGCGCTGCGCGGGCTCGGGCGCCAGCCGCGGCGCAGCGCGCTCGTGATCGCGGCCGTCGCGATTGGGCTCGCCGGCCTCGTGTTCGCGATGGCGCTTCAGTTCGGGCTCGTGCTGCAGATGGCGGAGACCGTCGTTCGCACGGAGATCGGCGACTTGCAGGCACATGCGCGCGATTGGCGGGAGAGTGCGCCGCTCGAGCGGCGGCTCCCGCTCACGCCGGCGCTCGAGGCATTGCGCACGTTGCCATTGCTGAGCGGGGTGGCGCCGCGCCTGCGCGGCGAGGCGCTCGCGCTTTCGCCTCGCGCGAGCGTGGGCGTGCGCGTGTTAGGCGTCGACGCCGCGCGCGAGCCCGAAGTGTCGACGCTCGCCGAGCTCGTGGTGGGCGGTGACTGGCTAGGCCCAGCGGCGCGGCGCGTCGTGATCGGCGAGGGGCTCGCACGTCGCCTGCGCGTCGGCCTCGGCGACAAGCTCGTGCTCTCCGTGCAGGATGCGCGAGGCGATCTCACGGGCGAAGCCTTCCGCGTCGGCGGCTTGTTACGGCCGCCCACGCGCGCGCTCGATGAAAGCGTCGTGCTCGTGCGGCTCGACGAGGCACAGCGGCTGTTCGGCGTACCCGGCGAAATCTCGGAACTGGCGTTCGCGGCGCGCGACAAGGCCGCACTCGACGAGGCCAAAGCGGCGATCGCGAGCGCGCTCGGCCCCGCCGCGCGCGTCGAGACCTGGCGCGAGCTGCAGCCGCTGCTCGTCGCGATGATCGCGATGTTCGATCAAGTCGGCTGGGTCGTGTACGCCGCGATCTTCGTCGCGATGGCGTTCGGCATCGCCAACGCATTATTGATGTCGGTGTTCGAGCGCACGCGCGAGATCGGCGTGCTGAGCGCGCTCGGCATGCCGCCCGCACGCATGGTCGCGATCGTGGTGGCCGAGGCGTTCGTGATGGTCGGGCTCGGCGTTGCCGCCGGATTCGCGCTCGGCTTTGGCGGCGTATGGCTCGTGCGCGACGGCATCGACCTCTCGGCGTGGAGCGAGGGATTACGCGCATTCGGCGTGCCGACGCGGCTGGTGCCCGTGGTGCGCAGCGGCGACGTGTGGGCGCCCGTCTGGGTCGCGACGGCGACCGCGCTGCTCGCGAGCCTCTGGCCGGCGCTGCGCGCGGTTCGCACGAGGCCCGCCGAAGCATTACGGAGATTCTGATGACGATCCTCGAGGCAAAAAACGTCTCGAAGCTCTACGAAGTGCGCGGCATCAAGACGCGCGCGCTGCACGAGGTCTCACTCGCGGTTGGCGCGGGCGAGTTCACGGCACTCGCCGGCCCCAGCGGCTCTGGCAAGACGACGCTGCTCAACCTGTTCGGCGCGCTGGACGCGCCGACCTCCGGCGTGGTCGAGATCGACGGCCAAGATCTCGCGCAGCTCTCGCGCGCGGAGCTCGCCGCGCTGCGGCTCGCGAAGCTCGGCTTCGTGTTCCAGGCGTTCAACCTAATTCCTGTGCTGAGCGCCCGCGAGAACGTCGAGTTCGTGATGGAGCTTCAGGGCGTGCTGGCAGGGCAGCGGCGCGAGCGCGCGAACGCGATGCTCGAGGAACTGGGCATCGCGGAGCTCGCCGACAAGCGGCCGCTCGAAATGAGCGGGGGACAACAACAGCGCGTGGCGGTCGCGCGCGCGATCGTGAGCCGGCCGCGCGTCGTGCTGGCGGACGAGCCGACCGCGAACCTCGATTCCCTCACAGCCGAGAAGCTGCTCGACCAGATGGAGCGCCTGAACCGCGAGCGCGGGGTGACATTCGTGTTCTCGACCCACGACCCGCGCGTGATCGAGCGCGCGCGGCGCGTGGTGCGGCTGCGCGACGGCGCCGTCGTTGCCGACGAACTCGACGCGCCGTGACGCGCGCAGCGTTCGCGCTGGTCGCGCTAGTCGCCGCGGCGCCGGCTGGCGCGGGCGAAATCTGGCGCGCGGGGGAGCGCATCATCGAGTTGTCAGGATCGCTGCGCGAAGTGCTGACCGCGACGCACGGAACGAACGCCGGCGAGTTCGCGGCCGCGCTCGCGTCCCCTACCGACCCGGCGTGCCAGATCGCAGCGCAGTTCGCGGACTGCGGAGCGTTCGATCTCGTCGGCGACATCGACGTGTGGCAGAGCCTGACGCGCGCGCGGCTCGCCCTCGATGCGCGCGC
The DNA here is from genome assembly GCA_031401135.1 of Deltaproteobacteria bacterium. Lineage (GTDB taxonomy): Bacteria > Myxococcota_A > UBA9160 > UBA9160 > UBA6930 > VGRF01. The sequence continues at coordinate 22,065 of JANNRF010000192.1, read as the reverse complement.
TTCGAAACGCTGGTCGGCGTCGCTCGTCTACGACCACGAGTGGCGCGCAGGAACTCTCGACACAGTCGAGAATGAGTTCGCAGGAGATGCAAGCTCGCTGTTCGATCTTGAAGACGAGATCGAGCTGTTCGGGCTCGACCCGCATGGCGATCACTTTCGCTGGAGGCATCGCCTGTATCGCGGCTACGTGCGGTACGAGGGTGCGCACCTCCAGCTGACCGCCGGCAGGCAGCGCCTCGCCTGGGGCGCAGGCCGGCTCTGGAATCCCGTCGATCGCCTCTCGGCCGTCGGGCCACTCGCGATCGAAGGCGATGAGTTTGCGGGCATCGATGCGCTCGATGCGCGCTGGAGTTTCACCGGCTCGAACTACGTGCAGGCAGTCGCAGCGCCGGGCGATCGCGCGCGCGACGGGCGTTATGCGCTGCGCTTTCACGGCGTAATGCACGACACAGATTTCTCGCTGCTCGCGGGCGCGTTCGAGCAAGCGCTCGCGATCGGCGGCGATTTATCAGGGAATCTTCGCGGCGCGGCGTGGCGGGTCGAAGCGATCTGGACGGACCCTACGCGCGACGTCCAGTTCATCGACGATCCCGCCCCGCGCGAGCTGCCACGCTTCTGGCAGGCGGTGTTCTCGGTAGACGGCACGCTCGCCGTCGGTCCGGGCGTCTACCTGCTCGCAGAGCATCTCTACGACGGCAACGCGCTCGGCTTCGGGCGGGGACGCGCTGCCGCATTGTTGCCGCTGTTTGGAGCCACCGGCGATCCGCTCCCGCTTGTGCCGGTGGCCCACGGCCCCGCACGCTTCGCAGGCTGTCGCGTGGTCTCGTTCGCGAAGCACACGAGCGGCCTACAGATCGGCGCAGATGTTACGGCCGCGCTGCGCGCAGACTTGCTCGTGCTCTACGATTGGCGCGGCGTGAGCGCTGCGATTGCGCCCGTGCTCTCGTACAACGGCTGGAACACGCTCGAGCTGCGCCTGGGAGCGCAGATCTTCGCCGGTCGCGAGCGCTCGCAGTTCGGCGCGCAACAAGCGCTTGCCTTCGCGGTCGTCGAGTGGTTCTTCTAGGAGCTAAGTGCGGGAGGCCTCGCCAGCGGGCCGATCGACGTGTCGACGGGGCTCGCTCGCCGGACATCCGACCAGCCAGGCCAGGGAAGCTCCCGTGGACCTCGGCTCCGGGGCGATCTGGAAGCTGCGCGCGAAACACGCCGAATTTCCGGGAGTTCCTCAAGTGCCTGCGCACGGCCTTTGCTGCGTATTAGCGCCCCAGGCCCGCCTGGATCAGCGTAGACTATTGAGCACGGAGCCAGGGCGGGGGTTTCGAGGACGGGGTAGCCGCATGAAGCAGCTCATTGAGGCGTTGGTCCGCGCGTTGGTGGACAAGCCGGACGAAGTGCAGATCAAGGAAGTGATTGGCGATCACGCGCACGTGCTCGAGTTGCGCGTCGCCAAGGACGATCTCGGCAAGGTGATCGGGAAGGGTGGCGCGCACGCATCGGCGATCCGGACGATCATGGCCGCCGCGAGTGGCAAAGAGAAGAAGCGATACATCCTCGAGATTATCGAGTACTAGCCCCAGCCCTCGCGCTCACGTCTGCGCGATTTCATGTTCGTAATCGCGAGTTACGAATGCGTGCTCGTGGGGACTTCACCACGAGCGACCGCTTCGCGTAGGGTTTCGCAGTAATTCCGTGCGCTTGTCGCGGTTGCTTGCCGCCATGCGACTGAGCGGCACGCCGCTTGCCTCTTGTGAGCGAGACCGTGAGATCCGTCACGGGACGTGGAGGCTGCAGTTGGAATACGCATCGACTTCTTCCGTTACGGCGGAAGACCATCACCGCTTGGGCCGCGACGCGCTCGTGAACAACGAGGCTGCGACCGCACTGGAGCACTTTCGTTCTGCGCATCAGATCGATCGCGCGAATCCGCGCTACCGCTCCTATTACGGGCTCGCGCTCGCGCTCGTCGAGCGGCGCTTCGATCGTGCGCTCGAGCTCTGCAGATCCGCGGCGAAGGAGGAGTTCTTCAACCCGGACCTCTATCACAACCTCGCGCGCGTCCACCTCGCTTTCGGCTTCAAGGCCGAGGCGATTCGATACCTGCGGCGGGGCCTAATGATCGATCCCGCGAACACGGCGATGCAGGTGGATCTGCGCGAACTCGGAACCCGCGGACGCCCGACGCTCGGTTTCCTACCGAGGCGCCACGCGCTCAACCGAGTTGTTGGGCAATTACGGCGCTGGTGGGGCAACGAGGCGCCAGCGTCGGTGCAGCAGAGCGTCTAGCGCCGAAGGGCCGTGGTCAGCGCTTCTTGTGGCGCGACCGCTTCAACATCTTCCGCTTCTTGTGCTTGCGCATCTTCTTGCGCCGCTTCTTAATGACGCTTCCCACGCCTTCCCCTTCTGGTGATTGTCAGGGCGGGACGATTAGAGAGCGGGATTTGGCGCGTCAAGCGGCCCGCCAAATTTGCCTTCGCACTCGCAGCTTGACCGCGCAGATGGTCGATTCTTTTGCATTTATGTCTTGACGTGCCGGATCGGGCGAGGTTAGTCTGGCTCGCAACTCCAGCCCTAAAGGCCAGGAGTGGCGACGGAAAGAAGGCGCTGTTGCCTTCAAGTCGCCGGTTCGGACGCCGATGAGGCAAACGAACCATCAACCAGGGGGTGACCCGAGATGGCAGCTAAGAAGAAGGGCGGCAAGAAGAAGGCCGCGAAGAAGGGAAAGTAAGCTCGCTCTGCGAGAAGCTTTCATAGTCTTCGGACCCCGGCTGGCGCTCTCGTCGGCCGGGGTTTCCCTTTTCTGGGCCATCCGCGTCAGCGTCGCTGTAACCCCGCGCAGCGTTCGTTAGCCTGCGCGACCTTCGAGCGGATTGGGGAACGATTCATGGCACGCATCACGATTGAAGACTGCACAGCGCTGGTGCCGAACCGGTTCCACCTTGTCCAGATGGCGTCGATTCGCGCGAAGCAACTGCGCAAGGGCGCGCGCAGCTTGGTCGACACCGCAGACAACAAGGAAGTCGTGACGGCGCTGCGAGAGATCGCCGCTGGCCACGTGAAGCCCGACTACGGCACGAACGAAGACGGCGCGGCCTGAGCGCGCGCCTCTCGCTAGGTGCCGATCGACTGCACCGGCACCGAGAACGTGACGGACGTGCCCTGGCCCACTTCGCTGTCGATCTCGAGGCTGCCCGCGAGCAGCGAGACCAGCTCTCGCACCAGCGTTAGGCCGAGCCCAGCGCCGCGGTAGCGCATCGAGGTTGCGTCCTCGACCTGGAAGAACTCGTCGAAGATGAACTGGCGGTCGTCGGCGCAAATGCCAATTCCGCTATCGCGTACGACGCAACGCAGCTGGCCGCGCACGACTGCCGCGTCGATCTCGATCTTGCCTTGGGGCGTGAACTTCACCGCGTTGTCGAGCAACAGGAAAAGGATCTGATTCACCTTCGCGAGGTCGGTGCGGAACTTCGGCATCGGCTCTTGCACCGTTCGCTCGATCGTCAGCGGTTTCTCCCGAATCACTTCCTGCACGCTGAAGACTGCTTCCTCGATGACTTCGCGGAAGTTCACTTCCTGCGTCTGCACCGGCATCTCGCCCTGCTTGATGCGCCACAGATCGAGGATGTTCTGAAGCGTGCGCTGGAAGCTCGTGCCGTCGTCGAGCGCAGCTCGCAGGCTGCCCTTCGCCGCGTCGGAGAGTTGCTCGTTCTCGCCGGCGAGCACCGCGATGATCGCTTCGATGATGCTGTTCAGCGGCGTGCGCAGCTCGCGCGACATCTTCTCGATGAAGTCGCTCTTGAGCTTCTCGACCTTGCCGAGCTGCTCGCTCTTGCGCAGCAACTCGATGTCCTGCGCGAACAGCGCCTCCGAGAGCTTCAGGATCTCGTCGCCACTCTCGCCCTCGCTGCTGGCGCCTTCCGTGAGCTTCTTCTCGAGCGCGTCCGCGCGCGCTTGCAGGTGCGCGTGGTCGAGGCAGACGGTGGCGCCGCGCGCGATCGCAGCCAGCGACGCGCCAGTCTTGTCGGCGAGCGCGGCCTGGCCACCCACGATCAGCGCGCCCCAATAACGTCCGCCGATCGTCAGGGGCAGGCCGACGGCGCCGTCCACCGCGCGTGGGCCAAACGAACGCAGAGCGGGCGAGCGGACGAGATCGTCAGCGTTCGCGAGTTCTCGCGCCCAAGCATCGACGGCGCGCGCCGCGGCTCGCGCCTCATCGGCCGAGGCAAACCCCGCTGCCGCACGCAGCGTGAGCGCCGCGCCGGTCTCGGGACCGCTGTGAGCGAATAACAACGCGACTCCGTGAGCGAGTTCGGCCGCGCTGCCGGTCGCATGCCGGAGGCCCGCGGCGACGGCGTCGCCACGGCTGGCGTCGCGTTCCCGCCTCGTCTGCGCCGCGAGCACCATCGTCAGAACCGGACGTCCGAGCCGAACGTCTCCGCCTTCTCGACGTCCTCGGGAGCGGGTTCATCGCCATCGAGCTGAAGCCGAGTCTGGAAATCGACCGGGTTCGAGGCCGCGGCGAGAGCCGTCTCGGTCGAGATTTTGTTCGCCTTCAGCAGGTCGAGCAGATGCTGATCGAACGTTTGCATTCGCTCGGGGCGACTGCGCGCGATGTAATCGGTGATCTCGGCGGTGCGCTGCGGATCGCGGATGCAGTCCTGCACCGATCTCGTCGCGCGCAACACCTCGACGGCCGGAACGCGCGCGTCTTCCTTCTTGTTGGCGAGCAGCCGCAGCGAGACGATCGCCTTGACGTTGTCCGCGATCCGCGCTCGCACTGCGATCTGCTCATCGACCGGGAAGAATGAAACGAGCCGGTTGATCGTCGAAGCGACGTCCGCCGTGTGGATCGTGGAGAACACCAGATGGCCCGTCTCGGCCGCCTTCAGCGAGGTATCGACCGTTTGGTGATCGCGCATCTCGCCGACCATGATCACGTCGGGGTCCTGGCGCAGCGCAGCGCGCAGCGCGTCCGGGAAGCTCGCGGTGTCGGTGCCGATCTCGCGCTGGCTGATGATCGCCTTCTCGTGGGTGAACACGAACTCGATCGGGTCCTCGATCGTGACGATCTTGCACTTCCGCGTGCGGTTGACCTCATTGATCATCGCCGCGAGCGTGGTCGACTTGCCCATGCCCGTCGCGCCGGTCACGAGAATCAGGCCGCGCCGGATCTGCGCGATGTCGCGCAGCACGCTCGGCAGATTCAGCTCGTCGAAGGCCTTGATCTGCAGCGGGATCACCCGCAGCACAATGTTATGGAAACGGCGCTGGCGGGAGATGTTGACGCGGAAGCGGCCTTCTCCCGGCAACTCGTAGGCAAGATCGACTTCGTTGAACTCTGTGCGCCCGCGCGGATCGCCCTCGAGCAGCAGCGACGACATCGCCTCGGTGTCCTGCTGCGAAAGCACCTTGTATCGGAGTTCGACCAGGTTGCCGTTGAAGCGATAGAGCGGGAGGTTCCCCACTTGGAAATGGATGTCGGAGGCGCCCTTCTCGAGCCCCAGACGAAGCAGACGGTGGAGTTTCTCCCGATCCATCCTCGGCGGACTCCCGCGCGCGAGTGCGCGCTTGGACGAAATCGTGGTTCGTATCGGCTGCCCGGGCTGCGGCTTGACAGAAACGAACGGGCGGGGCGCGGCTATCTTGCCGCCCGAAGGAGCTGTGGATGCGGGCGACTCGGAACTTTTTGACGTCGACTCTCGCGGCCGCGATCGCGCTGACCCTTGCGGGCAGCGCACGCGCCGAAGCGAAGGAGCAAGCGAGCGGAGCGCAGTCCGACTCAGCCCCGAGTACGCCGGCCGACGCGAGCGGCGCGGGCACCGGCCCCGACATCGCGCTCGACCAACTCCTTACGTTGCCGTCCGACCGCACCTACTCCGTTGAGCGAAAGGGCGGGCTGACCCGCGGCGAATGGCGGGCGCGCTACGGCGAGGTGCGCGCGGAAGTGCAGAAGCAGCGCGCCGCGCTCGGAGAAACCGAGCGCAAGATGGAAGACGTCGGCGGTGGCCAATGGTCCGTCAACCCAATCCCCGGCGCAGACTCCGACAGCACGCGTTCCCCGATCGACTTCCAGCTGCGCAACGAACTGCGTCGCCATCGCGAGGAGCTCGAACGCCTCGAGCGCAAACTGCGCCAGCTCGACATCGAGGCGGATCTCGCGGGCGCCCCTGAAGAGTGGCGGAGTTAGCGCTCGCGTTTCGCCCAGCGCAGCGCCGACGGAACGAAGAGCAGCGCCGGAAGCGTGAGTGCAGCGGTCGCCGCGAACCAGGTGCCGTAGCCGAAGCTGCCGACGGCGTCGCCTGAGAACACGCCTGCGAGGCGGCCCATTAGGGGCGAGATCGCGGTGAGCGCGGCGAACTGCACGCCTGCATGCGCGCGATCGCAGGCGAGGACGAGCACGCTCACGAGCGCCACACTGGCCGCACCGCCGCAAAACGATTCAGCGAGCGCGGCGCCGGCGAGGGCGGCGAGCGGAGCGCCTGCCCAGGCAGCCGCCGCGTAGACGAGGTTCGACGCCGCGGCGAGCACTCCTCCGACCACGAGTGCGACCCGCAGCGACGTGCGCGCGACGAGCAACCCGCCGAGCGCCGCGCCGAGAATCCCCGTCAGCGGGCCAGCGAGGGCAGGGATGACACCGATCTGCGTGAGGCTCATCCCGCTATCCCGCCAGAGCAGCTTCACCATCGGCGCCATCGCGAGATCGCCGAGCCGATAGAAAGCCAGGAAGCCGAGCGCGCCTAATAATCCGGGCCGGCGCCAGCTTGCGAGCGAGGCGCTCCAGCTGTGGCGTTCGCCGGCCGCAGTCGGTTGAACACGCGGGCTCGTCAGAACGGCCAGCGCAGAGAGCGCGAGGGCGACCGCAAACAGTTGGTAAACGACGGGCCAGCCAAACTGATCCGCGAGCACTAAGCCGCCGGAACCGAACGCGAGGGCGCCGACGCGATACATCGTCACGCGCACCGACGAGAGCTGGCCCTCCTCCCCCGGAGCGGTGAGAGCGACGGCTGACGCGTCGATCGCGATGTCCTGCGTCGCGGACGCAATGCAGAAGATCGCAATCAGCGTCGCCGCGCTCGCGACTCCCGGCGCGCTCGTTGCGAATGCGCTGGCGATGGCCATCGCAACGAGCGAGCCAGCGATCCAGTGACGCCATTCTCCGTAGTGATCGACCGCCGGCGCCCACAGCGCCTTCAACGTCCACGCGAGGCCGAGCACGGAGAGCCGGCCGAGCGCTTCGAGGCTCCAGCCCGAATCGCGTAGGAACACGGGCCAAACGTCGCCGAAGATGCCCATCGGGCCGCCTTCAACGAAGTAGAGCCCCGCGACGATTGCGAGCTTGCGTCGCAGATCCACGCTCACCCCTGTGCAATGTGTGCGCACTAGAACAACTCGACGCCGCAAATGCTCGGGGCTAGGTTGCCGGACCGCCGAACCATTCAACGGCGAACGAGGGGCTCCGATGTCCGAGCAGCAGGAACCGAAGGGCAAAGTCGACGCAGTCGCGATTCTCTACATCCTCGGCGGAATCCCGGCGATCGTCGCGTTTGTCGTGATCCTGTTCGCGCTCGTGCGGCTCGGAGCGCCGATCCCGGCCTAGCAAGCGGCGCTCGTCGCCCGCAGCGAGGCGCAGCTTCGCTTCGTCAACGCGGTAGCCGCGGACGCGCAGCGCCCGCGTCTCTGCGCTCAATTGCCCGTCGCAGTGTGCCGATGCAAGCAGGGCAATGCGCTGCTTCCGCCGCAATCGACGTGTGCTCGCCGCTCTGCTGCTCGTGGTGTTCCTCGCACCCGGCTGCGCGCACGTTGCTGTCGAGTCCATGCCCCACGGCCCGTTCGCCTACTTCACTTCGCCCGCAACCGATGATCCGTGGAGCCCGAAAATTGCCGGCTGGCGGGCGCGTGAGCTCGCGGACCAAACGGATCTCGTGAGTGCGCCCGCGTCGGTCTCCGGGCCTGGCGAGAACGCGCTGCCAGCCGACGCGAACGACCTTCGCGAGAAGTACACCGCGTTTCGCGCCGAGCAGCGTCGTCAGCAAGCGCGCGAGCTGGCGGCTTGGATCCAGGAGAACGCGCGCGGTCACTACCGCCCCGACGGCTCATTCGACCACTGGGCGACGCTCGAAGAAACGCTCGCGCACGACGGCGACGACTGCGACGGGCTCGAGCTGCTCGCGTTCAACTTGCTGCGCGAGCTCGGCTTCTCAGGCGACGAAGTGTTTCGCGCGATCGTCTATCGCGCCGAGGACGGCCAACACCACATGGTGACGCTCTGGTTCGAGAACCCCGACGATCCTTGGGTGATCGACCCGACCGGCGCGATGGTGCGCGGCATGCCGCGCATGTCCGAAGTCGCGGGCTGGGTGCCGCTCAAAGTGTTCAGCGACACGCGCGAGTTCACACCCCAAGAGATCGCCGCCGTCCACTGACCGGCGCGCAGAGTTCGATAGAGTCCCCGCCCACTTATTGGGGGGAGCGCGTGAGCGACTTGCGAAGCGATACGGGCGAACGCTTGTTGCCGGTGATCCAGAAGGAATCCGATCACCCGTGCTTCGAGTGCGCCAAGTGCTGCACGTACATCGCGCTCGAGATCGAGAACCCCTCCACGAACGCCGAGATCGATCAGATCATCTGGTACCTCTACCACCGCGACGTCGAGGTGTTCGTCGATTGGGACAGCGTCTGGCACGTGCTGTTCCGCACGCGCTGCGAAAACCTGACGAGCGCGGGCCTGTGCGGCGTCTACGAGCGCCGCCCCGCGATCTGCAAAGACTTCGACTGGCGCGAGTGCGAGCAGCGCTACACGCCCGAAGACGGCCCGCCTGATAAGCACGCTTGGGTGACAGCCGACGCCTTCGCCGCGTGGATCGAGAAGCAGCGGCCGAAGGCATGGGCGCGTTATCAGGCGCACTTGGCGAAGACTCACGCAACGGGCGAGGACGCCGAGACGCTGCGCGTGAAGAACGCCGCGGTGAAGGCGAAGGGCAAGCCGCGCACCCTGAAGCGCGGCCGGGCGAAGTAGACGAGACCCGCCGCGTTGGGCCATGCTGCCGCGATGGAAACCATCTCGCGCAGACCCGACCCGGAGCGACTCAAGGAATACGCCAAGCACGTCTTCGGCATGCTGAACGGCGCCGTCACTTCCGCGCTGATCTATCTCGGTGACGAACTCGGGCTGTTCCGCTCGCTCGCGGAACGCGGGCCCGCGACACCGGACGAGCTCGCCGCGCGCACCGGCCTCTCGGAGCGCTGGTTGCGCGAGTGGCTCTACAACCAAGGCGCCGCGCGGATTCTGGATACCAACCCAGACGGTCGCTTCGCGCTCTCCGCCGAGGGCCGCGCCGTACTCGCCGACGAGAATCACCCTGCGTTTGGCGGCGGCATGTTCTCGCAGCTGCCGAAGACGCTTTCGTTGGTGGCGCAGCTGCCCGAGGCGTTTCGCACGGGCCTCGGCCTGCCGTACGACGCGATCGGGCCCGAAGGCGCGCGCGGCATCGAGCGCGGCTTCGCACCTTGGGTGCGCAACTTTCTGGTGCGCGTCGGTGTGCCGCGCGTCGAGGGCCTGAAGGCGAAGCTCGAAGCGGGCGCGCGCGCCGCAGACGTCGGTTGCGGCAGCGGTGCAGCGCTGATCGAGCTCGCCAAGGCGTTTCCGAGGGCCGACCTGCACGGCTACGAACTCTCACGCCACGCGCTCGCGCGCGCGGAAGAAAACAAGCTGAAGGCTGGCGTCACGAACGTCCAGTTCCACCACGTCAGCGAGCAAGCGTTGCCCGCTGACGGCAGCTTCTCGCTTGTTATGACTTTCGACTGCCTCCACGACATGACGCAGCCGCAGCAGACGCTGCATGCGATTCGCAAGGCGCTCGCCGCGGACGGCGTGCTCTGGATCGCCGACATCAAGGCGCTGCCGACCTACGCAGAGAACGTCGCGAAGAACCCGATGGCGTCGCTGATGTACGGCTTCTCGGTGTTGACGTGCATGTCCTCGGCGCTCTCGGAGCCGGGCGGCGCGGGCCTCGGCACGCTCGGCTTCCACGAAGGCTGCGCGCGCGAGATGACCGCCGCCGCCGGCTTCACGCGCTTCAAGCGCCTCGAGATCGACCACGCCGTGAACGCGTTCTACGAAGCGCGCCCTTGACGGCGCTCGCTGCGCGCCCGCGGCTCGCTGCGCGCAGCGAAGCGCTGCTTGCTCGTTAGCGGCGTTTTGGAGATGCGATCAACGAGGCGCATCCGACAGCGAGGCCACTGTTCGATCTTCGCTCGCCTGCCGCTCGCTGCGCGCAGCGAAGCGCTGCTTGCTACTGGCGCGGTTCCTCGTCGTCTTCGGGCGCTTTCTCGATGCGTAGCCGGCGCCCTTGCTTCTCAGCGGTCTCTTCCGCCGCCTCGCGCTCGCGCTTGATCTTGATCTCGAGTTCCTTGCGGGCGTCCTCGGCGGCAGTGCGCTCTGCCTCGATGCGCCCGCGCTTGATCTGAATCAGGCGCCGCTCGAGCAAGCGGTTGCGCAGCGCCACGAGTTCGCGCGGGAGCCGCGGCGAGGGCGCGCCCGGCGCGTAGCTCACCGTCACCTCGGCTTTTGTCGAGGTGCCATCAGTGGCAGTCGCCACGACCTCGAGGCGGTTCAGGCCCGGCTGCACGGGCACCAGCGCAGCGAAGGAGCCGTCCGCGTTGATGATCGTGTCGGTCGCTGCCTCGCCGCGCGTGAGGTTCTTGATCGTGAGTTCGTCGAGGTTCGCGAAGTTCACCGTCTCCACGACCGCGGGTAGATCGCCCGCGGAACTCACCGGCGTGAAGTAGCCGCCGGTGTAGGCGGCGAGCTGCACGCACGCGATCGGGCCGTCGAGGGCCTCGGGCCCGATCGCGAAGGTGTGCACCTGAACGTCCGCGCGGCGCGCCTGGGAAGCAACGCGCAGCACGGACTGCACGTTCGCGCCGGAGTACTCCATTGCGTAGGGCGCGGTCGGCTGCCCATCCGTGAAGAACAACACGACCTTTTGGCTGCCCGGATCCGGCTTCGACATGCTGCCGCGGAAGCCCTTCAGCTCGCTCATCGCCAGCCGAACGCCCTCCGTCATGTTCGTCGCGCCCTCGGGCCCGCGCTTGAGCACGCGATCGAGGGATTTCGCGATGCGTTCGTAGTTCGTGCTCAGCGGCTCTTCCGTGATCGCATCGGGCTGGGGGTCCGAGTAGACGACTCCCGTGTACGGGTCGCGCTGTTCCGCGCTGCCCGCGAAGGTGACGAGGCCCACCCGCGTGTTTCGCGGATCGAGGCTCTCGAGCACCTTCTTCGCTGCCGCGACTTCCGCCGCGAGGATCGAATCGCCCGGATCCGACTGCTTGAAAATCCCTGATAACCCGGTCGAGCCGATGATGCCGTTGCCGTTGATGTCGCCGCCAGAAGCGGTGTTCGTCGAACCCGAGGTGTCGAGCACAATCATCACGTCGAAGCGCTTGAACTCGCCGAGCAGCGCGAGCGCGCGCCCCGCCAGGAACGCGCCTTCGGGGCTGCCGACGATCGAGCCGTCCGTGGGTTCCTCGATCTCGAGCTTGAGTGTCGTCGACATCGCGCCCGCTTCACCGAGCAGCGCCTCGCCCTCAACGAGCTCCGCGTCCCCCGGGCCGACATCGACGTCGTCGCCAACCGCAACCGTTGCGTCGATTTCGTCGGCGGGCACGAGCGACGCAAACTTGGCGAACGGCTCGCCGCGCCCCGCAGCGAGCGGCTTCTTCAGCGCATCGAGCACGCCACCGATCGGCGCCACACCGAGCCGCTGCGTGCCTTCTTGCTCTTCATCCGGCCACGCAGCTTCGAGAATGCCGATCACGGTGCCGCCCGGAAAGCGCAACACCGGCGCGCCGCCCCAGCCGCGCAGATCCGCAGGCACGTCGAGGCGCACCTCGATGCGATTGTCCTCCGCCACGCGCACCGTGCCGAAGATGTCGTCCTCATCGGCAGGCGAGCCAGCCGGCACGCCGAGGATGCGCACGCGCGCACCGCGCACGCTCTGAATCGGCTGCGTGTCAGCCTGCAAGATGCGCGCGCCGACGGGCTTCAGATCGAGCGCGAAGATCATGAAGTCTTCGCGCAGCGAGCCGTCCTTCGACGACGAGAACGGCTTGCCCGGCGGCACCAGCAGCCGGCTCGCGACACTCACACGCTGCCGCGAGCGACCCGTTTCGAAGCTCACCTCGGTCGTCCGCGTGAGCTTGCCGAGTTGCAGCGTGTGCGCCGAGGTGACCGCGATCGCGCCCTCGGGATTCTGCGCCGCCAGGAAGAAGGCGGTGCCGGAGCCGATCACCTCTTTGCCCGACTGGAAGCGCGGCCGCACGACGGCGGGGTCCTCTGCGTTCGCAGCACTGGCGACCCAAAGGAGGAATGATGCGGCGATCAAACGTCGAGTGTTGTTCATGGTCCGGCCAGCATAAGCGAGCGACTTCTCACTGCCAGAAAGTTCGCGCGGCCCCGCGCGCGCTGCGCACATTGATACGTTCCGCTTTCGGGGGAGACGGCTTGGCCTGCGTAGCTGAGGTGAGACGAATCGCGCTCGCGTGTGTGCTGGCGTTCGCGCCCGCGATCGCCAGCGCTGCTCCAAACGCGCCGCAGGAGCGCTTCGACCGTGTGGTGATCGATGCCGGTCACGGCGGCGACGACCACGGTGCGCGCGGCCCGGCGGGTTTGCTCGAGAAAGATCTCGTGCTCGATCTCGCGCAGCGGCTCGCCAAAAAGTTGCGCGCGCAGGGCCTCGAGGCGCGGCTCACGCGCGACGCCGACGCATTCGTGGCCCTCGACGAACGCACCCGCGCCGCCAACGCCGCCGCTGCGGACTTGTTCGTGTCGATTCACGCGAACGCCTCGCGCGCGAAGAGCGTCCGCGGCATCGAGACGTTTTTTGCATCGCCGGAAGCGAGCGACGAAGCGGCGCAAGAACTGGCGCAAGCGGAGAACGCCGCGTTCGGCCCCGGGGCGGCCAAGCTCGCCGAGGGCGATCCCGTGCTCGCGATCCTCGGCGATCTGCTCGCGACCGAGCAACTCGCAGACTCGCAGGAGTTCGCGCGCATTGCGCAGGCCGAACTCGCGCGCAGCGCCGAACGCCGCTCGCGCGGCGTGAAGCAGGCGCCGTTCGTGGTGCTGATGGGAGTGCGCATGCCGGCGGTTCTCGTGGAAGTGGGCTTCATTACGAACCCCCAAGACGAGCGCGCGTTGCGCAAGGCGAGCGAACGCGAACGCATCGCCGCCGGCCTGGCGCGCGCGATCGCGGCGTTCCGATCACGACAAGACGAGCGTTCGGGTGTCGCGAGCGCAGGAGGCAGACGATGAAGCGGATCGACGGGCGCATGCCCGACCAGTTGCGGCCGGTGCGCTTGATCCCGGATTTCACGGACAACCCGCTGGCTTCGGTGCTGGTCGAGTTCGGCGCCACCAAGGTGCTCTGCACCGTCTGCGCGGAAGAGACGGTGCCGCGCTTCATGTACGGCCAGCGCAAAGGCTGGGTGACGGCGGAGTATTCGCTGCTGCCCGGCTCGACGGATCGGCGCACCGAGCGCGAAGCGGCGAAGGGCAAGCAATCGGGCCGCACGCTCGAGATTCAGCGCCTGATCGGCCGCAGCCTGCGCGCGATCGTCGATCCCGCTGCGCTCGGCGAGCGCACGCTCTGGGTCGACTGCGATGTGCTGCAGGCCGACGGCGGCACGCGCACCGCTTCCATCACAGGCGCCTACACGGCGCTCGCGCTAGCGACCTTTCGCCTGCGCCGGCGCGGCGCCATCGACAAGAACCCGCTGCGCGACAGCATCGCCGCGATCTCCGTCGGCTTGATCGGCGGAGAGATCATGCTCGATCTGCCGTACGAAGAAGACTCGCGCGCCGACGTGGACATGAATGTGGTGGCGACCGGCAGTGGGCGGCTCGCGGAAGTGCAGGGCACCGGCGAGGGCGCGACTTTCTCGCGCGACGAACTCGAGCGCATGACCTCGCTCGCGCTCGCCGGCATCGAGGAGCTGACGCGCCTGCAGCGCGCGGCGCTAGAAGCTGCGGGTGTTACGGAGTAGGCAAGTGGCGCTTCGCCACGCGCAGCGAGCCGCAGGCGAGCGGAGATCGAACAGTGGCATCGGTGCCGCGTGAAGCGATGCCGACGCGGCTGCTGATCGCCAGCTCGAATCGCGGCAAGCTGCGCGAGTTCGAGGCGCTGCTCGGCGCGGGCTTCGCGCTCGAGGGGCTCGCGCTGCATCCCGAAGTGCAGCTGCCGCCTGAGGGCAGTGATTATGCGGAGAACGCCGCCGCGAAGGCGCGCACGGCGGCGCGCGCGAGCGGGCTCCCGGCGCTCGCGGACGATTCGGGCATCGAGCTCGAGGCGCTCGGCGGCGCGCCGGGTCCCCACTCGGCGCGCTTCGGCGGCGACAGTCTCGACGACGCGGGCCGCGTTCGGCTGCTGCTCGCGGAACTCCGCACGCGCGGCGCAAGCGCGAGCCGAGCCGCGCGCTTCGTCTGCGTCGCCGCGCTCGCGCTCCCGAGCGGCGAAGTGCAGATCGCGCGCGGCGAGTGCGCTGGCCGCATCCTCGAGGCGCCACGCGGCGCGCGCGGTTTCGGCTACGACCCGGTCTTTGCGCCGGACGGCGAGGCGCGCAGCATGGCCGAACTCGCGGAGGCGGAGAAGGACCGCATCTCGCACCGCGCCCGCGCACTCGCGGCGCTCGCACCCCAGCTGGCTGCGCTGGCCCCTCGGCTCTAGCTACCTGCCGCCGAGGTCCGCGAACAGCGCGCCAACGATTTCTTCTGGGCTGCGCCTCGCGGGATTGAAGCCGGCGATCTCGCGGGCAAGGCGCGCGGCAGCGCGCTGCGGCGGCGCAGCGATCCGCCACTCGCGCAGCAGCGGAGCGAGGGCTTCGTTGCAGAAGCGTGCGAGTTCGAGCCCGCTTCCGAGATGCGCTTCGGCCGCGAGCCAGAGCGCATGTCGCGGCACGCGCTCGCCGACCGTCACCGAAAGTTCGGTAGCGAAGTGGTCAAAGCGGCGGCGCTGCGCGGATTCCATCTACTAGGAAGTGGGCGAGATCGCGGCGAAGTGTCACGCGCCGCTAGCGTGGCCGGCATATGTGGGGCTCGCATTTCTTTGCAGGCGCGTGGCCGCTGCTCACGACGCTCGCCGCGTTGGCGTGCGCCGGGCCTCCGCTTGGGAACGAACTCGCCGCGCCAGCGGCGGCGCCGGATCGGGCGCTCGTCCACTACCCGGCCGGCGGCTGTTCGGGCGTCCTCGAGATCGAGGTGTTCGAGCGGGTGTCGGAGAGCTGGCTCCCGCACCCCGCGCATCCGCGGCTCCCGCCCGGTGCGTGCGAAGAGGAGCCTGCGGGCGGGTTGCTGAACGAATTGCGCGTGCGCTGCGCCGACCCGGCCGGTGCGCGCGCTCCCTCGGATTGGGTCGTGGGCGCGGAGTTGGCGGGCGCGGCGGCCGCGTGTCCAGAGGCGTCTCCGTGAGCGCCTGCGACGCCCTTGGGAAACCCGGCGCGATCTCTTAGTGAAAGCGCGCGAGTTCGCGGTCGAGCGCGGCGCTGCGTTCGCGCAGCGCATCGACCGTCCCGCGCATCGCTTCGGCTCGGCGCGTCGTCTCCGAGGCGCCGTCGCGGAACACCTGCGTGGCTTCGAGAATCTGAGAGGCCGCAACGCGCTGAGACTCCGCGCCGTCGCGGATCTGCGCGAGCGCGGCGGCCACGCTGTCGACCGCACGCGCCGTGAGCCGGCTCTGATCCGTGACGTCGCCCGTCGAGCGCTTCAGGCCTTCGGCGAGTTCGCGCACCGTCTCGATGCCGCGTTGAATCTCAGTGCCGGCGTTGTCCTGCTCGCGCGTCGCACGCGCGATCTCCTCGACCATCGTCCTGACGCGCAGCATCTCTGCCGACACCGTCTCGACGCCGCGCACCTGCTCCTCGGTTGCGTTCGCGATCGCATCGACCGCGTTGTTCGAGCGCTCTGAACTGGCGCGAATCGCGCGCAGCGCGCCGCCAGCCTCTTCAGAACGTCGCGTGCCCTCGCGCACGCGCGCGGCGCCCGAACTGGTCGCGGCGACGGCCGCTTCGATGCCCTTCAGGACCGCGCCGATCGAGTTTCCGATCTCGCGCGCAGAACCCGCGGTGCGCTTCGCAAGGCCCTTCACCTCGCTTGCGACAACCGAGAACGCCTGCCCGTGAGTGCCCGCCTGCGACGCGATGATCGCGGCGTTCAGCGCGAGCAGGTTGGTCTGGTCCGCGACATCCTCGATCACCCGTAACACCTGCTCGATCGCTTTCGAGCGCTGCGCGAGATCGGCGACGATGCGCTCCACCGCTCCAAAGCTCTCTGCCACCTCGCCCATGCCGGAGATCGCGGCGTCCACCGCGCCCTCGCCGCGCCGCGCGGCTTCCGCCGCTTCCTGCGTTGCGCCGTGGCTTTCGCGCGCGTTGCTCTCGATTTCGCGCAGCGAGGCATCCAGCGCCAGCATCGACTTCGCAGTCGTCTGGGTGGCTTCGCCGAGGCGCTCGGCGTTGCCCGCGATCTGGCGAACAGCAGCGGTGAGTTGAAGCACGGACGCCGCAGTTTCATCGACCGTTTCGAACAAGAGGCCGACGCCGCGCGAGGAATCCGTGAGCGCGCGCTCGGTGGCGCCCGCAGCCTCGCTCGCCTGCGCGGCGTTTTGCGCGAGGCCGACAGAGGTGCGGCTGAGTTCCCCGACCTGCGCGCCGAGCTCCTCGACGGAACTCGCGGTCTCGACTGCAGTGCGTTCGTGCCGGCGTGCTTCCTCGAACATCGCTTCGCTGGCGCTCGCCAGTCGTGCAGATTCGTCCGAGACCGCAGTCGTGTTCTCGCGCACATGCCCGACGAGTTCGCGGATTCCTACCGACATGCGCTGAAAGCTCTTCGCGAGGCCGCCGATCTCGTCCGCGCGGTCGATGCGCGTTTCGGCGGAGAGGTCGCCGCCCGCCATGGCTTCCGCGCTGCGCGCGAGTTCGGCCAGCGGCGTCGCGATGCTCTCGCGCAAACGCGCCGATAGAGCCCAAGCCGTAACGAAGCCGCCGAGGCAGATCGCGATCATCAAGCCACCGACCCAGAACAACTGCGAGAACGCGCTGCCGAGGCGGCTGCGAATCACGAGCGTCGCGAGCGTGCGCTCGCCGTGCGTAATCGGCGCGCTCCAGGTGGCTTCGCCACGGTGCAGCGAGACACCGCGCGCCTCGGGCGCCGTCGCGGCCGCGAGCGCGGAAGGAAGATTTCCCCAAGACGCGAAGAGCTTGCCGTCCGGGAGCACGATGGCGCCGAACTCGGCATCCGGATTCGCACTCAGGGTCGCGAGCGCTTCACTCGCCGCGTCGGCATCGTCGAACTCGATCGCCGCCGCCGAATAGGTCGCAATCACCTGGCCCACGTTCGCGAGCAGGCGCTCTTCATCGCGCACAGTCAGGCGCAGTTCGAGCACCAACATCGCGAGCATCGCGATGGTGAGCGCGCCACCGGTGGCGAGCATCATCGCGCGCGCGAGCGCCTGACGAAGCGAGGCTGCGGCGGGCGCCCCCATCTCTAGAAGTCCGACGCGAGGCGCATCAGCTTCGAGCTGATCTTGAGCCCGCGGCGATAGACGTCCTTGCGGTTCACGGCAAACGCGACGCGACCAGCGATCACGCGGATCGCGACGTCTGTGTCAGCGAGCTGGTCCGGCTCCTCTGAGACGCGCAGCGGCGCGGGCGACGCGGTGAGCGCACGCGATTGCGCGGCTTCGGAAACGAATACGAGGTGGGCGCCCGCGCAGCCTGCCGCATCCGCGGCGGCGCGAATCTCGAAGGAGCGTCCCGCGACGGTGTGGCCCCTCGCGAGCGTCATCAGTTCCGCCGTGAGCGCGGGGTTCCCGACCACGGCCACGATGATGGGCGCGCTCGGCGAGGAGAACGCAGTCGCAGGCCACGTCACGTAGTTGCTGAGTTGCAGCACGAAGATCGCGCGGGTGGCGTCGTCCGACGCAGCTTTCGCGCGGATCGGCTGCGCGAAGCATGCGGTGGCCGCGCAAGCCGCGACCAAGAGCGTTCTGAGGAACGGCACCATCTCCCCTCCCGAGGCGATGGGGGCCTATCGAGCGAAGGGTATGGCCCCTTTAGGGCCAAGAGCGCCGTGCGGCGCCGGGGAGCGCGAGGTGGAGGTCATAGCCGGCCAGCGTTCGCTCGAGCCGCGCGATGCTGTCATCGAGGCCGCCCGGCCGACTGCGCGCGAGCCAGGCTTCGCGCTGCAACGGGATGGCCTCCGCGAGATCGGCATTCAACGCGACGGTGCTCGGCGCGGGCAGGCCGGCTTCCAGTGCGAGGCGCCAGGCACCGTGTCGGGCCAGGCGGGCGGCCACCTCGAGTTCGCGCTGAGTCGCGGAGCCGTCGCGCGCGCCCGGCCGCGCCGCGCGTAACAAAGACAACGCCGCGCTCAGCTGTTCGGTCGTGGCCTCGAGCAGCGCACGGTCGACCTCCCCGAACGATCCCAGCATTCCGCCGCGTACGAGTGCTGTGAAGAGCGGGCTGCCGTTGAGGCACGTCTTGCCGGTGCCCCGGGAAACCTCCGCGAGCGCGATCAACGTGCGGCCAAGCGTTTGGCTCGCGTCCTCGAACACGAACGCGTCGAGCAGCGGCGCCATTTCGAGTTCGCGGTTTGCGGCGCCGCACCAGGCCAGCGCCGCGCCGTAGGCGAGCGGCAGCCAGCTCGCGCTCGGCGGCTGGAGGTGCCCGTTGTCGCCCCAGTCGGTGATCAGGAAACCACGCGCGCCGCGAGCGAGGCCGACGCCGGCCGCGTCTCGCAGATTTTCGCGCGCGTTCGTAAAGCGCCCGAGCAGCGAGTTCCAGGTCGAAGTGCCCGGACACACCCAAAATGGGAAGCCGGCGTCGGCGAAGGCTTCGGTCTGCGCACTGAAGCCGCGGAAGGCGCGCTCGGTGATGCCGAACTCGGCGAGGATTCCGTGCAGCGCGGACGGAATGGGCAGCGCATCGAGCGGTTGTTCGTAGTGCCAGACGAGCGCAGTGAGGCCGTCGCGTGGCAGCTCGCGCACGAGCTCCGGGTGATCGCGCAGCATGTCGCCCCAGAACAACACCTCGCAGCCATCGCCGCGCAGTGGGTCCGCGATACGGCGCAGTTGCTCGAGGTAGACGCGCGCCTTCCCGCGTTCAGCGACCGCGCCCGCGCTCACACCGCGCCCGAGCTCGAACGTCTCGTCGCAATTGATGTTGATGCGCCGGCTCGTGTGGTGGCCGAGCAGTTCGCGGCAGAGCGACAGCGCGAACTCCGCGTTCTCGGGCGTTGGCGCGAGGCAGCCGGGCGGGAGCTTCCCTCCAAAGCGCGTCGCGAAGCCGTCCGGGCACTCGGCTCGCGCGCGGTATTCGTCGTGCGCGAGCCAGCGTCCCATGTGTCCGAAGCTGTTCTGGTTCGCGCACAGCTCGATGCCGTGCGCCGCGCAGAGGGCGTCCAGCCAGCGCACGTCGTCGGCTGTTAGGGGCGACGCCTCGCGCCAGACACGCTCATGCGCTGCGTACGCGAACGTGTGCTCCGTATAGAGCTGGAGATGATTCAGGCGCAGCAGCGCCATCACTTCGACGATGCGTTCGAGCGTGGCGCGCGTGGGCACGCGGTCTCGCGAGATGTCGAGCAAGTAGCCGCGCACGGCGAAGTCGGGCGAGTCCTCGATGCGAAGCGCAGGCAGCCGCGATGCGCTCTGCTGCGCGATCTGCGCCAGTGCGCTGCGCGCGTAGCGCAGGCCCGCCTCGTCGCCGTGCGCGATGCGGGCGCCGCGCGCGTCCGTGGTGAGCGTGAAGGCTTCGCGCCCGAGCGCTGGCTCATGACGCGCGCTGGCGGTGACATCGCGCAGCGGGCCTTCACCTGCGAGCCGCTCGAGCTTGCGCGGGCGCGGCAGCAGCAATAGCTCGGTCATGCGAGATCCGTCGCGCTAGCCGCGCCCGTAATCAGTGCGGTCTTGCGGACGAACCAGCGAACCTTCATCGAACTGCCCTCCGCGAGGGAGCGAGGGAAGCGCGAAAGGCTCCGCTGCGCCCGCTGCTAGCGTGCATCTCTTGTGAGCGCGCGCCTTCGCATCGGTCTGGTCTTCGATTTGCTGGGCAGCGCGCCGCCCGGCGGCCCGCCCGACGCTGACGCGGAGTACGAACCCGAGGCGACGGTGTGTGCGCTCGAAGCCGCGATCCGTGGAGCAGGCCATGAGCCGCTCCGCCTCGGCAACCCGCACGCGCTGCTCGCCGCGATTGGCGCTGGCTCGCTGCCGCAGATCGATGCGGCCTGGAACATCGCGGAGGGTTACGGCACGCGGAATCGCGAGGCCTGGGCGCCGGTTCTTATGGAGCTCGCGCAGATTCCCGCGCTCGGCTCCGACGCGCTCACGCTCTCGCTCTCGCTCGACAAGGCCTGGACGCTCGATCTCGTGCGCGCGGCGGGCGTGCCCACCGCGGGGCATCTCAGCGTCGCTTCGCGCGAGGCGCTCGTGGGCGCGGCGCTACCCGGCCCGTTCCCGCTGTTCGTGAAGCCGCGCTGGGAGGGCACCGCGAAGGGCATCGAGCTGCGCTCGCGCGTTGCGAATGAGCGCGAGCTCGGAGACGCCGTCGCGCGCGTCGTGCGCAGTTATCAACAGCCCGCCTTGGTCGAGCCGTTCCTGCCGGGCGCGGAGTACACGGTCACCGTGATTGGGAATGACCCGCCGCGCGCGCTGCCGGTCTTGCAGCGCGCGCTCGAACGCAACACCGGTATCGGAGTGCACGCTGTCGAGCGCGGCGCCGCGCCGGAGGCGCTCGCGCATCACACGCCGGGCGCGCTCACGCCCGAACTCGAGGGCGTGCTCTCGGCGCACGCGCTGCGGGCCTTCTCCGCACTGCGCTGCTGCGATTTCGCGCGCATCGATTTCAAGCTCGATGCCCGCGGCGAGCCGCGCTTCCTCGAAATCAACACGCTGCCGACGTTTGCCCCGGACGCGTCGTTCGGCATCTTGGCCGAGTTGATGGGCCAGCCGCTCGAACACTTGCTCGCGGAAGTTTTGAGGGGCGGCCTGCGCAGATTGGGGCTCGAGTGACGGCATCGCGCGCAGACATCGGATCGCCGCAGTGGGCGAACTGGACCTGGCAGATGCAGCAGCGCATCCGCTCCGCCGCGGATCTCGCGCAGTTCCTCGCGCCAAGCGACGACGAGGCCCGCGCGATCGCGGCGCTCTCCGAGCGCTTCCGCTTCGTAATCACTCCGTACTACGCGTCGCTGATGGACCCCGAGAATCCCGACTGCCCCGTGCGCAAGCAGGTCGTGCCGCGGCTCGCGGAGCTGGGCGATCCGGTGGGCCTCGCCGATCCGCTCGACGAGGTGGCGCACTCGCCCGTCAAGAACGTCGTGCGTGTGTACGCGGACCGCATCGCGTTCTGCGTCAACAACGAGTGCGCGCTGTATTGCCGCTATTGCCTGCGCAAGCGCATGGTCGGCGACGAAGAGTGGACGATGAAGCGCGCAGAACTTTCGATCGCGCTCGATTGGATTCGCAGGACGCCGGAGATTCGCGACGTGCTGCTCACCGGCGGCGACCCGCTCGTGTTCAGCGACGAGCGCCTCGAGTGGCTGCTGCGCGAGCTGCGCACGATCCCGCACGTCGAGATCGTGCGCCTCGGCACGCGCCTGCCCGTAACACTTCCGATGCGCGTCACGCCCGCGCTGTGCGAGATGCTCCAGCGCTACCACCCGATCTGGGTGAACACGCACTTCAACCACCCGAAGGAACTCACGCCCGAAGCCGCGCGCGCGTGTGATCTGCTGACCCGCGCGGGCATCCCGGTGGGCAACCAGAGCGTGCTGCTGGCCGGCGTGAACGACGATGTCGCCACCATGAAGGCGCTCTGCGAGGGCCTCGTGCGCATGCGCGTGCGGCCTTATTACGTGTATCAGGCGCAGCTGCTCGAAGGCACCGCCCACTTTCGCGTGCCGATCGAGCGCGGCATCGAGTTGTTCCGCGCGCTGCGCGGGCGCACCAGCGGCTTCGCGATTCCGCAGTACGTGCTCGATACGCCCTACGGCAAAGTCCCCCTCGATTACCCGTTCCTGCGCGG
>JANNRF010000191.1:0-4596 GCA_031401135.1 Deltaproteobacteria bacterium | reverse complement strand
CCTTCCGAGGCGAGCCTGCGCGCGGTGGCGCGGCCGATCCCGCCCGACGCGCCCGTCACAATTGCGATCTTGCCTGCGTAACGAGTCATCGAGCAGCTCCTTCGTGTTGGACAGCGGCTACGCCGTTCGCGGGCGCAGCTCCTTCGGCGCACGCTGTCCGAAATAGCGCCGCGGGCGATTCGTCAGCGCCTCTTCTGCCACCGAGGCCGCGCGCGGCGTGTTATCGCCAGCAGCGCACGCTGCGCGACAAAACCAGTCGTCGCCGATCTGCACGGACGCGAGGTCGAGTTCCGCGCGACAGCGCGTGCAGGAACCCGTCGCAGATTTCTTGCCACTCACCGTTTTTCCCCCGCGCTGACGAAGCGCTGCACGTTATCACCCGGGGCTCACCGGGCTAGAGTGCGCGAGTGAGTTCTTCGCCGCGCTTCACGCTTCGCCTCGGCAAGGCCGACTTCAAGTTCGCGGCCGCTCACTTCACCTGGTTCGCAGACGGCACGGCAGAGCGCCTGCACGGCCACAACTACCGCGTGCACGTGTGGCTCTGCGGCGCACGCCTCGACGCGAGCGGCTTGCTCGTAGAAGCGCGCGTCGTGAAGGACGAGGTGCGGCGCTTATGCGCGGCGCTCGACGAGCGCGTGCTGCTGCCCGAGGCGGGCGCGCACGTTGCAATCGAGGCACGCGGCGGCGAGCTCGAGGTGCGCGTCGCGGGCCGCAGCTACCGCTTGCCTGCAAGCGACGTGGTGCGCCTCGCGGTCCCTAACATCACCGTCGAGTGCCTCGCGCAATACGTCTGGCGCGAGCTCGCGCCGAAGCTCGCGGGGCTGCCCGTGGACACGCTCGGCGTCGAGGTCGCGGAGAGCGACGGCCAGAGCGCGAGCGTCGAGGCTCGGCTCTGAGGCCAGCGCGCACTACAAGAGCCGCTCCCATTTCTCAGGCGCATCCGGCACGCCCGCGCAGGCCCAGAACTCGCCGGTCTCGGGAGTGATCACACTCGCCGCGTTCGTGCTGATGCCGTCGAAGTCTTGGCGGCAGATCGCGAGCGAGCCTCCAGCCGAATCTGCGTAGGCGTCCCGCAGGAACGCGGAGTCGATCTTGCCCGCGCGCGCGGCCAAGAGTTCGCGCATACGCGCGAGACGCGCCTCGGACGAACGCCGCGGCGTGTCCGCCTCGAGCGCGATGTGCGCGGGCACTTGGCAATGGTTCGTGTGTACGTGCACGGCGCGCTCTACGACGAACGTGTGCGCGAGCTTGCCCGTGCATTCGAGCACTGCGCTGGCGCCGCTGCGATCGAGCGCGAGGTAGCTGTGCGCGCCGGCGCGCGGCGCGGCGGCGGCGATCAGGCGCGCGGCATCGGCAGCACTGCGCTCCTCGAGCGCGCGATGAATCAGCCCGAGGTAGGGCACGCCGATGCCCGCATCGCGCGTGCGCAGGTTGGTGGTGCCGAGCGCGAGCCCGTGCTCGTTGAGGCTCATTAGGGATTGACAGCCCACGGTGGTGACCGACCAGGTCTGCGCGCCCCGTGTGGGCCGCCGCGCGACGAACACCACGAACGGCGCGTTGTCGCTCGCGAGATCCCAGCTCTGGGCGAGGCGCGGGCGCCCATCCGCACTGGCGTCGCGCTGCACGATCATCGCTGTGCAGCCCTCGGCGCCCGCCTCGCCGAGTTCGCCCCAAGCGAGCCCGTCGCGCAGATCGGTGAGCCCGTTCATCGCGAGCACCTGCTCGGGTGAGAGCCGCGCGCCGCGCGCGATGCCGCGCAGCTCCTCCGTGCCGCGAGGGTCGAAGCGCTCGCTCGCAGCGAGGCAAGCGCGCGCGAGCCGCAACAAATCGGCCTCGCTGACGGCGCGGCCCGCATACTGCGTAGCCTGCCGCAGCGCATTTTCGAGCCGCAGCCCATACAACTGCGCGATCTCCGCGCGAAACGCCTCCCCGAACGCCTCGCCCATCGCCGCGTGCGTTCCCGTCAGTTCAATGCGCCGCATGCCCACCTCCTCGGCCGCCCCACCGCCGCCCTTGCCCAGCGCGTCGAAACACCCCGGGACGTTCCACGACGAAATCGACGAGACGAACCTTGCATCCGAAATCGCACGAGATTTCGGCGAGTTGGCGCGGTTCGTCAAGGAACGTCCCCGTACACTCGGCGGGTGACCGCAGGAGCAGCAGCAGTAGACGCGCGCGCGCGCGACCTCGCGCGGATCGCGCGCCGCTGTTTCGCGCTGCTGCGGCCCGTGCGCCGCCACCTGCTCGCACTCGGCGCGGGCTTCGGCGGCCTCGCCCTCGCCTTCTTCCCGCTCGGCGTGTTCTTGTTCGACTTGGTTTGGACGCGCGCGCTCGAAGGCCAACCGCTCACACCACTCGCCGCTGATTGGCTCGGCCTCCCGGTCGAGGCGCTGCCGAGCGCTGAGCTTCGCCGGACGATCCTGGCGCGCGCGGTCGCGATCGGCGCGGTGACTGCAGTCCTAATCACCCCGCTCTTGCTCGCGCTCTACTACTACCAGGTCTGGATCCTGCAGCGCGTGAACCAGCTCCTGCGCGTGCGCCTGGTCGAGCGCCTTCAACAACTCTCGTTGCGCTTCCACGCGCGCCAGCGCATCGGCGACGCGCTCTACCGAGCGCTGCAAGACAGCGCGATGGCCACCCAGCTGGTGGAGCTGTTATTGCTGGTGCCGGCGGCCGGCCTCGCGCGCTTCGTGTTCGCGATCGCGCTGTGCGCGCTCTTCTCCTGGCAGCTGGCAGTGCTGCTGATCGTGCTCGCCCCGCTGCTCGCAGGCCTTGGCATCGCGTTCGCGCGCCCGCTGCGCGCCCGCTTCCGCACGGCCCGCGAGGCGCAGAGCGCGCTCACCTCGCGCGTGCAGGAATCGCTCGCGGGCATTCGCGTGCTGAAGGCCTACGGCGCGGAGGGCTTCGAGCAGGCGCGCTTCGAGGGCGCGAGCGAGAGCGCGTTCAGCGCCGCCTATGCCGCGCGCGGGCTGTTCGTGAAGTTCAGCGTCTCGCTGTTTTGGGTTTCCTCGTTCGCTCTGGTCACAGCGGGCGCGCTGCTCGCGCTGCGCACCACCCGCGCCGCGCCCATCCCAGGGCTCGACGCGCTGGGCCTCGGTTCGCTGGGCCTCGGCGTCTTCACGCTCGCCACCTTCAACTACGCGAAGTTGCGTTTCGGCGACGGCGCGAGCTCGCTGCGCCAGTTGTTACGGACGCTTGGCCGCGCGCAAGACGTCGCGATCGGGCTCGACCGCGTGTTCGAGCTGCTCGATCTCGAGCCCGAAGTGCGCGACGCGCCCGACGCGCGCCCGTTCAGCGCACTGCGCCAGAGCCTGCGCGTCGAGCACGTGCGTTTCGCGTACAGCGAAGATCGCCCGGTGCTCGCGGATGTGAGCTTCGAGGCGAGCGCCGGCAGCGTCGTCGCCGTGGTCGGCGCAACGGGGGCCGGCAAGAGCACGCTGATGTCGCTGCTGCTGCGGCTCGCGGACCCGCAGGCAGGCACGATTACGGTGGACGGCGCAGATCTGCGCTCGCTCACGCTTGCGAGCTGGCGCGCGCACACTTCCGTCGCGCTGCAGGAGAACCTGTTATTCCGCGCCACGATCGCGGAGAACATCCGCTACGCCGCGCCGTTTGCTTCCGACGAGGCCGTGCGCGAGGCCGCGCGCATCGCCTGCGCCGACGAGTTCATCGCCCAGCTCCCGGCGGCGTACGCGACGCTGCTCGGCGAGCGCGGCGCGAAGCTCTCGACGGGCCAGCGCCAGCGCATCTCCCTCGCCCGCGCGCTCGTGAAGCAGCCGCAGCTGCTGATCCTCGACGAACCCACCGCATCGCTCGATGGCGACACCGAGCGGCGCGTGCTCGCGAACCTGCGGAACTGGGCACAGGGCCGGCTCGTGTTCCTGGTGACGCACCGCCTCGCGACGGTGCGTCACGCGACGAAGATTCTCGTGCTCGCGGACGGCTGCATCGCGGAGCAAGGCACCCATGAGGAGCTGCTCGCTCGCAGCGGGCTCTACCTGCGAATGCTCGAGCACGACGCGAGCGGCGCGCACAGCGCCGCGGCCCGCCCCCATCCGAGACTCGAACTCGAAGCGAGCGAGGCGTGAGCGGCGCGCTCTCTTCGCTGCGCGTGCTCAGCCGCGCCTTCCGTTACGTCGCGCCCTTCCGCGCCCTGTTCGCACTGAAGGGCTTGCTCATGCTCGCGAGTTCTTTGACTTTGTTATTGCTGCCGTGGCCCGTGAAGCTGATCGTTGACCATGTGATCGAGGGCATCCCGCTCGGCGCGCAACCCCTCCCACACCCCGCGTTCATCGACGCCCTCTTCTCGCCCTTCGCCGGCTCGCCCGAACAGATGCTGATTGCCTGCGTCTTCTTCCAACTCGCCCTCGCAGTCCTGATCGGCGCCGTCGGCTCGAGCGCCACCGAGCGCAGCCAGGCCGATTCGCAGCTCGCAGGCGGCTTCGACCGCGCCTCGCGCACCGAGAACGAAGCCAACGAAGGCGCGAGCTGGGGCAGCGGCCTAATAGGCCTCGCCGACGCGCTGTTCACGCTGCGCCTGACGCAGCGCCTCAACCATCACTACCGCGCCGCGGTGTTCGCGCGCCTCCAGCGCCT
>JANNRF010000190.1:0-2342 GCA_031401135.1 Deltaproteobacteria bacterium | reverse complement strand
TTCGCGCGCAGCGCCTCCGCCATCGCGGCGACAACCTCGCCGCGCAGCGGCGTGGTCGCGTTGTGATCCAAATAGACGCGCATCGGCGGCAGCTTAACAGCGACGCGCGGGCGCTCCGCGCCCGCTGGCTAGCGCGTTGGCGAAGCGCTGCTCGCATCGCGCCCCGCTACGCGCCCTGCGCGTCACCGATCAGGTCGCGCAGGTTCCGGGCCTCAGCCACAGCACCCGCGGCGCGCTCGACGTCTGCGATCACGCCGTTCACGATGCGCGACATCTCCGCAACGCCCAGCGGGTAACTCGCGTTCCCGCGTAGCGCGAGCAGCACGTCCGACACGCGCACTTGCTCCGCGGGGCGCGCCATCTGGAAGCAGCCCAGGTTGTCGCCGCCGCACGCGGTCAGGATGTTCGCTTCCTCGAGCGCGCGCAGAACCTCGCGGACCGTGCGCAGGGGGACGTCGAGCGAGTCCGAGAGCGCGTCGGGATGCCAGGGCGCGGCGCTGTCGCGGAAGGCGCGCGCGCAGCACAGCGCAATCGCGAGGCCGATCGTCTCGCGCACTGCGGAGCCCGCGCCCTTGCCGCGCACCTCGCGGCGGTACAGCGAGAGCGTCTGATGCGCGTAGGCCACCTCGGCCCCGAGCAGCACGATCGCCCACGAGATGTAGACCCAGACGAGGAACAGCACGACCCAGGCGCCCGCCGCGAAAGCAGCGCCCATTCGCTCGTTCGCGCCGACCGTCAGCCGCACGTAAGTCACTTGCAAGAGGTTGAAGAGCACACCGGCGACCACGCCGCCAAACAGCGCGGAACGTCTGCGAACGCGTGTGTTGGGCAGGAACCAATACAGGAACACGAGCGCGATGATCACGAGTAGAACCGGCGCGTAGCGCAGGCCGCTGTTGTACAAGAACTCGAGCATGGGGTAGTCGAGCGCGGCCTGGACGAGCGTCTGGCTCTCGAACGCGGCGCGCAGAGGAACGGCGACACCGACGAGCAGCGGCGCGATCACGATCACGGCGAGGTAATCCGGAATGCGCCGCGACCACGCGCGACGTTCGGTCACCCCCCAGAGCGCGTTCAGCGCATGCTCGACACGCCCGACCGCGAGCACCGTCGTCGCGAGCAGCAGCGCGCCGCCGATCGTGCCGAAAGCGCGAAAGTTGAAACGCGCGACTCCCTCGAGCAGCTGCGCTTTGATCGCCGCGCTGAAGCCGAGCAGATCGACGAGCCGCCTCGCAACCTCCTCGCCATTCCCGATCAGATCGACGAGCGCGACCGCGAGGGCGAGAAACGGAACGATCGACAGCAGCGTGAGGTACGCCAGCGAGTTGGCGCGCAGCAGCAGCTGATCGCGAACGAAGCCCTCGCCGATCAACACCGAAAGCTGAAAAAAAGACCGGAGCCACCCGAGCGGCTTGGGCTCGAGTGGCTCCGGGTTCCAAAGATTCTCCGCAACGAAGCTGCGAAGACGCGCGAGAACTCCCGCCGTCGGGTTACTCCTGAACCTTCAGTTCCACGCGCCGGTTGAGCTGGCGTCCCTCGGCGGTCGCATTGTCCGACACGGGCTGGGCCTCGCCGTAGCCGTTGCTCGACAAGCGGCTCGCATCGACGCCCTTGCCTACGAGGTACTCGCGAACCGAAGCGGCACGGCGCTCGGACAGCGCCTGGTTGTAGGCGTCGCCTCCACTCGAATCGGTATGGCCGTCCACGCTGACGCGCGCGCCTGCGACCTGCGACAGCAGATTCGCCGCCTCGTCGAGGATCACCGCCGCGTCCGGGCGAATGTCGGCCTTGTCCACGTCGAACTGCACGCCGCGCAGCACGATGCGCTGCGCTTGCGGCGCCGGTGCGGGCTCTTCAGCCGGAGCAGGCGCCGGAGCTTCGGCGGCGGGTGCCGGAGCCGGTGCCGGCTCGACTGCGGGTGCCGCTTCCCCAACGCCCATCGCCTTGCACAGGAAGTACGCGGCGGTGCCGACGACTGCCGCACCGGCCACGCCGTAACCAATGCCTGCGTCGATGTCTTTGCCACGATCGTGGTTCGTGCCGTAGGTCGCGCCGCCCGCGCCGCCGAGCAAGCCGCCGACCACCAAACAAGTCTTCGGGGTCATGTTCGCGCAGCCCATGGCCAGCGCGAGTGTCGCGATCAGCGAAACGGCGAGCGACCGAGCACCAAACAATTTTCGAATCATCGCGACGCACTCCTTGTTCCGCTGAATCGCGGTGCGGCGCAACTTAGCCCGATGCGGCTTGCCCGATCAATCCCCTTCTGCGCGTAACTAGCGGCTGCAATTCCGCGGCAAGGCAGGGAAAGCGAGCGAACTTCGGACTGTGCGAAGCGTCACTGG
>JANNRF010000189.1:0-17504 GCA_031401135.1 Deltaproteobacteria bacterium | reverse complement strand
CGCCGCGCGCGGCCGCGCAGGCCTTCGAGCTGAAGCACGGGCTGCAGGAACGTGCGCGAGACGGCCAAGCGACGCGTGACGAGCGATGTGAACAGCCCCGAGCCGAGCAGCCGCGGCAGCGCGCGCGCCGTCGCGGCGATGCTCGACTTCTCGCCGAACAGTTCCTGCGAAAGCACATGCAACGGAACGCGCGCGAAGGCAGGCCGCAGCCACCACAAGAGGGCGATCGACCACGCCGGTTCGTCGCGTAACAACCAAACGATCACGCAGCCGACGGGGAACACGAGCGCGAGCCACGTCGCAGCCAGCGGGCGCCACCAGCTGCGCGCAATCGCGAAGCCGAGATCCGCTGCTTCGAGGCCCGTGCGAATCCGCAGCACAACCCGCGCGCCCGTCGCCGCACTCATCTCGGCGCCCGCCGGCGGCCGCCGAGCGCGAGCCAGAGCACCACGACCGCCCACAAGCCCGCGCCGACCCAATAACGGACTAGCGCAGGGATCGCGGGCTGCCCGGACCAGAGCGCTTCGATCACAGCAGCGAAGACGAGCATCCCGGTCATGCCGTACAGGATCGGCACCGAGCGATGCGTCGATTCGCGCAGCGCCACAGCGCGCGAGCGCGGGCCCGCGACGATCGGCGCAAGCCCCATGCGCATGCCCGCGACGCCCGCGAGCACGATTGCGCTGAGCTCGAACGAGCCGTGGCCGATCACGAACGGGAAGAACGTTTCGCCGTAGCCGATGTTGGCGATGTGCCCGGCGATGCCGCCGATCAGGAGCCCGTTGAACAGGATCACGAGCAAGCTGCCGACCCCGAACAGAATCCCTCCGGCGAACGTGCGGAACGCGACCGAGACGTTGTTGCCGACGTAGAAGAAGAACATGCCGACGCCTGCGCTCGCCGCGCGCGGTTTTCCATAATGCTCCGCGCTCGGGTCGTACATCTCCTCCATCTGCGCAACCTGGCCGGCGCCGACGAGCGAATAGACCAGGTCTGGTGTTTGTCGCGTGAGCGCGAAAACGCCGCCCCCGCTTCCGTAGAAGAACAGGCACATCAGCAGGCAGAGCCGCCATTCGCGCCGCACCGCGCGCGGGAACTCGCGCAGGAAGAGATCTACGAAGCCACCGCCCCGCGTGCGTGCGCCGTAGAGGTGTTGGTGGCCGCGCAGTGCGAGCGCGTTCAGGCGTTCGACCAGCGCGGCCTCGAAGCGGCGGTCGCGCGCGAGCACGAGGTCTTGGCACAAGAGCCGGTAGCGGCGCGGGAAATCGGAGACTTTGCTTTGCGCGTCGAGCTCGTTGAGGGCGCGCTCGAAGTGCTGCCAGTGGGGGCCGCGCTCGCGCTCGAAGGCTTCTTGCTTCATCGCGCGCGCTCGGCGCCGCGCAGATGCGCGGCCACCGCGGCCAGCTGCTCCGCCGCCGGCGCGCCGGGTCGGAGTAGCGGCGTCGCCAGCTTCGCGAGTTCCTCGCGTCGCGCGGGCGAGAACGCCTGGCTGCGCGCGCCGAACGCGAGCAGCGCGGCTTGCTCCTCGAGTGCGAGCGCAATCGCCGGCGGCGCGGGCTCCGCGTCTGCGGCGGCGGCGCCCGCGGCGCGCTGCGGAGGCGCATCCACGTAGACGACGACCGTTCCCGCTGCGTGATCCCCGATTCGCTGGAAGCGCTGCGACACGCTCATCGACGCGATCGCGAACAGGTACGTGCCCGGCAGCGCGTCGGCCACCACCAACAAGTTGCGCAGCAGCGAGGCTTGCCAGCGAATGCGCGTGCCGTCGTCGTGCACGACGCGGATGCCGACCATGCGCTTGCCGAGCGTCTGCCCGTCGCCGAGCAGCTCGAAGGCGACCGGGTAGATCACCTCGCCGAGCGCGAACACCAGAACGAATAGCCCCCCGCCCACTTCCTGTAACAAGCCTGCGAGCGGGATCAGGGCGAACAGGTAGACGATCCAGCGGATCGCGACATCGGCGGCGTAGGCGATCGCGCGCGGCGCCGGGCCCGCCAGCCGCAGCGCGAGATCGACGCCTTCCGGGGCTTCGACGTGATGGAGCGTGTCGATCATCTCGTTGCTGTTAGGCGGCGCGCGGGGCGCCTCCGAAGATCTGGCGGTAGGCGGAGATCCACATCAGGTAGCCGACGACCATCGCGGGGATCATGCCGACTACGAGCGCGAGCGCGCCTGCGAGCATGACCCCGACGGTCGCCAGCTGCAGGCCGGCCATCTTCCACATGAGTGGCGCGGTCGCCTGCCAGGCAATCCGCAGCGCCTCGCCCAGGCCGATGCCGCGATCGACCATGAGAACCAACGCCATGGTGATGCGCGGGGTGACGAGGAAGATGACCCCAAGGTAGATCGCGTATGCGCCGATCAACGCGATCGCCGAGCCTGGCGCCTGCGATGCCGCAACGAACACCGGGACTTGGGCCACGAGTCCCACCACGAACGAGAGCAGCCACCACCCCAGAGAACCCGCGAGCGCTTGGCCGTAGCGCGAAAAGCCGCTGAAGATGTCGCGCAGCGCGGCGCCCCCGTCGTGCATCTTCAAGAAGAACGCAAAACCGCCCCACATCAACACGGGAAATGCGAGGAAGGCCCCGATGATCGTGATGGAGACGGCGATGCTCGCGAGCAGGAACACGATGCCGACGCCGAGCCAGAGCGGGAAGTTCGCCCAAGTGCGCGCCCAGGCGTCGGAGAAGCAGCGGCCGAACTCAAAGTCGCCGGTGCCGAGAGCTACCTCGGCGCCTACCCCGAGTTCGGCTTGCGGGGGCGCATAAGGGTTCTCGCTCATTTGCGGCTCTCCTTCGCGAGCGATCCTATCAGCTTCGCTCGCGCGAAAGCGCCGGGATCGCGCGCGCGGTGTCATGCAGCGGCGCCGCGGGGACGCGAGCGTTCGGGCCCAACAAGCAGCGAGGCCCCTGTCCGGCTCCGCTCGCCTACGGCTCGCTGCGCGCGGCGAGGCGCCGCTTGCTAACCCGCGAGCGCTTTCGCCAAGAACGGCAAGCTCACGTCCATCCGGTAGTCGACGTCGGAGTGGTCGTCGTCGAACTCCTCGTAGCGGTGCGGGATGCGCAGCTCGGCGAGGCGCCGCGCGAGGACGCGCGTTCCATAATGGATGTGGTACTGGTCGCGCCAGCCGCAGTCGAGATAGATGCCGCGCAGCGAGCGCAGCGCGCGCGCGTGCTGAGCCACGAGGTTCACCGGATCGTGCTTGCGCCAGCGCGCCCAGTTCGCCGGGATGAGCTCGCCTGTCTCTGCGTTGAACGGCAGGCGGAAGCCGAGCGGCGCGCGCGGATCGGGGTCGTAGGTGGCGGCCATGCACAGGTTCATGATCGCCATCGATTCAGCGTTCGAGAGCTTGGGCTTCTTCCAGACCGCTGCGAGGAAGCGCTTCACGCGGCCGTCATCGTGGCCGCGATCGAGGCCACGCGCACTCGCGCGCTTCGCCGCGTCGTAGACACCAGGCTTCTGCTTCGCGCCACGGTGTTTGGCGAGTTCGTTCAACGTGTTAGGCCAGTCGTGCGCGTAGACGAACTCGAAGTAGGCGTCGCCCGAGTGGTCGGCGATCGCACCCCAGGTGCTCGGGTATTTCATGCCGTGAATGATGGCGCCGTAGCCGCCCGAGGATTTTCCGAAGCAGCCGCGATGCTCGCGCGAGGCGAGCGTGCGGAACTCGCGGTCGACGAAGGGCACGATCTCGCGCGTCAGGTAGTCGGCGTAATTGCCGAGCGCGGAAGAGTTCACGTACTGGTTGCCGCCGAGCGCCGTGAAGCAATCCGGCAGCACCAGGATCACGGGGGGCATCTGCTGCTCGTGTATTAGGCGCGCCGCGCGTTCGCCGAGGTTCTCGCTGAACGGCTTCCAGTTGAGGTGCGAGAGGCCGGAGCCGGTGAAGCCGACCAGGTCGTAGAGCACCGGGAAGCGGCGCGTGCCCGAGCCGTCGTATTGCGGCGGCAACCAGACCGCGACTTTGCGCGCGTGCGGGTCGCCGAGCGCGTTGCCTTTCAGCACGCGCGAGACGTGCTCGAGGATCACCACGCTGCCTTCGGTCTTCGCTGTGCGCTTGCGGGCCATCGGCGTCCCCTCGTGTGCGGGTGTGTGAGTTTCGTCGTGGAACGTCCCGGGGTGTTTCGAAGCCCGACGTGGCCGGCGGGTACGCTGCCCGCGCTGCCCTGACCTAATCAGCCAGCGCTTCTTCGGCGGCGGCTGCGATCTCGGCGCTCTCTGAGCGCGCGAGGCGCTGGAGCGCGGCCTGCGCTTGGCGGTCGTCGCTCCAGCTGAGTTGATCGATCGCGGCCAGCACGACGCGCACCTCGCGGTCTTCGCTCGCCGCAATCAGCGCATCGATCGCGCGATCATCCTCGCTGTCGCCGAGCGCGATCACCGCCGCCTCGCGCACGCTCGCGTCCGCGTCCTCGCGCGCGGTGCGCATGAGCGCGTCGAGGCCCGCACCTTCGGGATCCGTGTCGAGCACCGTCGCGATGCGCTCCTCCGCTTCGCTGAGTTCGCGCGGGGCTGCGTTCTCCGCGCCAGCAGGCTGCGCGCTGCCCGCTGCTTCGCTCGGGAACGCGAGCGGCTCGCTGCCTGCGGGCGCTGCACTCGGCTCGGGCGGCGCGCTTGCGGCCGCGCGCTCGCTCTCTCCCCCGCAGCGCGCGTCGCCGCACGCGAACGACGCGAGCAGCGCTGCACACGCGAGCACGCGCAGCGTCGCGGAGCGCGCGTTCACGCCGCGCACGCACCAGCCCGTAACAAGCGGCCGGGTAGCGCGCCGGTGGGCGCGTCGTCCTGCGCGACGATTTCGCCAGCAACGATCGTGGCCTTGTAGCCGCGCGCGCCCTGC
The DNA here is from genome assembly GCA_031401135.1 of Deltaproteobacteria bacterium. Lineage (GTDB taxonomy): Bacteria > Myxococcota_A > UBA9160 > UBA9160 > UBA6930 > VGRF01. The sequence goes on along the minus strand of JANNRF010000189.1, from coordinate 12,670 downwards.
AGGAAACGCGCACCGCCCGCAGGCAGGTCGTACGCCATGCGCGGCGGCTCGAGCGTCAAGTTCGCGAGATCGATCAGGTTGAGGTCTGCCTTCTTGCCCGGCTCGACGGTTCCGCGATCGCCGATCGCGTACAGATCCGCGGTGTCCTTCGTCATGCGCTTCACCACGAGTTCGAGCGGCAACTTCGGGCCGCGAACGCGGTCGCGCACCCAGTGCGTGAGCATGAACGTTTGGATGCTCGCGTCGCAGATGATCCCGCAGTGCGCGCCGCCGTCGCCGAGGCCGAGCGCGGCGCGCGGGTGCAGCACCATCTCGCGGATCGGGTCGCAGTTCAGCTCGGCGTAATTCAGCACCGGCATCAGTAACAACTCGCGGCCGTCATTCTCGAGCAGCTTGTCGTAGAGCACGTCCTCCGCGTCGCGGCCGAGGCGCTTCGCGAGCGCCTCGATCGAATCCTCGTAACTCGGCTCGTAGTTCGGCGGCGTGCCGATCGGGAAGGTGCGGCCGTATTGGCTCGAGAGCATCGAGGGCTGCGCGGCGTTGCGCTCCGCGAGAATGCGCCGCTTCAGCTCCGGGTCGCGCATCGCCCGCACGCGCTCCTCGAGCGTCCGCGACAGGAGCGCCACAAAGGACGGCCGATCACCGAAAGGGTGAATCTTCGTCTGGTGCCCGATCAGTAGGCCAAACGGGCGGCCCGCGACCTGCGGGTAGATCTGCGCGCCTTCCTCGAGCGCCGCGACCGAGAGCGCGAGCTGCTCGCGCCACAAGTCCGGCGCGGCGTTCACTTGCAGCAGCGTGAACGTCACCGGGCGGCGGATCTCGCGCGAGAGCCGGCGCATCCAGTCGATCTCGCGCTTCGGCGCCGCGATGTCCTCGCCCGCAGCGCCAGCGCCGGCCAGCTCGAACACGCCGCGGCCGAGCTCCCCTAACACGCGCCCGATCCCGAACAGCTCGTCCTCGGCGGCGAACGTCCCGGGCACGGGCTCTCCGTCGATCGCGCGGTGGGCGATCGTGCGCGAGGTCGAGAAGCCGAAGGCGCCCGCCGCGATGCCTTCCTTCACGAGCCGCGCCATCGCCGCGATCTCGTCCGGCGTCGCGGGCTGATTCTTCGCGCCGCGCTCGCCCATCACATAAGTCCGCACCGCGCCGTGCGGCACCTGCGTGCCCACGTCCATCGTCCAGCGCCGCTTCGCGAGCGCATCGAGGTACTCGGGGAACGTCTCCCACTCCCAGGCGATGCCTTCGTGCAGCGCGGTGCCGGGGATGTCCTCGACGCCTTCCATCAGCTGGATCAGGAAATCGTGCTGGTCCGGGCGCACCGGCGCGAAGCCGACGCCGCAGTTGCCCATCACAATGGTGGTGACGCCGTGCTGGCTCGACGGCGCGAGCAGAGGATCCCAGGTGACTTGCCCGTCGTAATGCGTGTGGATGTCGACGAAGCCGGGCGTGACGGCGAGTCCGTCGGCGTCGAGTGTGCGCTTGGCGGCGCCGGTGACGCGGCCGACCTCGACGATGCGCCCGTCTTGCAGCGCGACATCGGCTGTGCGCGCAGGCGCGCCGGTGCCGTCCACCAGCGTGCCGCCGCGAATAATCAGGTCGTACGCCATGGCTCAGCCTCCTCGCGCGATGCGAGGGGCGAGTCTATGCGCGCGCTGCGAGCTGCGCGCTAGGAGACCGACCCGAGATGGGCGGCTGAGCGCGGGCGTCGCGGCGCCGCCCCAACAAGGCGCGCGACTGAGCCGTAGCTCTTGCTACGGCGCAAGGAGCGCAACGCAGTGGGGGCGGATGCCGCGGCGTCCGGGCGACCCGTCCACTCTCGGGTCGGTCTCCTACGCCCTGCGGCGGCGCAATGCGAGCGAGCTGCCAGCGAGAGCCAGCAGCGCGAGCGTCAAGGGCTCCGGAACGGGCGTGCCGAGCTGTCCGCGCAGTGCGCCGCCTGGGAACGCCGAGTTGTGCACGTTCACGTAGAAGTTGGACGGGTTGGCGAGCACCGCGGCGAGATCGGCATCGACGAGGCCCGAACCGGTGAGCTGCCCGGAGAAATCCACAACGGGCGAACCGTTCGTTCCCGCCGGCGCGCCGTGAATGTGTGCGGCACTGAGCGGCAACGCGATGTTGTTCACGGTGATGTTCCACGAGATCGTGTTCGTGACGTCGTCGATCATCAGCGTTGCGGTGCCAAATCCATCCTGATCGCCCTGCCCGGGCACGCCGGATCCGTTGACCTCTTGCTGGCCATCGAGCTGCACGACGAACGTGATCGTGGCGGCTGCGGCGGCTTGGGCGAGAGCGGCGGTGGTGAAGAGGGCGAGCGCGAGCTTGCGGACCATTGGGTGTTGCCTCCGTTCATGGAATGGCGCGAAGTGCCCCGAAGTGGCACGCCCCGAGGCAACATTTTTGCGAGGGACCCGCTGACCTCGGCGTCGCTCAAACCCGTGTTCTAGAACAGGATTCCTGCAAAGCGCCGGCTCGCGGCTGGGGCCGCCGGGCTCAAGACCGCTCGCAGATTGCTCGCCAAGCCCGCGATTCCGGTGCGAGATCGGCGGCATGCCTTGGTCCTGGCGCTACCCTGCTTCCCCTTCAACTCCCTAGCCGAGGCCACCCCATGAATCGCATTCGCGCCGCGCGGCAAGCCCGCGGTTGGACTCAAGCAGATCTCGCCACTCGCGCGCGCGTTTCGGCGCGCACGATTCACGCGGTGGAAAAAGGCGAAGACTGCCGGCAGGCGACCAAGCGCCGCGTGTTGATCGCACTCGCCGTGCCGTGGGAAGAGCGCTTCGATTATTTCCCGCGCATGCAGAGCGTGCGGCCGGTTGCGGATCGCGCCCTGGAGCGCGAGAGCGCCTGAACGAGTTCGCTTCGCGCGAAGACTTCAGCTTCCTCGCGCAGGGTTGAGCGCCTCCTGCACTTTCTCGAGCAGCGTGGCGGCGCGGAACGGCTTGGCGAGAAAGCCAGCCACCTGGCTCGCTGAGATGTTCGCGAGCGCGTCGTCCGCCGCGTAGCCGCTCATCAGCACCACTGGGAGTGCGGGCGCGAGTTCGCGCAGCCGTGGCACGAGATCGGCGCCCGATTCTCCGCGCAGTGTGAGATCGAGCAGCACGAGGCCGATCTCGTCGCCCCGCAGCGTGATCACCGCCAATGCGGAGGCGGAATCGTGCACGATCTCGCTGCGCAGGCCCGCGCTGGCGAGCAGACGCGCAGCGACGCTCGCAACGGCGGGTTCGTCATCGACGATCAGCACGAGTGTGTGCTCGCGAGGTTGCACGCTTGCCGCGCTGATCAGCTCAGCCGCGACGGCACGCTCCGAGAGCGGAAACGAAACGAGCACGCAGGTGCCCACGCCGAGTTCGCTCTCGACATCGATCTCGCCGCCGTGTGCGCGCACGACACCGTGCACGACCGCGAGGCCCAACCCGCGACCGGTTGTCTTTGTCGTGAAGAACGGGTCGAAGATGTGCGGGCGTGTCTCCGCGCTCATGCCGCGGCCGGTGTCCTCCACTTCGAGGTACGCGCGCCGCTCGCCGCCGGGCGCGGCGAACACGCGGAGGGCGATCGTGCCGCCCGTTTCTGGCAGCGCGTCGGCCGCGTTCGTGATCAGGTTCATCGCGACTTGGCGAAGCTGAGTCGCATCCCCTTCAACGACGATTCCCGCTGCCGTCTCTACGCGAAGTTCCGCGCGCGCGAGCAGAGCCGGTGAGAGCAAGCGCGGGAGTTCCTCGGCGATCTTGCCGAGATCGACGGGCTCGCGTGCGAGCGAACGCCGGCCCGAGAACGTGAGGATCTGTCGGGAGAGTTCCGCTGCGCGCAGCGCCGCGTCGCGCAAATCCTCGATCAACCGCGCGGCCGGTGACGCGTCGGCCACAACACCGAGCGCAAGCTCGGCGTTGCCGAGGATTCCCACCAGCAGGTTGTTGAAATCGTGCGCGACGCCGCCCGCGAGTAGGCCGAGGCTCTCGAGCCGTTGTGCGTGCTGGAGCTTCGCTTCGAGCGCCGCGCGCCCCGCCTCCACCTGCTTGGCGGCGTTGATGTTCGTGACGATCCCGGCCACGCGACTCGGCGGGTCGCCGTTCGACGCATCGAAGCGGCCGCGCGCTGCCAGCCAGACCGGCTCGGCGCCCGCGACCAGAAGGCGGATATCCATGCGGAGTTCGCTGCCAGCGAGCAGCGCGGCAATGCCTTGCTCGATCGCCCCGCTGTCGTCGGGATGGAAGCCGGTCAGCCCCGAGTCTGAGTCTCGTGGAAGCGAACCGCGCGGAATGCCGAGCACTCGCTCCGCGTCCTCCGACCACAGGAACCGCTTACTCGCGATGTCGTACTCCCACGGCGTCGCCCGCGCCGCCTCGAGTGCGAGCCGCGTGCGCGCCTGCTCGCTGGCGAGCGCCGCCTCGGCGTTCTTCAGGTCGGTGATGTCGGTGATCGAGCCGACCCACCCGGTGACCTGACGTGCGGCGTCGAATTCGGGCATCGCCTGCCCCATCCCCCAACGGATCGCGCCGCTTCGGTGACGGAATCGTTGATTGAGTCGCAACGGCTCAGCGCTCTCCTTCACGCGCGCAAAGCTCTCGAGCATCGAAGCGCGGTCTTCCGGCGCGACCGCGCGAATGAAGCCGAGCGCATGCGCCTCGCTCGGCGCGCGACCCGTCAGCGCGCGCCAACAATCGTTCATGTAGACGCAGTTCCCTTCGGCATCGAGTCGAAACACGACGACCGGCGCCGAACTCGCGAGGCTCTGGAAGCGCTGCTCGCTCGCGCGCAGCGCTTCGATCGCGCGCTCGCGCTCGGTCACATCGCGCATCGTGAAGAGCACGTGGAAGTCGCCGCTCTGTGTGGGGTGCTTCACGGCGCGGATGTCGAGCCAAACCAGCGAGCCGTCGGCGTGGAGAGCGCGAAGCTTGAGTTCGGACGGGCTCGCGCCGGTCTCGATCGACTCGATGGCCGACACTGCGAGCGCGACATCGTCCGGGTGGATCGCTCCGCTGACGACCTCACGGATGTGGCGGCCCACGAACTGATCCGGGCGGAGTCCGAGCAGCGGGAAGACACTCGGGCTCACGAAGATCACGCGCATGTCCGCGTCGTACTCGGTCACGACATCCAGCGCGTGCTCTGCGAGCCGCTGATACAGCGCGTTCTTCTGCTGTGCCTGTTCCGTCGCGCGCCGCAGCTCGAGCACGTCGCGACCGAGCACGATGGCAACGGGCTCGCCCGCGAACTCGCCGTAGCCGAGCGTGAAGGCGAGTTCTGCCGTGCCCGCCGCCACGCGCGCGAGAATCCCGGGGCCCTTCACATGCTCGGCAAACACCGCATCCAGCGCGGCCCTCACCTCCGAGACACGCGAACTCTCGAAGAGTTCCTCGAAGTTCGCCCCGACCAGAGCTTCGCGATCTGCCACGCCCGCGAACTGCGCGAGCGGACGATTCGCGACCTCGATGCCTCGCCGCGACACCAGCGCGAACACGCCCGGCGTCGCATCCAGCGCGAGCTGCCAGTCCGATTCGGAAAGGCTCAGTGCTCGATCAGCTCTTTCCTTCTGCAACGCACCGCCTCCGACGGAGGCACGCGCCCGTCACAGCATACGCCCAGCGAGCGCTCCCGTGTGCTCTCCATCGCGCATGAACAGCGCGCCGTTCACGATCGTCGCGTCGTAGCCGCTGCCGCGCTGGATGTAGCGGCCCGCGCCGTTCGGGAAATCGTTCACGTACTCGGGCAGCGGCAGCGAGAGCGCATCGAAGTCGATCACGTTCAGGTCGGCGAACGCACCGGGTGCGAGCACGCCGCGGCCCGCGAGGCCGAACAGCTGCGCGGTGTCGGAGGTGAGGCGGCGAATCGCTTCCTCGACGCGCAGCACGCCGCGCTCGCGCACCCAATAACTCAGCAAGAACGTCGGCTGGCTGGCGTCGATGATCTGGCCGACGTGGGCGCCGGAATCGGCGAGCCCCATCGCGATCATCGGGTCGAGCAGCATCTCCTCGACGGCGCGCAGATCCTGATTCAAGAACGGGTAGTAGAGCAGCGCGCGGCCTTCGGTTGCGAGGCAGGCGTCGATGAACGCTTCCACGATTCCCACGCCCGCGCGCTCGGCGCGTGCGGCGAGCGAGTTCTCAGGTTTGCAGTCGTAACGCGGCGGTGGGGAATCGAGCACGTAGATGGCCGCGAAGTCGAGCTGCGGGAGGTCTGCGGACGCGACGCAGAACTCTGCGCGGCGTGCGCGCAGCGCGGCGAGCTTCTCCGCCAGCGACAGCCCCGCGAGCGCGCGCCAGGCCGGGCTGCGGTCGAACGGGCTGCGCCCTGCCAGCGTGAAGCAGAGCGAGACGCCGCGCGCCGTCGTCTGCGGGCGCAGCTTCGCGCCGCGCGCGTTCTCGTCGGCGGAGAAGTCCATCACGCGGCGATACAGCGTGGGGCGGCGGAAGCTCTGGGTGAGCCCGAAGGTGACGGGCCGGCCGCTGCGCCGGCTGATCTCGCCGAGCAACGCGATCTCGGCGCGCGTATTAGGGAGATCCGCGCTGTCGCGCTCGCCGATGCGCGGCGCGGATTCGAACACGCCGCGGCCGTGGCGCCCGAGCACGTCGCCGATCGCGAGCATCTCGGCATCGCACGCATACGTGCCCGGCACGGGCCGGCCGTCGGGCACTTTGTGCATGTAGGTGCGCGAGGTCGAGAAGCCGAGCGCGCCGGCCGCGATCGCTTCGTCGACGTGCGCGCAGATGCGCGCGATGTCCTCGGGCGTCGCGGGCTTCTCGTCGAGGCTGCGCTCGCCCATCGCGGCGTAACGCACGGCGCAGTGCCCGACCATGCCGCCGGCGTTCACGCCCTTCGGCATGCGCCCGAGCGATGCGAGGTATTCGCCGTAGCTCTGCCAATCCCAAGGCAGGCTTTCGAGGATCGCGTCGCGCGGGATGTCCTCGACCGATTCCATCAGCTCCGCGAGGTAGCGGCGGTCTTCCGGCTTGCACGGCGCGAACGTGACGCCGCAGTTCCCTAACACCACCGACGTGACGCCGTGCCAGCACGACGAAGTCGCGATCGGATCCCAGGCGAACTGCGCGTCGAGATGCGTGTGGATGTCGACGAAGCCGGGCGTGACGAGCTTGCCCTCGGCATCGATCGTTTGCGCTGCAGCTGCGCCGCGCAGATCGCCAATCTCGGCGATGCGATCGCCGCGAATGCCGACGTCGGCGCGAACTCCGTCCGAGCCGGTGCCATCGATTACGGTGCCATTTCGGATCAGCAGGTCGAATGCCATTTGCTTCCCTCGCGTCAGTCGGCGCAAGATGGCATGAAGCGCGGCGCGAAGCCGCACGCTTCAGCCGACCAAGGAGACAGCATGAGAACTCTGCACGCGGGGATCGCGGCCAGTGTGTTGCTTGCCTCGGGGATCGCTCTGGCCACCGATTGGAACGCAGCGGGCGTACGCGAAGCGCTGAACGTCGCGAGCACGCGCGCGGTCGCCGCAGCCTCGAAGCCCGGCGGCTTCCTCGACAATCCGCTGATTCACATCAAGCCGCCGAAGACGGTGCGCAAGATCGGCAGAGCGCTGCGGGCGATCGGCATGGGCAAGCAGGTGGACGAACTCGAGGTGGGCATGAACCGCGCAGCCGAGCGCGCCTCGAGCGAGGCGAAACCCGTGTTCGTCGATTCGATCAAGCGCATGACGCTCGAGGACGCCGTCGGCATCGTGCGCGGCGGCGAGACCGCGGCCACTGATTATTTCCGCGGCGCTACCGAGGAGACCCTGCGGGCGCGCTTCAAGCCGATCGTGGCTTCGTCGCTCGCAAGCGTCGGCGCGCGCAAGCAATACGACGGGCTGCTCGCGCGCTACCGCGCGTTGCCGCTGGCCGAGCCGACGAACCTAGACCTCGACGAGTACACCACGAACAAGACGCTCGACGGCCTGTTCTCGCTGCTCGCGGACGAGGAGCGCAAGATCCGCAAAGACCCGGCGAAGCGGACCACCTCGCTGCTGCGCAAGGTGTTCGGGATTTGAGCGCGCCCTCCTGATTAGGCTGGCGCGCGCTGCTCCGCGAACGCCGCTTTGTGCGGACACGCTTCGCACGGGCCCGGGATCAGCTCGTAAGCGCGCCGCACCGCGAGCGCGGTGCTGGTCTGCCGCACGCGCTCCTCGAGGAACAAGTTCGCGCCGAGCTTTGCGCTGAGGCCCGAGCGGTCGAGGCGGCTCGCGAAATCGCGCGTCACGCCGCACAGCAGCACCTCGACGCCGCGCTCGTGCATGCGCTCGAGGAAATGTTCGAGCTGCGTGATGCCTACCGCGTCGGGGTTGCGCGCGCGCTTCACCCGTAACACCACCACCACCGTGCGCGGCGTCACGCGCTCTTCGATGCGCCCGAAGTGCTCGTCGAGCGCTGCGGTCGCGCCGAAGAACATCTCGCCTTCGAGCCCGAAGATCAGGATCTGCTCGCACGGCACGTCATCGGGCAAGCGCTCATGCACGCCGCCCTCGCGCGCGATCGTGAACTCGGTGAGCAGCATGCGGCCCGCGCGCGGCACCGTCAGCAGGAACGACATCAACACGCCGATCATCACGCAGAACTCGATCGAGATGAAGACGGCGGAGAGTGCAGTGGCGGCGACGATCGCGGCGTCGAAGCGCGTCGTGCGCCAGTGATAAGCGAGCGAGCGCCAGTCGACCATGTTGTAGGCCGAGACGATCAGGATGCCGGCGAGCGCGGCGCGCGGGATGAAGCGCGCGTAGGGCGCGAACACCAAGATGACTAAGGCGACCGCGCCCGCGGAGACGACGCCCGACCACTGGGTTGCGGCGCCGGCCTGCTGGTTGATCGCCGAGCGCGTGAGCGAGCCCGAACCGGGGAAACAGTGGAAGAAGCTGCCGGCGAAGTTGGCGAGGCCCTCGCTCAGGCACTGCTGGTTCATGTCGAGCTTCTGCTTGGTGACCGACGCGATCGCCTTCGCCATCGAGACGGCTTCGAGCAGCCCGAGCACCGCGATCGCGAGCGCGCCGCTCGCGAGTTCGCGCGCGAGCGCCGGGTCGAACAGCGGCGCGCCGAAGGCCGGCAGCTTGCGTGGGATCTCGCCGATCACGCGCACGCCCTGCGCGTCGAGCCCGAGCTGCGCGACGACCCACGCCATGAGCGCAACGACGATCATTAGGTCAGGCAGCAGGCGCCAGCCGAGCTTTTGCTTCAGGAAGCGGATCGCCAATAACACCGCGACCGTGCCAAGGCCGACCGCAGCGGTCGGGGCATGAACGCCACCGCCTTCTGTCAGCGAGCGCCAGAAGCGCAGCAGGAAGGGCGCGTGCATGTCGCCGACAGCGGCCATGCCGAGCAGGTTCTTCACCTGATCGAGCACGAGCAGGCTGCCAGCGCCGAGCGTGAAACCCACGATCACCGAGTGCGAGATGTAACGCGTGAGATCGCCGAGCCGGAGCAGCGTGATGCCGAGCTGAATCGAGCCCACCAGGAACGCGAGCAGGATCGCGGCCTCGAGGCGCCGCTCGGGAGCCACGACCGCGATCGCGCTCAGCACCGCGATCGAGATCGCGTTGGTGGGCCCGTTGATCAGCTGGCGCGACGAATCGAACACCGCGCCAACCGCAGTCATTACGATCGCCGTGTAGAGCCCGTACTCGACCGGCAGCCCCGCCACAAGCGCGTACGCCATTGCCTGCGGCACCGCGACCGTCGCGACCGTGAGGCCCGCCACCAGATCGCCGCGTGCGTCGGCGCGCGAGTAATTGCGCAGCGAATCGAGCGCGGGGATTAGGCGGAAGAACAAGCTCGGTTGCGCGGAAGCGACGGTGCTGGCCAAAAGCTTCGACTCCGCGGTTCAGGTGCGGGCGCCTGATCGGCGCCGCGGCGTGCGCGGGAGATAGCGGAGTGCGTGCGAGGGCGCGCCGATCCGCGCGCGAGTCCGCTAGCTTGCCCGCGCTCGCGCCGGTAGCTCAGCTGGATAGAGCACCAGGCTTCGAACCTGGGGGTCGGGGGTTCGAGCCCCTCCCGGCGCGCCATGCAAGCGAAGCGAGATCGTTGGGGATTCCGTCGCCGCTCTCTTCGGCTTCCGGAGGGGCGCGTGACCCCAGCTTGCTCCGCGGACTTGCAGCGCGCCTCGGCAGCAGACTCGAACTCGAAGCGGGAGGGCACGCAATGATCGAGCACGAGATCGAGATCCAGACGCGCGACGGCGCGATGAACACGTTCGTGACGCACCCGGAGGAGGGAGGCCCCTTCCCGCCCGTCTTCTTTTACATGGACGCGCCCGGCAAGCGCGAGGAACTCCACGACATGGCGCGCCGCATCGCGACGGCCGGGTATTGGGTGGCGCTGCCCAACCTGTATTACCGGCGGACGCGCGAGTTCGCGATGGAGCGCAGCGAAGCCGGCATGAAGCGGATGTTCGAGATGATGGGCCATCTCTCTAACACCCTGATCGTGCACGACACCGAGGCGCTACTCGCTCACGCAGACGCACAGGCGGTCGTGCGGCCCGGTTCGGTCGGCGTGGTCGGCTACTGCATGAGCGGCCCGTTCGTCATCGCCGCCGCAGCGGCATACCCCGAGCGCTTCGCCGCGGCCGCTTCGATCTACGGCGCGCGCCTAATCAGCGACGCGCCCGATTCCGCACATCTCGCCGCGCCGCGCATCAAGGGCGAGCTCTACCTCGCCTGCGCCGAGATCGACCGCTGGGCGCCGAAGGAGCAGATCGAGGAGCTCGGGCGCGTTCTCCATGCCGCCGGCGTGAAGCATCGCATCGAGTGGTACCCGGGCGCCGAGCACGGCTTCGCCTTCCCGCAGCGCGAGGGCATCTACCACAAGCCCTCGGCGGAGCGACACTGGGAGCGCCTGTTCGCGCTCTTCGCACGCAACTTGAAGCGCTAGAGCGCGCAGCCGATCGCGGCGAGAGCCTAGTAGCTCGGCTTGGTGGAGAACGGCGTCAGCTGCAGTTCGTGGCTCCAGCAGGATCGATCCTGCGTGTGGAGATAGAAGTACGCCTCGGCGATCTTGACGGGGTTCATCACGAGCTCGGGTCGCTTCTGCGCCAAGGGCAGTGCGCGCGTCCCGGGCGAATCGATCAGGCCGTCGATGATCACGTTCGCGACGTGAACGCCGTGCTCCGAATATTCCTCGGTGAGCACCTGCGCGAGCGTGCGCATCATCACGCGCGGGTAGTAGAGCGACTGGCCGGTCATCCGCTTGCGGCCGCGCAGCGACGCCGGGTTGTTGGTGATCAGGAACGAGCCCGACCCGCGCGCGCGCATGGCGGGCATCACTTCTTTGGCGACTAGGAACGGCCCGCGGCTCGCGAGGTGCTGCGCGGTCTCGAAGATTTCGAGCGGCATGTACTCGAGCAGCTCTTGCTCGGGCGGAAGCTCGCGGCCTTCGAGATAGCCCGCGTTGTAGACGACGACTTCGGGGTCGCCTGCTTCGCTGCGAATCGCCGCAAACGCCCGAGCGATCGACTCCGCCGAAACGAGGTCGAGCTCGACCGTCATGCAGGCGCCGCCCTGTTCGCGGATCGCCGCGTGGAGGCCCTCGGCGTTCGCCGCGATTCGGGTCGTGAGCACGACAAGGAATCCCTCACGCGCGAACTTCTGTGCGACGGCGCCGCCAACCCCCCAGCGCACACCCACGGGCAACTCGCTGTCATCGAGCGCGCGCCCGTGCGCGAGCTTGGTGTTACGGCCGTCGGCCTGCCACTTGGAAGTCGCTCCGATCACGACCGCGACCGGCTGGTTCGTCGTGTTCATTGCGCACGCTCCTGGCCCTCGGCCGCGGCCTTTCGCGAGCGCTCGGCGGCGCGCTCCGAGACGCGCCGCCAGAGCGTCTCGGATTCGCGGCCGAGGTCCGTGCCGAGAATGTTCGCCAGCACGGCGCAGTAGTCGCCCGCGCTCGCGATCTCGCGCTGCGTCAGCTCGCCATCGCGCACGTGGAAGTGCGTTGCGTCGCGCAGGGAATGAAAGCCGCTCGCCGAGCGCCGGCTCGCGAAGGCGTATTGCACGAACGGCGAGAAATCCTGGGTCTGGAGGGCGGTGCACATGCCCTGATACCAACCGAGCTCGCGCGGCTCCTCGGTGAAGTCGAAGCTGCGCGCCAGGCCGTGGGCATGATTATGGAAGCGCCACCAGCCGTCTTCGAGCCGTTCGAGCCGGAACTCGAGGCGGCCTTCGCGCCAGCTCCGCGCCTCGAGCGGGAACGGCTCGAGCGGCCCATCCATTAGGCCGACATCCGCCACGTAGCGGCGCTCGAGATCCACCAGCCCCACCATGTGATTGCCAAGGGCGCCCTCTCCCAGGATCTCCCGAGCGACGGCGCCGCCGACGCGCCTCACCGAGAAGCCAGCCTCGCGTAAGGCCCGCGTGAGCAGGCCGTTCATCTCGTAACACCAGCCGCCGCGCCGGCCCTTCACGATCTTCTCGACGAAGGCGTCCTCCGCGAGCACGTTCCGGCGGCCGAGCTGGATCTCGAGATTCTCATAGGGCACGGCGGTGATGTGGGCGCGGTGGATCGCGCTGAGCGTCTCCGCGTCGATCCGCAGCGGGCCGTCGTGCCCGATCCGCGCGAGGTAGTCATCGAGCACAGCGTTCTCCTCCCGACTCAGTGCTTCACCTCGTTCGCGATCTCTTCGCGCAACTTGAACTTCTGGATCTTGGTCGCCGACATCGGCCACTCTTTCACGAATCTCACGTATCGCGGAA
>JANNRF010000188.1:0-1587 GCA_031401135.1 Deltaproteobacteria bacterium | reverse complement strand
CGCCCGGCGCAGCTAGCCGCGCCCGAGAGGGACGTTCCACGACGAACGCGACGAAATACCCCGGGACGTTCCTCGACGAAAATCCCGCGACACGCGGCGCGAATGGTCGTCACGCTCGCAGAGTCGTTTCGTCGAGGAACGTCCCTGGGGTGTTCGACGCGTTCGTCGAGGAACGTCCCCGCTCATGACTCGCGTCCCGGATCGCACTCCTGTGATCGTTGGTGCTGCGCAGATCGTGCAGCGCGCGGCGGAGCCTGCGCAGGCGCGCGAGGCGTTGCTGTTGATGGAGGACGCGCTGCGTGGTGCCGCGCTGGATGCGGGCGCGCCCGCGTTGCTCGCCGGCGCGGACAGCATCGCGGTGTGTCAGGGGCTCAGCGATTACGCGAACCCCGCCGCGTGGCTGGCGGAGCGCTTCGGCGCGAAGGCCGAGAGCGTGCTTGGCGCGATCAGCGGCACGACGGTGCAGCAGTTCGTCTCGGATGCAGCGCGCGCGATCGCGGCTGGGCAGCGCGACGTGGTGCTGATCGCGGGCGGCGAGGCGGAGAACAGCGCGCGCAAGCTGCGCCGCGCGGGCGCGAAAGCGCTGCGCAGCCGCGCCGAGGGGCCGCCGCCGGATCGACGCGTGGGAGTTCAGCTCACCGCCGCAGATTGGAAGGGCCCCGACATCACGGCGGGCGTCGCCACTCCCGCCGCGTGCTTCGCACTGTTCGAGACCGCGCTGCGCAAGCGCTTAGGGCTCTCGCTCGCGCAGCACCGCACGCGCATCGCGGAGCTGTGGGCGCGCAACGCGCGCGTCGCGGCCGGGAACCCGTATGCGTGGCTGAGGCGCGCCCCGAGTGCGGAGGAGATCGCGACGCCGGGCCCTGATAACCCGTGGGTCGCGGCGCCGTACACGAAGCTGCTGGTCGCGAATATGGTGGTCGATCAAGCGGCGGCGTTGATTGTTACGTCGGCGGAGCGCGCGCGGCGGCTCGGGATCCCCGAATCGCGCTGGGTGTATCCGCACGCCGCCGCCGAGGCGGTGGTCGTGCGCCAAGTCTCGGAGCGCGAGACGCTGGCTGCTGAGCCGCCGCTCACGCTCGTCCTCCAGCGCGTGTGCGGACTCGCGCAGCTCGAACCTCGCGCCGCTTCGTTCGTCGATTTCTACTCGTGCTTCCCCGTCGCGGTGCAGTTCGCTGCCGAGGCGCTCGGCCTACCGCTCGATCGTCCGCTTACGGTCACGGGTGGCCTCACCTACGGCGGCGGCCCCTTCAATAGCTACGTGCTGCACGCTCTCGCGACGGTTGTTACGCGGCTCCGCGAGCATCGCGACGCGCGCGCAATCGTCAGCTCGGTCGGCGGTTTTTTCTCGAAGCACGCGGCGGGCGTCTACGGCGGCGCGCCGCCCGAGGGCGGCTTCGCGTTCGCGGACCTCGCGGACGAAGTGCGCGCCATGCCGAAGCGCGCGTTCGCAGGAGAACACACGGGCGAGGCGGAGGTGGAGGCGTACGCGGTGAACGCAGAGGCCGGACGCCTAACACGCGCGGTGGTTGCGTGCCGCAGCGCGAGCGGTGCGCGCTGCTGGGCGCGCGCGAGCGGCGCCGAGCT
>JANNRF010000187.1:0-14903 GCA_031401135.1 Deltaproteobacteria bacterium | reverse complement strand
TGGCGAACGCGCAGAACAAAGGCGCGGACGGCGCCACCTCGATTCCGGCGACGTTCATGCGCGTGACTGTTCGCACGTAGGGCGAGCCTGAAACGGCGGTTCGGGGGTCGTTCGGCGAACCCCGCCGGGCGGAGACCCGAGCGCAGCCGTCGTCGATTCCCGCCGCGTCCCGTTTCTGCAATGCTGCGCCGATGCCCCTCCCCGAACTCCGCCTCGAAGTGGAGCCCGCGCTCGAGGCGCCCGCGTTGCTGCTCGCGTTCGAAGGCTGGAACGACGCGGGCGATTGCGCGTCGAGCGCGGTGCGCTTCATCGGCGAAGCGCTCGGCGCAGCGCCACTCGGCGAGATCGACGGCGAGGAGTCCTACGACTTCACGGTGCAGCGCCCGGTTGTCAGGCAATCCGAGGACGGCCGCCGCCACGTCACCTGGCCCAGCTTCAAGTTCAGCTACGCCGTAATTCCTGGCCGCACCGAGCTCGTGCTCGGCGTCGGCCCCGAGCCGCACCTGCATTGGCGCGCGTGGTGCGGCGAACTGCTGAAGCTCGCGAAGCAGCTGCGCGTCTCGCGCGTGGTGCTGTTAGGCGCGTTTCTCGCCGACGTCGTCTACTCGCTGCCCGTCCACGTGACGGGCTTCGCCTGGCCGCCCGAGCGCATGGACGAACTCGGCCTGCGCGCGAGCAGTTATGAAGGCCCAACCGGAATCGTCGGCGTGCTTGGCGCCGTCTACCCCGAGGCGGGGCTCGAGACGGTCAGCTTCTGGGCCGGGCTGCCGCACTACATCCCCCTAACACCCAACGCGCGCGGCACGCTCGCGCTGGTGCAGCAGGCGACGCGCTACCTCGATCTCCCGATCGACCGCGGCCCGCTCGAACGCGAAGCCGCGGACTACGAGCGCCGCACGGCGGAGCTGATCGCGGGCGATCAGCAGCTCGCGGAGTATGTGCGCGAGCTGAAGAAGCGCGGGTTCGCGCAGTAAGGGCTAACGCTCGCGGGTTTGGGTCTCGGGGACGGCCACCTCGAGGTCGCGACAGATCTTGCGGGCGAGATGCTCGTTGATCTCCCGGTGCCGCGGAACCGCCGAAGCCTTTCGCGTCGCGCGGTTTACGAACACCAGTGTCGTCCACCCTCACGGAGCAGCTCGCAGCTCAGTCGCCTCGAGGTGCCGGAGGAGGTCTCGCCGCTTCACCCGATCGCGATCTTCAGCGGCTCGCGGATGACGTCCGAGTCGCTTGCTTCCTCGCGGGCGAGCGCGCGATTCGCGTCGAGGACGAGCTCGACGGCCTCTCGCAAGCTCTCACGCGCTTCCGCCAGCGTGGCGCCCTGCGTGTTCGCGCCAGGCAACTCTTCGACGAAAGCGATGTAGCCCTCCGGCACTTTCTTGAAAACGGCGGTGAAGCTCAACTCCATGGTCGATCTCCCGTTCAGGCGCCGGGCGTAACGCCCGGATCAGCACAAAGAGAAGAAGCCCAAGGCCCGACGGAGACGATGAAGATCGCCGAGGCGATGCGGACCGTGGTTCGCTAGCGCCCGGAATCCGGCCGCGAGATTTCCTGCGCGCCCGTTCAAAAGGCGCGCGCATCCCACCGAGCCCTATTCCCAAAGCTCTCTCAGCCGCCCCCGCAGCCTCAGCAGCGCGCGGGTGTGGAGATTTCGGACGCGGCTTTCGTCGAGACCGAGCGCGCGCGCGATCTGCTCGGGGAGCAGCTCGTTCCAGTAGAGCAACGCCACGACGCCGCGCTCCAGTTCCGGCAGAGCCGCGATCGCGCCCGCAATCACTTCGCGCTCGCACGCGGCGCCTACGGCGCACAGCGGATTCGTGGCCTCGCTCTCCGCCCAGAGGCGCGAGGGCGCTGCCTGGATGATTCCCTCGTCGTCGAGAACTGCATCGGTTCGCGGGGGCGAAACCGCGCGCAAGAGCGAGCGCAACGCGTCGAAGCTCTCCGGCGTCAGCCCGAGCTGATCGGCCAACTCGCCGGATTCGGCGGCGCGGCCCTCGCGTTGCTCGATTGCGCGGCGCTCGCAATCGAGCGCGCGCTGGCTCTCGCGCACCGAGCGCGGCGCCCAGTCGAGGGCGCGCAACTGGTCGAGCACGGCGCCACGAATCCGGATGTCGCAATAAGTCTCGAAGCTACAGCCGCGCGCGGGATCGAAGCGGCGCGCCGCGTCGATCAATCCGAGCACGCCGCTCTGCACGAGATCGTCGCGATCGACTGCGGCGGGGAGCCGCCGAGCGAGCCGCTTCACGTTCGCGCGCACGCGAGGCAAGTGCAGGGCGACGAGCGCGTGCTCGCGCGCCCGCGCGTGTGCTTCTGCTTCGTACGAGTTCGTCTCACGCGCCACGGCTTCCATCGACACCTCCAGCCAGCGCGCAGCTTGGCGGCGACGTGTACGTGGCGCGGTGACTCGAACCACACTCGCGCTGCGCGCGAAGAGAACGCGGCGCTTACATCGGCGTGCGCGGCGTCACCGATGGCAGCGACGGCGTTGACGGTAAAGCGGCCGAGGGGGCGCTCAAATCGCGATCGACTCTTCCACCAGCATCACCGGGATCCCGTCCTCGACGGGATACAGCGCGCGGCCGTCTTGCCGCACCAGCGCTTCGGTGAGTTCCTTCTCGACGCGCACGCCGGCGCGGTTGTAGGCGTTGCCGGCGCGGATGGAGTTGTTAGTGGCGGCAAGCTGCGCAGGCGTCGCGGGCGCGACGGGCTGCCTGGTCTCGGGGCAGATGAGGATTGCGAGCAGGTCGGCGGCGACGGGCATTTTGTTTTCTCTCGTTCGTTGCGTGAAATCCCGGTGGTATCGGGGCAGCTGGGTGAACGGGGACGTTGGACGACTTGTTCGCGTTTACCAAGCAGGGATCGACTCGTTGCCTGAACAATTCGACCAACGTCCCCTGCGTGGCAACCAACGTCGCTTGCGAGCCTGCTTTCGTCCCCTGCGCTAGCGCAGCATCGCGCTCGAATAGTCGAGGATCCTGCGCGCGACGATCAGCTGGTTGATCTGCTGCGTGCCCTCGTAAATGTCGTTGATCTTGGCGTCGCGCATCCACTTCTCGACCAGCAGCTTCTTCGAGTAGCCGAGCGGCCCCAACAACTCGACGGCCTTCTGGGTGATCTTGGTGACGGCGAGGCCGGCTTTGGCTTTGGCCATCGAGGCTTCGAGGCTGTTGGGTTTGCCGCGGTTCATCATCGCCGCCGCACGCCAGGTGAGCAGGCGCGCGGTCTGCAGCTCGGCCTCCATCTCGGCGAGGTCGCGCTCCATCGCGGTGAGCTCGGCGGGCGGTGCGTCGTAGCGCGGGGCGATGCCGCTCTTGGCGAGTTCTTCCTTCACGAAGTCGAGCGCAGCGCGGCCGACGCCGACGGCCATGGCGGCGACGATCGGCCGGCTGGCGTCGAAGGTGGCCATCGCGCCTTTGAAGCCTTTGTCGCCGGCGGACTTGTCGTCGTCACGTCTTATCTTGTCGCTCCCCAACAAGTTGGCGCGGGGCACGCGGCAGTTCTCGAAGCGCAGTGTGGCGGTGTCGCTGGCGCGAATGCCGAGCTTGTTTTCGAGGCCCACCAGCGTCATGCCGGGCGAGCCGGCGGGCACGACGAATGCCTTGATGCCGCCGCGGCCGGCTGTTTTGTCGACGGTCGCCCAGACCACGACGAAGCCCGCGGGCGACTTCGCGGCGCCTTCGCCGCCGGTGCAGAAGATCTTGGTGCCGTTCAGGACATAGTCATCGCCGTCGGGCGTGGCGGTGGTCTGGATCGCGGCGCTGTCCGAGCCGGCGCCGGCTTCAGTGATCGCCATCGCGCCCCAAGCGGGCTCGGCGTTCAGCTCGGAGAACACGGCCAGGAACTTTTTCTTCTGCTCGGGCGTGCCGGCGGCGGCAACCGCGGAGCCGCCGAGGCCGGCGAAGGGAGTTCTCAGGTAGAGGCCTGCGTCGCCCCAGCAGAGTTCTTCGGCCTGCATGCAGACCTGCACGAAGCCGTCGCTCGGGCCTTCGCCGCCGGGCTGCGTGAAGCGGCCGGTGCGCCAATACCAGTCGACCCATTCGGTGGGGAGATCGTGCTCCTGGTCGTCGTACTTGCGCGAGATCGGGCGCATGTGTTCGGCGGCCATTCGGTGAAAGTGAGCGCGCGCTTTCTCGGAGCGGTCGGTGATGGCGAAGGAGATCATGGCGGCCTCTTTACGTGGCGGGGAGCCCGGTGGTCAGGCGAGAACGGGGCGATCGGGGACGTTGGATGACTTGTTCACGGCTGGATAGGCGAGTTAGAGGCGTCGTCTGAACAATTCAACCAAAGTCCCCTGCGTGGCTGGGTGCCCCTACACAAGCGCGATGGCCTCGAACACGGCGAGGCCGCGCGCATTTCGGAGATGCAACTCGGGCAGGTAGTCGCGGACGTAGCCGTGGCCGCCAAACACTTGCACCGCGCCGTCGGCGGCTTCGAGCGCAACCCGCTTTACCTGATTGATCGCGAGTGTGGCTTCGCGTAGCGCGTCGTCGCCTTGGTCGAGTTTCCAGGCGGCTTCCCACGTGAGCAGGCGCGCGCCGTCGATCTCGATCGCCATGTCGGCGAGCTTGAACGCGATGGCCTGCTTCTGCGCGATCTTCGTGCCGAAGGCCTCGCGCTCTTTCGCATAATCGCGCGCTACCTCGAACGCGGCGCGCGCGACGCCGACACCGCACGCAGCCAGCGCGACGCGCCCGCGCGCGACCAGGCGGCGCACGTCGAAAGCGGCGAGGCGCGCGCTCTCGGGCACGCGCACGCTGCGCAGCGTCAGATCCGCGAGCGGCAGCGCCGAGACGCCCATCGTGGCGTCGCGCACAGCGGTTAGGCCCGCGGCGCTGCGCGGCAGCACGAACGCGCGCGCTTCGGCGCCTTCGCTCGCGGTCACGATCACGTGCGTGCCGCCCTCGAGCCACGGTACGAGGCACTTCGCGCCGTCGATCACATAATCACTGCCCGCCTCACTGCCGGCGCGGCGGGCGAGCGTCGCGGGCCGGAACGCGTCGCTGCCCACGCGCGGCTCGACGATCGCGAGCGCGCCGGGCGCAAACCGGTTGCCCAGAAAGCCGGGCAAGTGGGCGCGCTGCTGCGCCTCGCTGCCGAAGTCCGCGATGGGCAATGCGCCGAGCGCGGGCGAGAGCACGGCCAGCGCGATCGCGAGATCGCCCCACGCGAGTTCCTCCGCGATCAGCGCGCCTGTTACGGCGCTGCGCTCGCCGCCGCCGCCGTACGCCTCGGGCAACGCATTCGCGACGAGCCCGAGCTCGTGCGCGCGCGCGAGCACATCGGCCGGCAGCTGCTTCGCCTCTTCGCACTTGCGCGCGACGGGGCGGATCTCCTTCTCCGCGAACTGGCGCACCGTGTCGACGACGAGCGCCTGTTCCTCGCTCGGTGAGAAATCGATCATCAGCTTCTCCTGCGCACTCCGAACAACTTAACTTTCTTACGGAACGTCCCCGCCTCAATTCCGTCGAAAAGCGCAGCGTTGCAGCATTGATCTGCCAAATGGAAGGCGCTAGAAAGCGCGCGCCGTTGGGGCGGCACTGCGTGCGCAGTGGAAGCCCGGCGCGCAGCAGAGAACTCACGCCACGCAGGGGGCGCCTCGTAGATCGCATGGGAAGCCATCGCCCTCGCCGACGTTTCGTCCTCGTCTCCGCACTCTCGATCGCCGCTGGCGCAGCGTTGTTCTTCGCGCCCGGTGGAGGTAGCGAGCCGGCCTTCGCGAAAGAGCCGCTCGTCGCGGACAGTGTGTGCAAGGCGCATGAGTTGAAGGCGTTGCAGGCGAAGAACCCCGGCCTCGAGATCGAGATCCCCGAGGAGTTCGCCAAGGACTACCCGACCGCGGCCGCATGCGAATCGCACGCGCGCGCGCTCGACCCCAATCCCGAGACGGGCGCGGTGCAGGCGATTCCGTTCAGCCACAAGCACCACGCTGGCGACTGGAAGATCGATTGCCTGTACTGCCACAGCGGCACCGATCGCTCGCGAGCCGCGGGCGTGCCGTCCGTCGAGTTGTGCATGGGCTGCCACGAGCAGTTCCCGGCAGAGTACGACGAGCTCTCCGGCATCCAGACGTTGAAGCAGCACTGGCGAGAGGGCCGCTCCATCCAGTGGACGCAGATCCACCGCCTGCCCGAGCACGTGAAGTTCCAGCACCAGGCGCACATGCGGCGCGGGGATCTCGGCATCCAGTGCCAGACGTGCCACGGCCCCGTCGAGGACATGGACAAGGTCGTGATGACGCCCGACACGAAGTGGTGGCCCTATGGCGTGCCGACGCAAAAGCTCGAGATGGGCTGGTGCGTGATGTGCCACCGAGACAACGGCGCGTCGCAGGACTGCCTGACCTGTCATTACTGAAGGACGAACGCGGCCGACGAGCGTGCATCGTCGCGCTGCGACCGCAGATGTAGAGAGAGACAACGCAACGACCGAACGCAGCTCGTGAAGCGCAAGCGGGCCAACACCGCGAAGCGGTGTAGCCCGTGCGCAGTGAGCCGAAGGCGAACGGAGAGTCGTAAGAAATGGCCGAGATCGCACGTCGAGATTTCTTGAAGCTGGTGGGCGTGAGCGCAGGGGGCGCTGCGGCGGCCGGCTGCGCTGAGAAGGTCGAGCAGCTGATCCCGTACGTGGTTCAGCCCGAAGAGATCACACCCGGCAACCCCGTCTTCTACGCGTCGTCGTGCACCGAGTGCTCCGTCGGCTGCGGGATCATCGTGAAGACGCGCGAAGGCAGGCCGATCAAACTCGAGGGCAATCCCGAGCACCCGGTGAACCGCGGCAAGCTGTGCAGCAAGGCGCAGGCGAGCATCGGCCGGACGTACTCGCCGGATCGCTTCAAGGGCCCGCTGAAGCGCGATGCGGCGACCGGCGCGCTGATTCCCATCTCTTGGGAGGAGGCGATCACTGAGATCGCAGCGGCGATCGCCGCGAACCCCGCTGGCGTGAACGTGCTGGGCGGGGATCCGGGCTTTACGGCGAACGCGGTGATCGATCAGGTCGTGGCGGCGCTTGGTGCGAAGCGCACGACTTACATCCCGTTCAGCGGCGAGGCTTTGCGCGAGGCGACGCGGCTCGTGTTCGGCGTTGCGAGCGAGCCCGTGTTCGACTTGTCTGGCGCGGATCTCGTGCTGGATTTCGGCGCTGAGCTGCTCGAGAGCGGGCCTTCGCCGGTCGAGCATCAGCGCCAGTGGGCGGAAGCGCGCGACATCGATGCGCACGCGCACGACGGCGGCGCGCGGCTCGTGTACGTGGGCTCGCGGCTCTCGCTGACGGCCTCGTCCTCGGATCAGTGGCTCGCTGCCAAGCCGGGCTCCGAGGGCGTGCTCGCCCTCGCGCTCGCGCACGCGGCGGTACGCGCGCTCGGCGCGGCAAGCTCCCACGCGGCGCTGCTCAGCCCGGGCGGTGCGCTCGCGAGGTTCGATGCGGAGTCCGCTGCGGCGCAGACCGACATCGCCGCGGACGTGATTCGCAGCCTCGGCGCTGCGCTCGCGAAGGCCAAGAGCGCGGTCGCGCTGCCGCCGGGCGTCGGCGTCACCAGCCGCCGCGCAGTCGGCGCGAACGCCGCGGTGCTCGTGCTCAATCAGGTGCTCGGCGCGATCGGGCGCTCGGTGACGGTGCCGGACGCGATCGCGAATGCGCGCGCCGCCGCCAAGTACGCCGACGTGCTCGCGCTGACAAAGCGCATGCAGGCCGGCGCGGTTTCGGTGCTGCTCGTGCACAACAGCAACCCCGCGTACTCGCTGCCGAAGGCGACGGGCTTCGCCGACGCGCTCAGCAAGGTGGGCCTGCTCGTGTCGTTTGCGACTGCGGCCGACGAGACGAGCGCGCTCGCGCAGCTCGTGTTGCCCGATCACGCGCCGCTCGAATCCTGGGGCGATCTGCGACCGCGCAGCGGCGTGCGCGGCGTGATTCAGCCGAGCTTCCGGCCTCTATACGACACGCAGTCCGTTGCGGATTCGCTGCTCGCGATCGCGCGCAAAGCCGGCGGCGCTGGCGCGGCGACGCTGCCCGCGGGCGACTTCCACTCGCTCGTGAACGCGGCCTTCGCTGACACGGACGCGCGTGCGGCGATTCAGCGCGGCGGCGTGTTCGAGACGACGGCGTCTGCAGCGAGCGCAGTTTTCGATGCAAGCAAGGCGGATGTCGCGCTGCCCGAACTCGCGGGATCCGGCGAGTTCACGCTGCTCGCGTTCCCGCACATCACCCTCGGCGATGGCCGCGGCGCGGCGCTCGGCCTCTTGCAAGAAGTGCCCGACCCGGTGACGCACGTGCTCTGGGAAAGCTGGGCGGAGATCAGCGTCGGAGCCGCGGCGAAACTCGGCGCCGAGACCGGCGACATTCTCAAAGTCACCACCAGCGCGGGCGAACTCGAAATCGCGGCCTACGTGCGCGGCGGCATCCGCGACGACGTGATCGCGATCCCGACGGGACAGGGCCACACGGTCGGCTGGTATGCCTCGAAGGAAGAAGTCGGAATGGCGGGGATGGCGCGCGGCGTGAACGTCGCGGCGCTGCTCTCGGGGCAGACCGACGAAGCGGGCGGGCAGGCGTGGCTCACGGAGAAGGCCGCGGTTGCGAACACCGGGCGCCATCGCCGGCTGCCGATGTTGCAGTTCTCCGATAACAAGCGCGGCCGTCAGCTCGGCGAAGCGGTGACGCTCGCGGCGCTGAACGGCCACGAAGAGCACGCCGAGCACCATGGCCCGCACGAGATACGCGCCGAGTACGACCCCGCTGCGGACGCCGCCGACGCGCAGTACGAGCGCACTTTCAAGGCGCGCGGCGAGAAGAACATCAAAGAGTCCCCGTACCGCTGGGGCATGACGGTCGATCTCGACAAGTGCACGGGCTGCAGCGCTTGCATCACGGCTTGTTATGTCGAGAACAACATCCCGGTGGTGGGCGAAACCGAGATCCGGAACGTGCGACCGATGACCTGGCTGCGCATCGACCGCTGGATCGGCGACGGCGAGACGGATTTCATGAACGAGATGGGCCGCATCCAGACCGCGCCGAGCCGCGAGAAGCTCGGCGACGTGGACGTGCGCAACGCACCGATCATGTGCCAGCAGTGCGGCGCCGCTCCCTGCGAGCCGGTCTGCCCCGTGATCGCGACCTACCACAACGAGGAAGGCCTCAACGGCATGATCTACAACCGCTGCATCGGCACGCGGTACTGCGCCAATAACTGCCCGTACAAGGTCCGCCGGTATAACTACTTCGACAACCAGATCACGAAGTGGCCCTCGCCGATGGAACTCGGGCTGAACCCCGACGTCACCGTGCGCGGCCAGGGCGTGATGGAGAAGTGCACGTTCTGTGTGCAGCGCATCCAGTACGCACGCCAGGACGCAAAGAGTGCTGGTGGGCATGACGCCGTGATCGCCGAAGGCGCGATCCAGACTGCGTGCCAGCAAACCTGCCCCTCGAACGCGATCACCTTCGGCAACCTGCGCGACGACGCGAGCGCGGTTTCAGTGAAGGCAGACTCGAAGCGCGGCTACCACGCGCTCCACGTACTCAACACTCGGCCCGCCGTGACGTACCTCTCGAAGGTCGTGCGCGGGCCGGCGGTCTAAGGGGCCTCGATGACGCCGCCGCCTCCCATTTCCGTCGCCGAGTCGATGCGCCAAGTCGCGAAGCCCACGGACTCCCAGATCAACCGCGACCTGCTCGGGGTGATGGAGGGCGTCTCGCTCGGCTGGGCAGGGCTGCTCGGTATCGCGCTCTTGTTCGTCGGCGCAGCGGGCGCCACCTGGGTTTATCAGGTCTATATCGGCCTCGGCATCGCGGGCTACACGCACCCGATCTTCTGGGGCGTCTACATCGTCACGTTCGTGTTCTGGGTCGGTATCGCCCACGCCGGCACCCTAATCAGCGCGATCCTCTACCTGGTCCGCGCCAAGTGGCGCAACTCGATCAATCGCGGCGCCGAGGCGATGACGGTGTTCGCGGTGCTCACGGCCGCGCAGTTCCTCGGCATCCACGTCGGCCGCATGTGGAAGTCGTACTTCATCCTGCCGTACCCGAATCAGCGCGGGCTGTGGGTGAACTTTCGCTCGCCGCTCGAGTGGGACACCTTCGCGATCTCGACCTACGCCACGATCTCGATCGTGTTCTTCTTCATCGGCCTGATCCCGGATCTCGCGATCGCGCGCGACCGCGCCACGGGCCTGCGCAAGCTGATCTACACCGCGCTCGCGCTCGGCTGGCAGGGCACGTCGCGCCAGTGGAAGGCGCACAGCCGGTCGGTGCTGCACCTCTCAGGGCTCGCGACGCCGCTGGTGCTCTCGGTGCACTCGGTCGTGTCCTGGGACTTCGCCATGTCGATCGTGCCCGGCTGGCACGCGACCATTTTCGCCCCGTACTTCGTGGCCGGTGCGATCTTCTCCGGCTTCGCGATGGTGCTGACGGTGATGATCCCGTTCCGGCGCATCTACGGGCTCGAGGCCTACATCACCGACTACCACTTCGAGAACATGACGCGCTTCTTGTTACTGACGTCGTGGATCGTCGGCTACGCCTACGGGATCGAGTACTTCGTCGCGTGGTACAGCGCGGTCGAGCCCGAGCAGACGGCGTTCTGGCTGCGCCTCACTGGGCCTTATTGGGTCTCGACCTGGATCATGATCACCTGCAACGTGGTCTTCCCGCAGTTGTTCTGGTTCAAAAAACTTCGCACCCACATCCCGACCATCTTCGTGGTGTCGACGTTCGTCAATATCGGCATGTGGTTCGAGCGCTACGTGATCATTATTGGCTCGCTCTCGCGCGAGTACGACCCGGCGGTCTGGAACGTCTACACGCCGAGCTGGCCCGAGCTGATCATCTTCGCCGGCAGCTTCGCGTTCTTCGCGCAGTTCATTCTGCTCTTCATCAAGGGCGCACCCTTCATCGCCATCTCCGAGGTGAAGGAGCTCGCGATTCACGCGCGGACGCACGCCAAGGGAGCCCACTGAGATGGTGGAGATGGTCGGCATCTATGACGCGCCGGGCGATGTCGCCGCGGCGGTGAAGCGCCTGAAGGCGCGCGGCTTCGACGATCTCGAGATCTACGCGCCCGCGGCGTTCCCCGAACTCGACGACGCGATCGATCCCAGGCCGAGCAAGGTCCGTTACTTCACCCTCGTCGGCGGCTTGCTCGGCGTGGTGTGCGGTTACGCGCTGCCGATCTGGACCTCCTACGACTGGCCCGTGATGATTGGCGGCAAGCCGTTCGCCGCGATCCCGACCTACACGATCATCGGCTTCGAGCTCGCGATCCTGTTCGGCGGCCTCGCGACCCTAATCGGTCTGCTCGTGGTCGGCCGCCTGCCCTACGGCACGTTCGGCAAGCACGACGCCGCCTACAGCGCGCGCTTCTCCGCCGAAGAGTTCGGCCTCGCGGTGTGCTGCAAGGACCGCGACGTCGCCGAAGTCGACGGCCTCCTGCGCGCCCACCACGCGAAGGAGGTCAATCTTGTTACGGCGTCGTAACCCCCACCTCCGCGCGCACCTGCTGTTCGCGCTCTCGCTCGTGCTCGTCTCCGGCAACGTCGGTTGTTGGGAGCAGTGGAGCGAGGACTGGTTCCCGCAGATGAAGTGGCAGAAGGCCGTGCAGGCGTTCGAGCGCGTGCAGCACGAGAACAAGCCCGGCGAGCCGCAGATCAACCCGTTCATGCCGCCCGACGGCGCGGTGCAGCAGGGCGCCGAGCCGCCGCCGGTGCCGCGGCTCAAGCCTGAGAACATGACGGAAGAGACGATGGCGGCGTACGACGCCGCGGTTGGCGTGTTCGTGAATCCGACGCGACCGGATCCCGCCCAGCCGGTGAGCTTCCAGTCGCTCGGGCGCGGGAAAGAGCTCTACGCGATCTACTGCACCACTTGTCACGGCGTGCAGGGAATGGGCGATGGCCCGGTCAGCATGAGCAACGCGACGAAGCCTGGGCCGTTCGCGGGCGTGTTCCCGCTCGTGACCGCCTCGTACCGAAGCGACGGCTACCTCTACAACCTGATACGCGTCGGCGGCGACCGCATGCCTAACTACAAGAGGATCCCGTCCGAGGATCGCTGGCACATCGTCAACTACGTGCGTCATCTCCAGAATGGGGGCCAGCCGTGAGCGAGGCATCCGCTTACGTCGACGAGATCCGGCCCAGCGCGATCTCGAAGCTCGCGCCCGTCGCCGCGCTGGTTGCGGTGGTTGGATTCGCGCTGTTCGCGATTGGGCTGCGCACGGACGCCGAGACCGCGTGGCGTTCGTTCCACGTGAACTACTTGTACTTCGGCGCGCTCGCCCAGGGCGGCGTGGTGCTCGCATGCATCTTCACGATCGTCGGCGCCAAGTGGCCCGGCCCGGTGCGCCGCTTCGCCGAGAGCCTCGGCGCCTGGACGATTGTTACGCCCGTGCTCGCGCTCGCGGATTGGTTTCTCGGCCGCACGCACATCTATCCGTGGCTGCCGGTGTTCGAGGCGAAGCCGCACTGGCTGAACGAGCCGCGGCTGCTCGCCTGGGATCTCGGCGCGCTCGTGCTGCTCGCCGTGCTCTCGCAGCTCTTCCTCGCCGCCTCGCGCGTTACGGCGACGCCCGGCGCCAGCGACGCAGAGAAAGACGCCGCGCGAAATCGCCTGAAGAACCTCGCGCCGATTGTGATCCTCGCGTACGCGTTCGGTTACTCGTTCCTGTGCTTCGACCAGATCATGTCGCTCACGCCCACCTGGTACTCGAACCTGTTCGGCGCGTACTTCGCGTGGGGCGGGCTGCTCTCGGCGGTGACGGCTACGACCGTGCTCGCCGTGCTGCACCGTAATCACCCGGGCCTCGAAGGCGAGATCACCAAGGAACGCCTGCACGATCTCGGCAAGCTGATCTTCGCGTTCTCGATCTTCTGGATGTACCTGTTCTTCTCGCAGTACCTGGTGATCTGGTACGGCAACCTGCCCGAAGAGACGCAGTTCTTCAAAGCGCGCCTCGGCACTGAGTTCCTAATGGATACGTGGTACTGGGAAGGCTGGTGGGAACGCATCAACGAACCCTGGGTGAAGGTCTCGCTGTCGGCGTGGATCTGCATCTGGGTGATCCCGTTCTGGTTCCTGCTCGGCCAGAAGCCCAAGAAGACCTGGTGGTTCGTCGGCACGATCGCGTGCGTCTCGCTGCTCGGCTTCTGGATCGAGCGCAACGTGCTGATCTGGCCCTCGCTCACGACTGACGATCACGCCTTCCTCGGTGTCACGCAGATCGGAACCGCGCTCGGATTCCTCGGTGCGTTCGCGCTGGTGAACATGCTCTACCGAAGCCGCTTCCTGGCGGTGCCGGTGAGGCACTGAAGCTCCACGCGCGCGGCGCACTGGCGATCGGCCCATACACTGCGCGCGCATGACCTCTGAACCGCAGAGCGAAGCGCCGCAACGCGCAGCAGACGAGCACTTCGCCTACGGCGCTGATTATGCGATCGAGTTCGGCGCCAGCGGATTCCGCGCGCCGCGCTGGCCGGGCAGCGGCGAAGAGTTCGTCGCATACCGCGAGATCACGCACGTTGCCGTCGAGCGCCGCGTCGTCTCGATTGGCACGCAGCGCGGCGTCGTGCTGCTGAACCGCGCGCTGCTGGGCGGGGGCGCGGTCGCCACGGGGCTCGCACAGGCGCTGCTCGCTCGCATCGATGCGCTGCCCGATAGCGCAATGCGCCGCGACGCCTTCGATCGCCTCGATCGCAAGCTCGAGGCGGTTCGCCGTCCGTTCGTCGCCCCGATCCTGGTCGTGCTCAGCGTGCTTGCGTTCGCGATGCAGGAGTTCGTCCCGGGTTTCTACGACGCGGCGATCTACCGGCCCGAGTTCCTTCAACTCGGCGAATCCTGGCGGTACGCCACCACACAACTCTTGCACGTGAATTTCGGCCATCTCGCGGTCAATGCGCTCGCCGCGCTCGTGGCCGGCAGCTTTCTCGAGCGAGCGATTGGGCGAACAGGAATGCTGTTCGTGATCGGCGCCGCGGCGGCGGGCACGATGCTCGTCAGCCAGTTCGGACACTACAGCGAGCTGCTCGGCGCCTCGGGTATCGCCGCCGGCTTTTTCGGCGCTCTCGCCGCGCTCGAGTTCTTTGCGCCGGCCGAGGTGCCCGCGCCGGTGCGCATCCCGCGCGCGATCCTGGTCGGCGTATTGTTATTGCAAGTCGCGCTCGACAGCTGGCTGCCGAAACTGCTGCCCGGTTGGTTCCCGGAGACCGCCGGCCTCGCCCACCTCGGCGGCTTCCTCGCAGGCGGCCTCGCAGCACTCTGCATGCGCGAGCGCGCGCGAAGGCTCGTGCTGGCCGGCGCAGTCGCGACGTGCATCGCCGCGCTTGCAGCGTTTGGCGCGGTGGCAGTGCAGCTCGCGAATCCCGCCGACGCGCTCGCGCGCCGCGCCGAAGCGCAGCTGGGGAAGTCGCCGGTTTCGCCCGGCGAGTCCAACAACTTGGCGTGGGAGATCGCGACTTCGGAGAAGCCGACGAAGCAGGCGCTCAGCGCCGCGCTACTGCTCGCAGAGGAAGCGGTGCTGATTACGGGCCGCAGCGAACCCACGATCCTCGACACGCTCGCCGAGGTGTATTTCGCGCAGGGGCGCGCCAAGGACGCGATCGCGGCGATCGACGAAGCGATCGCACTCGCGCCCGGCGAAGCTTATTACGCGGAACAGCGGCGGCGTTTCACCGGCGAGCGTGCCGCCGCCGACCGGCCCCTGGCGCCCCCCGAGCCGCGCCGCGCGCCGCGAACGCCCGGCATCCCTGATGACTCCGAGCAGCCGCTCCCGCCCAGCGAGTTCGAGTTCCCGGCGGGCGACGAAATCACAGTTTGATCGTCTCGCCATCCTCGGCGATGCGCACGGGCCCGCGGAAGCTCTCGCCCACCAGGCGCTCGTACTGGAAGTGAAACGCGGGCGGCGGGCGCAGGCGCAC